>NC_014306.1:3600117-3900127 GCF_000196615.1 Erwinia billingiae Eb661
GGACGCCGTAATCGCAACGATTCATAGCACAATCGGCTTTATTTTGCGAAACAGAGCGGGTAAATTAGCGAACGATCCTGCCATAAGCTTCTTATGGCTACCTGATACGGTAGGGCGTAACTGTCTGCCGTATCGTATCTGTTCGCGTTACGCAGGCCCGGGATCGCCCCAGACGTAGGCGCTCAGAGGAGTTTTGCGGTGAAATATGCTTTGATGGGGATCTCTTTTATCCTGCTACTTTGGGTTGGCACCTTCTATCTGATGGTTTAACCCTGCCAGGGCTGATTAAGCGGGTCAGGCCACACGGCCTGACCCCAGTCCTTACGCTTCTTCTTCGTTCAGCTTCGTTGCGCCTGGCAAAATGCCATCCGCGCGGAACATCGATTTAATGCCTCTCACCGCCTGACGAATACGGTCGCTGTTTTCAATCAACGCAAAGCGCACGTGGGTATCACCGTAATCACCAAAACCAATGCCCGGCGAGACGCAAACCTTGGCTTCCTGCAGCATATGCTTGGCGAACTCCAGCGAGCCCATCTGTGCGTAATGATCGGGGATTTTCGCCCAGACGTACATCGAGGCTTTCGGGATTTCGACCATCCAGCCCGCTTCATGCAGCCCTTTCACCAGCACATCACGACGACGTTTATACTGCTCGGCAATGTCCTTCACGCATTGCTGATCGCCTTCCAGCGCCGCAATGGCGGCGACCTGAAGCGGAGTAAAGGTGCCGTAATCGTGATAGCTTTTGATTCGCGCCAGTGCCGCCACCAGCTCTTTGTTGCCAACCATAAAGCCAATACGCCAGCCGGCCATGTTGTAGCTTTTCGACAGGGTGAAGAACTCAACGGCGACATCACGCGCGCCCGGCACTTCCATAATCGACGGAGCTTTCCAGCCGTCATAGACGATGTCGGCATAGGCCAAATCGTGGATCACCAGAATGTTGTATTGCTTCGCCAGCGCAATCACGCGCTCGAAGAAATCTAACTCAACGCACTGCGCGGTTGGGTTAGACGGGAAGCCGAGGATCATCATTTTCGGCTTTGGATAGCTTTCACGGATCGCCCGCTCCAGCTCGGTAAAGAAGTCGACGCCCGCCACCAGCGGCACGGAACGCACCTGCGCGCCGGCAATCACCGCACCGTAAATATGAATCGGATAGCTTGGGTTCGGCACCAGCACGGTATCACCGTGATCCAGCGTGGCCAGCATCAGATGCGCCAGGCCCTCTTTTGAGCCGATGGTGACAATCGCTTCAGACTCGGGATCGATATCCACCTGATAGCGGTCTTTATACCAGTGTGAAATGGCCCGACGCAGGCGCGGAATACCGCGCGAGGTAGAGTAGCCGTGAGTATCGTCACGCTGAGCGACAGCACAGAGTTTTTCCACGATATGCGGCGGCGTAGGGCCATCGGGGTTGCCCATACTAAAATCGATGATGTCTTCGCCACGACGGCGTGCGGCCATTTTCAGTTCGGCCGTGATGTTAAACACGTAAGGGGGAAGACGTTCAATGCGGGAAAAACGGCGTGGTGAGCTGTTGTCAGCCATAGATACCTCTGATTTACGTTAGCGCCCGGACCATCCGAGCGACGCTGACCAGAAACTGGTCGAACAACGAACATAACGTAGAGTCCGCTGCCCTGTCGAGAGGCGGGATAAAATATTTTCAGGCGTCGCTTTTCAGCTTTCCAAACACCCAATCGTTCACCCATTGCCCGCGTAACAGATAATTATCCCGTAGGGTGCCTTCAAGGATAAAACCATTTTTCTCCAGCACCCGCCGCGAGGCCCAGTTGCCTTCCACCACCTGCGCCTTAAGTTTATGAAACTCACAGTGTTCGAAAAGATAGCCCGCCAGCGCGCCTAATGCCTCGCTGCCATAGCCACGGCCAAAGTGCTCGTTGAGGAAGGAATAGCCCACTTCGGCCTGGCGATACGGTGCCCACTCGGCGTTGGCGCCAATCAGCCCAAGGATCTCACCGCTGCTTTTCAAGCGGACGGTCAGGCACAGCATATGAAAACTGGTGACCTGCCACGGGGCCAGACGATCGTGAAAACGCTGGCGGATATCGGCCAGCTGCGGCACGGCGCTGATAAATTCCATGCTGGTTTTATCGGTATGTACCCGATGGAAAAGTTGCCAGTCTTCCGGCTTTAACCCTTTCAGCTCCAGCCGTTCGGTAAACAGATGCATAGTGCCCTCACAAAAGGGGAAGTCTCGCACAAACTTAGCCCCTTTTAATTTCCGCTTTTAAGCGCTGTAATTCACATCAACCCTACATAACCATAACGAGAGTGTTACAGGAGAATCACCATGTCTTCCCTCAACATTGATAACATCCCGCAGGCCGTTGCGGATATTAAACGTCAGCTGCGCAAGGCACTGCCGAACTATGCAGACGTATTTGCTGAAGTTGATGCCAACATCCGCCAGCAAATTGCCGAACTGAATGCGCAACAGCAACGCGGTGAAAATCCCGTGCCGCAGCTGGATGCCGAGGATATCCTTCAGCACCGCGTCACCCGCCAGCAAAAAGCGCAGATCCTGCAACGTGGCTGTTGCGTCATCCACGGGGTTTTTCCACAGGAACAGGCCGAGGCCTGGAATCAGGAAGTCGGTAACTACCTTGACCGTAATAACTTTGTCGAGCGCCTTAAGCATGCGGCGGAAGACAACTATTTTGGCGATCTCAAACAGGGTAAACCGCAGATTTACGGCATCTACTGGTCGAAGCCGCAGGTTGAAGCCCGCCAGCACGCGCGGATGAACGCGGTGCAGGTATTCCTGAATACGCTGTGGCAAACCGAAAGTCACGGCAAGCAGCATTTCGACCCTGCGCGCATCGTCAGCTATGCCGATCGCACGCGTCGCCGGCCACCGAACTCGGGGTCACTTGGCCTGTCGCCGCACATTGATGGCGGCTCGCTTGAACGCTGGCTGGATGAGAATTTCCGCCACGTTTACCGTCACGTTTTCAGCGGCAACTGGCAGCAATATAACCCATTCGATGGAGAAATGCGTACCGAGGTGCGTGAATTTGCGTCACCGGCCGTATGCTCAATGTTCCGCACCTTTCAGGGCTGGACGGCGCTTTCGCCGCAGCGCAAACACGGCGGTACGCTGAACCTGCTGCCGGTAGCAAACGTGATGGCGTGGATCCTGTTGCGTGCCATCCAGGATGATGTGCCGGAAGACGATCTCTGTGGCGCGGCGCCGGGCCGCGCACTCTCGATCAGTGAAAAATGGCATCCCCTTTTGCTGACTGGGATTTCCGCAATTCCTGATATGGAAGCCGGCGATACCGTATTCTGGCACTGCGATGTCATTCATTCGGTTGAAAATGAACATCAGGGCGATTTCGACAGCAACGTGATGTACATTTCTGCCGCGCCCTGGTGTGCGAAAAATGAAGCCTACCTGCAGCGTCAGTGGCCAGCCTTTATTGAGGGCCGCTCGCCGCCGGACTTTGCCGCCGATGATTTCGAAGTGGACTTTGTCGGCCGCGCAACGGAAGCCGAATTGACCGAACTGGGCAAATCCCAGATGAAATAGCCCGTCAGAGAGTGATCTGGACAGGCATCGGCGCAAATCACTGCGCCGATGCCTGGCACATCCCGCCCGCTTTCCTTATCATAGCCCTTTCCCCTCTTCCCTCCGCCGAGGCGCCCGTGCACTCGATGTTTGAAATGCTGTTAGCCGTGCTGGACCGCGCCGCGCTGATGCTGATCTGCCTGTTCTTCATGACCCGCACGCGCCATTTCCGGCAGCTGCTGCAAAAAGACGAGCATTCACGCCAGGAACTGATCGCCGTTACCGCCATCTTTTCGCTATTTGCCCTGTTTGGTACCTGGAGCGGCATCAACGTTGATGGCTCGCTGGTTAACGTCCGCACCATCGCGATTATGTCCGGCGGCATTCTGTTTGGGCCCTGGGTTGGGATTGTTACCGGCGTGATTGCCGGCCTGCACCGTTTCCTGATCGATGTTCATGGCGTGACCTCGGTGCCCTGCCTGATCACCAGCATCATCGCCGGCGTGGTTTCCGGCTATATCAACCTGAAAGTGGTGAAAGAGAAGCGCTGGAGCGTGGGCATTCTCGGCGGCATGCTGTGTGAATCCCTGACCATGATCCTGATTGTCGTCTGGTCACAGCCCACCACCTTAGGCATTGAAATCGTCTCGGAAATCGCGGTGCCGATGATCCTCGGCGCGGTAAGCATCGGGCTGATTGTGCTGTTAATCCAGAGCGTTGAGGGCGAAAAAGAGGCCATTGCCGCCAGGCAGGCCAAGCTGGCACTGGAGATTGCCAACAAAACCCTGCCGCTGTTCCGGCATGTCAACAGCCAGTCGCTGCGCCAGGTGTGCGACATTATCCGCAATGATATCAATGCCGATGCGGTCGCCATCACCAACAAAAACCAGATCCTCGCCTATGTCGGCGTTGGCGAAGCGAATTACCACAACGGTGATGACGCGATCAGCCCGACCACCGCCCGTTCGATCGCCAACGGCGAGATCATCATCAAGAATAACGACGAGGCGCACCGCACGCCGGAAATTCACTCGATGATTGTGATCCCACTGTGGGAAAAAGGGGAAGTCACCGGCACGCTGAAAATTTACTATCGCCATGCGCACCGCATCACCTGGTCGCTGAAAGAGATGGCGGTAGGCCTGTCGCAAATTATCTCCACCCAGCTGGAAGTGTCCCGCGCCGAGCAGCTACGTGAAATGGCGAACAAAGCCGAACTGCGCGCGCTGCAAAGCAAAATCAACCCGCATTTCCTGTTCAATGCGCTGAATGCCATCTCCTCCTCAATCCGCATGAATCCGGATACCGCGCGGCAGCTGATCACCAATCTGGCGCGCTACCTGCGCTATAACCTTGAGCTGAACGATGATGAGATCATCGATATCAAGAAAGAGCTGTATCAGGTTAAGGATTATATCGCCATTGAACAGGCGCGTTTTGGCGACAAGCTGACGGTAATCTACGACATTGATGAAGACGTCAACTGCGCGCTGCCCAGCCTGCTGCTTCAGCCGTTGGTTGAGAACGCCATCGTGCATGGCATCCATCCCTGCCGGGGAAAAGGCGTGGTGACCATCAGCCTGAAAGACCAGGGCGACCGGATCCGCATCGCCGTGCGCGATACCGGTAATGGCATTAGCGAAGAAGTGATGGCGCGGGTAGAAAGTAATGAGATGCCCGGCAATAAAATCGGCCTGCTCAACGTTCATCACCGCGTAAAGCTGCTTTACGGCGAAGGTCTGCATATTCACCGGCGCAATCCGGGCACCGAAATCGCCTTTTATATCAGTAAAAACGGCACGGCTCTGCCGGCCAGTGAAAGCGTCTCTTTACGGGCGTAATGCCCTGCTAACTCCGGGAAAATGATGTGAAAGCGATAATTGTTGAAGATGAGTTTCTGGCCCAGCAGGAGCTGAGCTGGCTAATCAGACAACACAGCCAGCTGACGCTTGAGGCCACGTTTGACGATGGTCTGGACGTGCTGAAGTATCTGCAAAGCCACCAGGTTGACGTGATTTTCCTCGACATCAACATCCCGTCATTGGACGGCGTGCTGCTGGCGCAGAACATCAGCAAGTTCGCGCAAAAGCCGCTGATCGTCTTTATCACCGCCTATAAGGAACATGCGGTGGATGCCTTTGAGCTGGAAGCATTCGATTACATCCTCAAGCCCTATCATGAGATGCGCATTATCACCATGCTGCGCAAGGTCGAAAACACCCTGCAGCAGGCCGCGCACCAGAGCAATCCGGAAGCCGTCCGCAGTTCGGTGCATACCATTAACCTGGTCAAGGATGAGCGGATTATCGTCACCGATATCAACGATATTTATTACGCTGAAGCCCATGAAAAGATGACCTTTGTCTACACCCGACGGGAAGAGTATGTGATGTCGATGAATATCACCGAATTCTGTAGCAGGCTGCCGGAAGAGGCCTTTTTCCGCTGCCATCGATCGTATTGCATCAATCTCAGCAAGATCCGCGAAATCGAACCCTGGTTTAATAACACCTACATGCTGAAACTGCGGGATTTGGAATTTCAGGTGCCGGTCAGCCGCAGCAAAGTAAAAGAGTTTCGCCAGCTGATGCGGTTATAGAGGAAGGAAACAAGATCAGGGCCGGGAAACCGGCCCTGTTACCACAGTTACAGCACGCTGCCCAGCGTCTGACGCAGGTGCGCACCGGCACCCAGCAGGCCTGGCTGATCGTGAGTGATCAGGAATACCGGAATATTCTGCACGTAATCCTTAAAGCGGCCTTTGTCTTCAAACGCGGCACGGAAGCCGGACGATTTAAAGAATTCCAGGAAGCGAGGCACGATACCGCCGGCGATATACACACCGCCAAAGGTACCAAGGTTCAGCGCCAGGTTGCCACCAAAGCGGCCCATGATCACGCAGAACATCGCCAGTGCCCGGCGGCAATCGGTGCAGCTGTCATCCAGCGCACGTTGCGACACGTCTTTCGGCTTCAGGTTTTCCGGCACCCGGTCATCTGATTTAACAATCGCCCGATACAGATTCACCAGACCGGCACCAGACAGCACGCGCTCGGCAGAGACGTGGCCCAGTTCCGCACGCAGCACTTCGAGGATCAGGTCTTCTTCTTCACTGTTAGCAGCGAAATCGACGTGACCGCCCTCGCCCGGCAGGCTGACCCAGCGCTTATCAACGTGAACCAGGTGAGCAACGCCCAGACCGGTCCCTGCGCCGTAGACCGCAACCGGCTTGTCGTTGACCGCTTTGCCGCCACCGAACTGCATCACATCGTCTGCGGACAGCATCGGGATGGCCATAGAAACGGCGGTAAAGTCGTTGATGATCTCCAGGTGCTCAAAGCCGAGGTTGGCTTTCATTTTACTGGTGGAGAACGCCCAGTCATGGTTGGTCATCTCGACCCAGTCGTCAGTGATTGGACAGGCAATAGCGATACAGCCGTCGGTAATCTCCTGCTTCTGTTCGTCAAGATAGAAGCGGATCACAGCTTCAAGGCTGTCGTAGTCTGCTGTGGAGAAAGTTTTGGCTTGTGAAAGGGCACCGTTTTCTACTTCACACAGTGCCAGGCGGGCATTTGTGCCGCCAACATCACCTACCAAAGCATACTTAGTCATTATTGTTTTGCTCCGCTTACGTCATTTAAACACACTATAAATTTCCCCCACTCAAACAACAACGCCTCCCCGGTCAAAACAGGCACGCGAGGCACGTTAATCGACTACCTTACCTGCCCGCGACGTCCTTGCCCACGGGCATCAATCTGAATTCTGTAACATTATGCAGAATTTCGTTTATTTAGCGCTTCACAGACCGCCTGCAACAGAGGCGGCACGTCAAGTGGTGGCAGTACCACCTCCACCAGCGACAGGCGATCGCTTTGCGCGATAACCTTCATCACTTCAACCAGTTGCACCGTTTGCTCCACCCGCCAACTCTGCGCGGCGCAGTTCAGGCTCAGCGCCTGCGGCAGCTGCGTCCAGTTCCAGGCGGCAATATCATTGTAGCGTTGATGCTCGCCATGGATCGCCCGCTCGACAGTATATCCTGCATTATTCAGGATAAAGATGACGGGTTTCATACCATCCCGCAGCATCGACCCTAATTCCTGGATGGTCAGCTGAGCCGATCCATCGCCGCTAAGCAGCACCACCCGACGATCGGGACAGGCAACCTGCGCGCCATAAGCAGCGGGTAACGTATAGCCAATCGATCCCCACAACGGCTGACTGATAAAGGTCACGCCTTCAGGCAGCCTTAACGCCGCTGCGCCAAAAGCCGAGGTGCCCTGGTCGGCCAGCACAATATCACCAGGCTTAAGAAAATGCTGTATTGCCTGCCAGAAACTGTCCTGCGTGAGCGCGTCTGACGGCACATCGTTGAGCGGCGGAGGCGAAACCTCGGGTTCAGGCCATTGCGCGGCATAACGTTTAACCAGCGGGTGCAGCGCGGTTAATGCGGCGCTCATCGGCAACTGGGTAAAGGTCTTGTCTCCAATGCGGCTGGATGAAAGCCCGATAGCGAGTGTTTTGGCGCTGTCGATATTTTGCGTGAATCCGGCGGTGATGGTGTCGGTATAGAGCACGCCCACGGTAATCAGCACGTCGGCCTGCTCAATAATTTGCTGGGTGTGACCGGCACTGGCAGCACCGGCATAGGTTCCGGCAAAACCGGTATGCTGCTCGGGGAGCACGCCCTTACCCATCAATAAGGTGGCAAACGGCATCGGCGCATCGGTTAACAACTGTTTAAGCTTGCCCTGCTGCTGCGCCCGGTCGGCGAGGAAGTCCGCCAGCATGGCGACGTTTTTTGCCCCCGCCAGCAGTTGGTCTGCCGCATCAGCAAAGGCGGCGACGGTCGCCGCATCGCAGGGCCGTTCTGTCGCCAATGGCGTGGCGGCAGGGATGATTTTTGCCACCGCCACATCGGTTGCTAAGTAAAGGTAGACCGGACGGCGTTCATGTAAGGCGGCAATCAGCAGCCGGTCGATCTCCTCCACGGCATTCTCTGGCGTTAATATCGCCTGGGCGACCGTCACCTCCTGCGACATACGCATAAAGTGACGATAGTCACCGTCACCCAGCGTGTGGTGCAGCAGCAGACCTTCGCGGGCGGCGGCCGTTGCAGGCGCACCGACAATATGAATAACCGGCAAGTATTCGGCATAGCTCCCTGCCACGCCGTTTAACGCACTCAGCTCACCGACGCCAAAGGTGGTCAGTAACGCCGCCGCGCCGTGGCAGCGCGCATAGCCATCGGCCGCGTAGGCGGCATTTAACTCATTGGCGCAGCCAACCCAACCAATCTCGCTGCTGGTAATAACATCATCGAGAAACTGCAAATTGTAGTCACCCGGCACGCCGAACAGATGCCCAATCCCGGCTTCCCATAAACGCGACAGCAGGTACTCCCCAACGGTAAGACTTTGCATAGCTCTTTCTCCACAGTTGTCCTCAGCAAAGTATTAGCGATATTTTTCAATGCGCAGCACAGTGGCAGGCTGCCGCAGTGGCAAGCTGTCGTTACGCCTCGGAATTATCCTCAAGTTGCGATCTACCGCGCGAACCGGTTCGGTGTAACCGTATACACTGCTATGCTTTCCCGGAAACCGACCTCTACTGAACAGGATTTATTCATGGTTTATCAGGCAGATGCAGAACGTTATCAGAAAATGACCTATCACCGCAGCGGACGGAGTGGCCTCAAGCTACCGGCAATTTCGTTAGGCTTATGGCATAACTTCGGCGACAGCACCCGCGTGGATAACAGCCGTCAGCTGCTGCGCCATGCTTTTGATAACGGTATCACTCATTTCGATCTGGCTAACAACTACGGTCCACCACCGGGTTCAGCTGAAGAAAACTTTGGCCGCATCCTGCGGGAAGACTTTGCGCCGTACCGTGATGAGCTGATCATTTCGTCCAAAGCGGGTTACACCATGTGGGACGGCCCTTATGGTGACTGGGGTTCGCGTAAATATCTGATTGCCAGCCTGAACCAGAGCCTGAAGCGGATGGGACTCGATTACGTCGATATCTTCTATCACCACCGTCCGGATCCTGAAACGCCGCTGGAAGAGACGATGGGCGCACTGGACCACATTGTGCGTCAGGGCAAGGCGCTGTATATCGCGCTGTCCAACTATCCGGCTGAACTGGCGGCAGAAGCCATTGGCATCCTCAAGCAGCTCGGCACGCCATGTCTGATCCACCAGCCGAAATACTCGATGTTCGAGCGTGCGCCGGATAACGGTCTGCTGGACGTGTTGATAAAAGAAGGCGTCGGCAGCATCGCCTTCTCCCCATTGGCTGGCGGCGTGTTGACCGACCGCTACCTGAACGGTATTCCGGAAGACTCGCGCGCGGCCAGCGGCAGCCAGTTCCTCAGCGGCGACCAGTTGACCCCGGAGAAAATGGAGAAGGTGCGTCAGCTGAACGCGATGGCGCAGGAGCGTGGGCAGAAACTGTCTCAGATGGCGCTGGCCTGGGTGCTGCGGGAAAACCGCGTGACCTCGGTGCTGATTGGTGCCAGTAAAACCAGCCAGATTGATGATGCGGTTGGCATGCTGCAGAAGCGTGATTTCAGCCAGGCTGAACTGCAAAAAATCAGCAGCATTCTCGGCTAAACCCGTCCCGCCGCGCCCTGCGGCGGGATCGCTCCAGATAAATCTCAAATCTCCCCGGCAGGCAGTTTTTCGGAATCCCCCAGGCGAAACGGCAACAAACTCTTTATAATCTTGGCTGCACAGCGGAGCAGGTGAGCCGTTGATAAGGAGATCCAATGAAACGTTTATTACTTGTTGCCACCTTAGTGGCAAGTTTATCCCCGTTGGCAATGCACACAGCGCAGGCTGACAACGCAAATATCACCTTAGCTCCTGGCGTCTCGTTACATATTGGTGACCGCGATCCGCGCGGTAATTACTGGGACGGCGGCCGCTGGCGCGATGGGCACTACTGGCGCAGCAACTACCGTTATGATGAAGGCCGCTGGTGGCGACACGAGCAGTGGCGCAGGCATGAAGAGATGCGCCGTCGTCACGAATGGGAGCGGGAACGCAGATGGCACGATCGCGAACGTCATCGCGAATACCGTCATCATGAAAGAGAGCGTCATCACGACCACGATCATCGCCATTAAGCGATCAAAAAAGCCGACCTGTTAAGGTCGGCTTTTTTATCGGCTGCGCAGTAATGAAGTCGGCTTACAACCCCATGGCCATCGCCACCAGCAGATACAGATTCAACGCCACCACCACCAGCACAATCACCTTGCCTGCCAGCTGCATCGGGCGTGAGTTCACCATATCGCCCATCAGCTCGCGGTTGCCGGTAAAGGTCAGCAGCGGGATTAACGCCAGCGCGATACCGAAGCTCAGCAGTACCTGACTCATCACCAGGATACGTGTCGGCTCCCATCCGGCAAGGATCACGATAAAGGAAGGCAGCATGGTCACCACGCGGCGCACCAGAATCGGAATGTGAATATGGACGAAGCCCTGCATCACCACCTGCCCGGCCATGGTGCCCACCACGGTGGAAGAGAGTCCGGCAGCCAGCAGGCTCAGACCAAACACCAGCGCCGCTGCGCGACCCAGCAGCGGGTCCAGCGTCAGGTAAGCCTGATCCAGATCGGCAATGCCGGTATGACCGCTAAAGTGGAACGCCGCCGCCGCCGTGGCCATCATCGCCAGATTGACGAAGCCGGCAATGGTCATCGCAATCGCCACGTCCAGCTTGGTTGACGAGTAGCGCTGTTCACGCGAGCCGCCGTCGGGATTTTGCGTTAACGAGGAGTGCAGATAGATCACGTGCGGCATAATTGTCGCGCCCAGCACGCCCGCCGCCAGTAACACCGCATCGGCGGTTGGCAGCGAAGGCACGGCCAATCCCTGCATCAAATCGGTAATCTTCGGCTGTGAGAAGAACAGTTCGATGACGTAAGCCGCCGCGACAAACAGCAGCAGGCCACCAATCACCAGTTCCAGCGGCTTTTTACCGTGGTTTTGCAGCATCAGGATCAGGAAGGTGACCACGCCGGTGAGCACCGCGCCCTGCAGCAGACTGACGCCGAAAATCAGCTTGAAGCCAATCGCCGCCCCGATAAATTCCGCCAGGTCGGTCGCCATGGCAATAATTTCAGCCTGCACCCAGTAAAACCAGACGGCAGGACGCGGGAAACGATCGCGGATATGTTCAGCGAGGTTTTTCCCGGTGGCGATGCCGAGTTTGGCAGACATCAGCTGGATCACCATCGCCATAATATTGGCCCACACCACCACCCACAGCAGCGTATAGCCATAAGAGGCGCCGGCCTGAATATTGGTGGCAAAATTGCCGGGATCGATATAACCGATAGCCGCGATAAACGCAGGGCCCATCAACGCAAATTTGATTTTGCGCGATCCGCGAACCGTTTGTTCTACTGTGCGGCCTTCAAACATAGTTAGTCCCCTAAACACCTGAAGAGATCATTGTCTTTTAAATGATAATGATTATCAAGCGCATTTGAATGGGTTTTGCATATCGCTCTGATAGCCAGTACTAAGAAATATAGCAAAGGCTATACCTTGATTTCAAACTACTCCATAGCTAAAAAATGAGCAATCACTTTTCGTGCGCCGGTAAAAGCTTAACCTTCCGATGCGTGGGGTGTTTTTTTAAACAGTATCAGGATGTGATCAATCAGGGGATTCTGTCGGGAAGGGTGATAGGTAATTGTTATATTGTGTTCTAGATCTCGTTTTTCAGTTTCTTGTTACATAGAATGTGCAGCGAAATATAACATCCTTCAAAAATGGAGCACACATGTCAGGCATTTTTCATTTTGCTTTGGCGCTGGTGATGGTAGCCGTGCTGGCCTTACTGGTTAGCACCGATCGGAAAAACATCCGCGTACGTTTTATTATACAGCTTCTGGTTATCGAAGTGCTGCTTGCGTGGTTCTTCCTTAACTCTGAAGTGGGTCTTGGCTTCGTTAAAGGGTTTGCGGGTCTGTTCGACAAATTGCTGAGCTATGCAGCACAAGGGACTAATTTCGTTTTCGGCAACATGAGTGATAAAGGCCTGGCATTCTTCTGGCTCAATGTTCTCTGCCCTATCGTGTTTATCTCTGCACTGATCGGGATTTTGCAGCACTTCCGTATCCTGCCGATTGTTATTCGCGCCATCGGTACCGTGCTGTCAAAAATCAACGGCATGGGCAAGCTGGAATCTTTTAACGCCGTGAGCTCGCTGATTTTAGGTCAGTCAGAGAACTTCATTGCCTATAAAGATATCCTCGGAAAAATGTCTCAGCGCCGCATGTACACCATGGCGGCAACGGCGATGTCTACCGTATCAATGTCAATTGTGGGCGCGTACATGACCATGATTGATCCGAAATACGTGGTGGCCGCGCTGGTATTGAACATGTTCAGCACCTTTATCGTGCTGTCGATCATCAACCCGTACAGCGTCGACAGCGAAGAAGAACTGACGCTGGGCGATCTGCACAAAGGGCAGAGCTTCTTTGAGATGCTGGGTGAATACATCCTGGCCGGTTTCAAAGTTGCGGTGATCGTCGCGGCGATGCTGATTGGCTTTATTGCGCTGATTTCAGCGATTAACGCCCTGTTCGATTTCGTCTTCGGCATCAGCTTCCAGGGTGTGCTGGGTTACGTCTTCTACCCGTTTGCCTGGGTGATGGGCGTGCCGGCAGGTGAAGCGCTGAAAGTGGGTAGCATCATGGCAACCAAACTGGTGTCTAACGAGTTTGTGGCGATGATGGATCTGCAAAAAGTGGCGGCTGAACTGTCACCACGCGGCGTCGGCATCCTCTCCGTGTTCCTGGTCTCTTTTGCGAACTTCTCGTCTATCGGGATTGTGGCAGGCGCGATCAAAGGCCTGCACGAAGAGCAAGGTAACGTGGTTTCCCGCTTCGGCCTGAAACTGCTGTACGGCTCAACGCTGGTGAGCGTGCTCTCTGCTTCCATTGCAGGATTAGTGCTGGCCTGGTAACACGCCAGAACGAAAAAAGGCGAACCTGTGATGGGTTCGCCTTTTTTTTACTCGTCGTTCAACGAGGCGTGACCAGCGGTAAATCCAGATGGTCGCGCAACGTGGTTCCCTGATAGCCCTGCCTGAAGGCACCGCGCTTTTGCAGTTCCGGGATGACCCGTTCAGCAAAATTATTCAACGAGGCCGGCATATCAGCGGGCATCAGCACGAAACCGTCGCAGGCTTTGGCCTCTACCCAGGCAATCATCTCGCTGGCAATCTGTTCTGGCGTGCCGGCAATCACCTTAAATGAGGCGCTGGCCGCATAGGCTTTCGCCACTTCGGCCAGCGTTTTCCCCTCTTTCCTCGCCTGAGAAATCACGTACTCAAAGCGCCCTTTGCTGCCACTGATTTTGTCGAAGATATCCGGGAATATGTCGTTTTCATCGTGCTGCGACAAATCGTAATTCATGCTGGCAGACATAAAGCTCAACCCGGCTAACGGATTGACCAGTTCATCCAGCTGACGGCGCTTCTCTTCCGCCTCCTGCTGCGTTGCGCCCACAATCGGCATCAGGCCGGGCAGCACTTTACAGGCTTGCGGTGGACGACCCAAGGCGGCCATCTCCTGCTTAAACTGCTGATAAAATTGCTGCGCGCGCGCCATGTCGGGTTGAACGGTGAAAATCACCTCTGCCACCCGGGCGGCGACCTTCTTAAAATCCTCCGAGACGCCCGCCAGGATCTGCACCGGCCTGCCTTGCGGCGAGGCGGCGACGGTCAGCGGCCCTTTGATATGGAAATGCTCGCCGTGAAAATCGGTATAGCTGACCTTTTCCGGATCCATATAAACGCCGCTCTCCTGGTCGGCCACCAGCGCACCAGGCTGCCAGCTGGCAAGCAGCTGATGCACCGCATCGATAAACTCTCCCGCACGCTGATAACGCGCCTGATGGCCTAAATGCTGCTGGCGGCTGAAATTGCGTGCTTCGCCATCATTGGTCGAGGTCACCGCGTTCCAGCCCATTCTGCCGGCGCTAAAATGATCGATTGTGGCGATGGTGCGGGCAGTATGGAAAGGCTCACCGTAGGTGGTCGATACGGTTGCGCCTAAGCCAATGCGATCGGTAAACAGGCTCAATGCGGTCAGCAGCGCCATCGGTTCCGGACGGGCATAACCCGGACGCGACTGAACGGTGCTGGCGATGTCGTTACCGTAAATATCATCGATCGACAGTTTGTCGGCGATAAATGCGAAATCAAATCCGGCCTGCTCGGCTTTTTTCACCAGCGTCAGCCAGGTCTGCAGCTGCATCGGATCGTTATTTTGCGCCTCAGGATGCCGCCAGCCTCCGGCGTGCAACCCGGTGTCGCTGAGATAAAGCGCCAGATGCATGCTATTTCCCCTGCGAAAGGCTGAGGTCAATAAAGGAAGCCGCCTTCAGCGGTGCCGGGATCAGGCCATTTTTCACGTAGAAATCGGCGGTATTTTGCTGCACCGCAACCACGTCCTGACTGTTCGTGTCAACGGAGTTCACTTCGCGCTTCACCTTTGCCAGCGCCACGTCCTGCGGGATCCTTAACAGCTTGCTGATGGAGGCCGCATAGGCGTCAGGATGCTGGATGCCCCAGGCGCGGGCACGGCTCAACCGCTGCGTGAAGTCGGCCAGTTCGGCCTTCTTGCTGGCAATGGCGGCGTTGCTGGCCACCAGATAGTTGAGGGCCGGATAGTCTTTACCGTCCGCCAGGATCTGTGCGCCTGACTGATGCGTGGCAAACGACACGTAAGGTTCCCAGGTGGAAACCGCATCGACGCCGCCCTGATCCAGCACCAGCGTCGCTTCTGCTGGCGTGGTAAAGACAAAGCTGACCTGCTTAGGATCGACACCGGCTTTTTGCAGCGCCTGCAAAGCCAGGTTGTGCCCGGATGAACCTTTGACCGTCGCAATGCGTTTGCCAATCAGATCCTTCACGCTGTGAATCGGGCTACCCTTTTTGACGATAATGGCGTTGCCGGCATAGCGCGTCGCCAGGATCCCTTTGGCATCCAGCCCTGCCGCCACGGCGAAAGTTAAGGGTGCATCCCCCACCGAACCGGCATCTATTGAACCTGCGCGCATCGCTTCCAGCAACGGTGCGGCGTTAGCAAACTCATGCCAGTCCAGCGTATAAGGCGTGTTGTTTAACTCGCCGGAGGCTTCAAGGATCGCCCGCGCATTGCCCCGCTGGTCGCCAACTGAAAGCGTATTCGCAGCCAAAACGGGCGCCGTGACCGCCGCGAGAAGTACAGCAAGTGCAGAAAGAGAAAGGGTTTTCATCTGGTGTCTCAATAAGGAGAAAACCCGAGACTAACACCGGCTTTTTTAGAACCTAAATGCATTTATTGCGCATAATTTATGCAAAATGAACATAACGAGCGGCACGCTCACCGTCGGTTGCCTGCGACTGAGTAATAGCTGTATTTGCGCAAAGCTTCGCAGATTAATGAATTTCACACTCCCGCCCATCAACTATACGGTTTTCTCTCTGCCGGCGTTTACCGGCCCTCACCTGGAGAGAACCTGATGAGCATTCAATTCCTCGGTATGATTGGCCATCGCCTGGCGTCCGAAATCATTCCTGCCAGCGGTCCGCTATTCAATAAACAGTACATTGCAGACTTTGCCCGTGCTCATGAGCAGGCCGGTTTCGATCGGGTGTTGGTCGGCTACTGGTCCGATCAACCGGATGGTTTTCTGGTCACTGCGCATGCCGCCGCCAACACCTCAACATTGAAATTCCTGCTGGCCCACCGTCCGGGCTTTGTCTCGCCGACGCTGGCAGCCCGTAAACTCGCTACCCTCGATCAACTCACCGATGGCCGCCTGGCGGTGCATATCATCAGCGGCGGCAGCGATGTTGAACAACGCCGTGATGGTGATTTCCTTAACAAGACCCAGCGCTATGAGCGCACCGATGATTTCCTGAGCGTATTAAGGCAGAGCCTCACTTCCGACACGCCATACGATCACCAGGGCGAGCATTATCAGGTTGAGCAGGCGTTTTCGGCGGTGAAGCCACAGCAAAGCGCGCTGCCGATCTATTTCGGCGGCTCCTCGCCTGAAGCGATCAAAGTGGCAGGTCGTCATGCGGACGTGTTCGCCCTTTGGGGTGAACCGCTGGCCGGTGCCGCAGAAACCGTGCGGACGGTGCGTGCAGAAGCCGCCAGACAGGGCCGCAAGATTGGTTTCAATATCTCCTTCCGCCCGATTATTGCCGCCACGGAGAAAGAAGCCTGGGAAAAAGCCGAGCATATCCGCGAAGTCGCCCGCAAAAAGCTGATTGAATCCGGCCATGATTTTGGTTTGCCGAAGCCGCAAAGCGTCGGCGCGGCCCGCCTGATGGCCGCCGCCAATGAAGGGGAACGCCTCGACAAATCCCTGTGGACCGGCATCGCTAAACTGGTTGGCGGCGGTTATAACTCCACCTCACTGGTCGGTACGCCGGACCAGGTCTCCGACGCGCTGCTGAAGTATTACGACCTGGGCATTGAAAGCGTGCTGATCCGCGGCTTCGATCCGCTGAACAATGCGCTGGATTACGGCCGTGAACTGATCCCGCTGACCAGAGAGAAAGTCGCGGCCCGCAAAGTGGCAAGGAGTGCCTGATGCGTTTTCCTTTTTTACTGGCAGTCGTACTGTCATCGCTCGCCACCTCAGCGCTGGCGGAGAAAGTCACCCTGCGGCTGGGCGATGTGAAAGGCGATCGCTTTATTTCGCTGCGCGAGTCCGGGCAGTTAAAAGACCTGCCTTATGATTTGAAGCTCACCTCTTTCGATTCCGGCGCACCGGTGCAGGAAGCGCTGAACGCGGGCGCGTTGGACGTGGGCTTCACCGGCGATCTGCCGTTCTTATTTGTGTATGCCGCTGGCGCACCGGTAAAAGCGGTGGGGGCCTGGCAAAACAACCCTGACAGCATTGCCTTACTTACCCGCCCGGATTCGGGCATCCACAGCTTAAAAGATCTGAAGGGCAAACAAATTGCCGTCAACCGTGGCGGCTGGGGCCACTATCTGTTGCTGGGTCTGCTGGACAGAGCCGGCCTGAAACCCTCTGACGTCACGCTGCGCTTCCTTGGGCCGGTTGATGGACGTGCCGCGCTCGCCAGTCATGCTGTCGATGCCTGGGCCACCTGGGAACCCTACGTCTCTTCCGCCGTGGTGGTCGATCAGGATCTGTTAGTGCCACAGGGCGGCGGCAAAGGGATCCTGTCCGGTTACTCCTATGCCTTAGCCCGTGAAGAAGCGCTGAAGGATCCGGGCAAACGCAAGGCGATAGCCGACCTGCAGGCACGGCTGGCAAAAGCGCAAATCTGGGCGCAGCACCATCCTGAGGCCTTCGCTAAGGCACTGTCGACCTCACTGGGCATGCCAGAGAACATCACCCAACGCTGGATTGCCAGTGCGCAGATCCGCCCGGTGGAATTCACGCCAAAGCTGGCGAATTCCCTGCAGCAATCCGCCGATTTTTTCTATAAAAATCATGTACTGCCGAAGTCGATTGATGTCCATCAGGCCTTCGATTACAGCCTCTCCAGCCAATCCAATCAGCTGGCCTTAGGCCAGGAGGCAAAACATGAGTGAGTTGAACAACGCTCGCCTGCGCGAGTTTGTCGGTAGCCTGGCCACGCTGGTGGATGAACAGCCGCAGGAAGCCGATCTGCTTCATCGCGGCAGCCAGTTGCTGCATCAGCTGATCGCCCATGATGACTGGCTTCCCGAGGCGTTTGCCCAGCCAAATCCGGCCCGCTACCAGCAGTATTTGCTGCATGCCGATGCCCGCCAGCGGTTTTCCGTGGTCAGCTTTGTCTGGGGCGCAGGGCAATCGACGCCGGTGCATGACCATCGCGTCTGGGGATTAATTGGCATGCTGCGCGGCGCGGAAATTTCGCAGAATTTCATCCGCGATGCGCGCGGGTTATCGCCACATGGCGATCCGGTGCGGCTGGATCCCGGCACGGTTGAAGCGGTCTCGCCGCAGGTCGGCGATATTCACCGGGTCAGCAACGCCTTCAGCGATCGCACCTCCATCAGTATTCATGTTTATGGCGGCAATATCGGCGCAGTTCAGCGCGCGGTTTACAGCGAAACCGGCGAAGAAAAACCGTTTATCTCCGGATATAACAACGCGTATTTACCTAATATTTGGGATCTTTCACATGGTTGATCATTTACTCCATACCCGCAGTTTTCACGACATCCGTCAGGCGTTGCTTCAGCAGCAGGAGCTGGCGTTAATTGACCTGCGGGAAGAAGCGCAGTATGCCGAAGGCCATCCGCTGTTTGCGGTGAACATTCCGCTGTCAAAGCTGGAACTGGAGATCCTTAACCGGGTACCGCGCTTTGCCACGCCGATTACCGTCTATGACAACGGCGAAGGGCTGGTGGCGCTGGCCATTGAGCGCCTGAAAGACTTCGGCTATGCCAACGTCGCCCTGCTTGAAGGCGGCCTGCAAGGCTGGAAGGATGCAGGCGGTGAACTGTTTATCGATGTTAACTCGCCAAGCAAAGCCTTTGGTGAGCTGGTCGAGAGTCGGGTACACACCCCGTCGCTGCCCGCGGAAGATGTTCAGGCGTTATTAAACAGCGGTGAACCGGTGGTGGTGCTGGACAGCCGTCGATTCGATGAATATCAGACCATGAGCATTCCTGGAAGCATCAGCGTGCCGGGTGCAGAACTGGTGCTGCGGGTGCAGGATTTGGTTCCTTCGCCAACCACAACGGTTATCGTTAACTGCGCAGGTCGAACCCGCAGCATTATCGGTACGCAGTCGCTGGTGAATGCCGGGATTACCAACCCGGTATTTGCGCTGCGAAATGGCACCATCGGCTGGACGCTGGCCGGACAACCGCTGGAGCATGGCCAGAGCCGACGCTTTGGTGAAAGCAGCGAGACGGCCAAAACCCAGGCCGCGCAACGCGCCCGTCATGTCGCTGACCAGGCAGGCGTCAAGCGTGTGACGCGGGCGCAGCTGCAGCAATGGCAGCAGGATCACGCCCGGACGCTGTATCTGTTTGATGTCCGTGATCCGGAAGAATATGCCGCCGGTCATTTGCCCGGTTCACGATCGGTGCCGGGCGGTCAGCTGGTGCAGGAGACGGATCACACCGCCAGCGTGCGCGGCGCACGCATCGTGCTGATTGATAACGACGGTGCACGCGCCAATATGAGTGCGTCCTGGCTGGCGCAGTTGGGCTGGGATGTGTCGGTACTGGATGGATTGGTTGAGCACGATTTCAGCGAGCAAGGCCCTTGGGTAGCGAAAGTCCCTGCCCTGCCAGAGCAGGAAGAGGTTTCACCCGCCGTGCTGGCGGACTGGCTGAATACGCCCGGTACCCAGGTATTGGACTTCACCACCAGCGCTAACTATGTTGCCAGCCATATTCCGGGCGCAGCATGGCTGCAGCGCGGTTTACTGACGCAGAAAGGCCTGCAGGCACTGCCCGCCGCCGATCGGTATGTGGTGACCTGTGGCAGCAGTTTGCTGGCACGCTATGCCGTGGAAGAGTTGCAGCAGCTTAGCGGCAAGCCGGTCAGCGTGCTGACGGGCGGCAATGCGGCGTGGAGAGCGGCAGGTTTACCCATAGAACAGGGTGAAACGCAGCTGTTACAGCCGAGAAGCGATCGCTATCGTCGCCCGTATGAAGGCACGGATAATTCTGCCGACGCGATGCAGGCGTATTTAGACTGGGAGTTTGGGCTGATTGCGCAGTTAGATCGCGATGGAACGCATGGATTTACGGTGCTTGAACTGAAATAAAACGGATGCTGGGGGAGAGTGAAGCAAGAAAGGAATTGATTGGTGGAGATAAGCGGGATCGAACCGCTGACCTCTTGCATGCCATGCAAGCGCTCTCCCAGCTGAGCTATACCCCCACATAATTCAATCTGTTATCCGGTGCCACAAAATCTGCTGGTGAAGATTTGGTGGAGATAAGCGGGATCGAACCGCTGACCTCTTGCATGCCATGCAAGCGCTCTCCCAGCTGAGCTATACCCCCAAGCCGGATAACCTCGTCAGACAACCGGAGTCGTCTCAACGGCGGGGATAATATGAAACGGGGATGATGGTGTCAACGGCAAATTGCCAAACTCTGTCTAATCGCTGAAAAAGCCGCCAAACCGCACCAATTACAGCTTGTTGAGACACCGTTTATCCAGAGAGAACTGCCTTTAACTGACCAGTTGAAACGACAAAATAGGGTAAAGAGTGCAATTTCATCCGGTTATTCCTGCCGACACAGTTTGACCGCGCCAATCTTGTAAACAACGCGTTAATTAGCGGTCTAATTGATCTTGTTTTTGTTAATTTCTCGTGCAAAACTGCCCGCGCTTTCGAAGGCCGGAGCCCTCTCAGCGCTGGATGCGCGCGTTTCCCGACGCGACGGAACCGGCCATTTCATCCTTAACTACACCAGAATCAGAGCTCCTATGTCCTTGCATTCACCTAAAGAAATCGCAGCGGTTGCTATTCAATCCGGCGTGGCGAAAAGCCATTCATCTGTTTCGACTTTATTGATCCTTGGCTTCCTGGCCGGTGCGTTTATTGCCCTTGGCTTCCTGCTGGATATCCACGTTATTAACTCCTTACCTGCAGACTGGGGCTCATTTGGCGGCCTGCTGGGCGCTGCGGTGTTCCCGGTGGGAATTATCATGACGGTTCTGGCCGGCGGTGAACTGCTGACCGGTAACATGATGACCATGCCCATTGCCTGGTTCGCGCGTCAGATCAGCGCTTACAGCGTGTTGCGTAACTGGTTCTGGGTCACCATCGCTAACTTTATTGGCAGCATCGCCATCGCCTGGTTCTTTGGTCATATGCTGGGCATGACCGAAGGCGACTACCTGAAGAAGACCGTTGCTATTGCCACCGCGAAAGTAAACGCTGACTTCACTCACGCCTTTATCTCTGGCGTCGGCTGTAACTGGCTGGTGTGCCTGGCGACCTGGCTGGCGTTTGCCAGTAAAGATGTGGTCGGCAAAATCTTTGGTATGTGGTTCCCGGTGATGGCCTTTGTGGCGATCGGCTTCCAGCACGTGGTGGCCAACATGTTCATCATTCCTGCGGCCATTTTTGCCGGTCAGTTAAGCTGGGCAGAATATCTGCCTAACTTTGCCGCCGTGTTCCTCGGTAATACCTTTGGCGGCGCGGTGTTCGTCGGCCTGGCCTATTATATGGCTTACCGTCCGCAGGCAGAGTCAGCTAAAGCGCAGGGCTAATCCCCCTTTCCCTCTGCCTGTGGGCAGGGGGAAATTTCTTCTTTTCAATTGCGAACCGCCTCCCTTTTCAGCGCTTGCTGTTAGTTGTCCACGCAACAAAATCCTGTAATATGTTCGCGTTATCTCACGTCGCAAACAGGAATTGCATTATGAAAAAGGAATGGTTAACACCAGAAGAGCTGGCCCGGGAAACAGGTTTCAGCCGTCAGACGATCAACAAATGGGTCAAGAAAGAGCAGTGGACAACCATGCCGAAAACCGGCGTCCAGGGCGGTAAAGCACGGATGATCCAAATTGATGACCGCGTCAAAACGTATCTAAAATCCACGCGCCATGCGTCGGAACCCTCTGCAACTTACCGCGTTGCCCCCAACTCTCTGCAATCTTTACTGATGACCTCATTGCAGCAAATGAATGCCGCCGAACAGGAAAGGCTTTACGCGTTGCTGTTACGTGAAGGCGTACAAGGTTTACTGAGCCGCCTCGACATCAGCGACGCTCAGGCATAAAAAAACCGGCCAGTTGGCCGGTTTTTTTTATTTGCAGACGTCAGCTGAGATTACTGCTGAGCTTCGCGCTCTGCGATAAAGCTTAATGCCTGATTGATGCGCGCCACTGAGCGCGTTTTGCCGATGGCGTGAACGGTGACATCCAGCGCAGGAGACTGACCGGCACCCGTTACCGCCACACGCAGCGGCATGCCGACTTTGCCCATACCGACTTCCAGCTCATCAGCCGTGGCCTGAATGGCCTGGTGAACGTTTTCTGCCGTCCAGTCAGTTAAAGCAGCCAGTTTGTCACGCACAACTTCCAGAGGCTGGCGAGCGACCGGACGCAGGTGTTTTTTCGCTGCATCGGCATCAAACTCCGCGAAGTCCTCATAGAAGTAGCGGCATGACGCAGCCATCTCTTTCAGCGTTTTGCAGCGCTCACCCAGCAGTTTGACCAGCTGAGCCAGCTCTGGGCCGGTACGCGTATCAATTTTTTCCTGCTCGATGTGCCATTGCAGATGCGTCGCCACATACTCAGGCGCCAGGGTATTGATGTAATGATGGTTCAACCACTGCAGCTTTTCGGTGTTGAAGGCGCTGGCAGATTTGCTGACCGCGTCCAGCTCGAACAGCTCTTTCATCTCAGCAATAGAGAAGATTTCCTGATCGCCATGGGACCAGCCCAGACGCACCAGGTAGTTCAGCAGCGCTTCTGGCAGATAGCCATCATCGCGATACTGCATCACGCCCACGGCACCGTGACGTTTGGACAGTTTTTTCCCGTCGTCGCCGAGGATCATCGACACGTGCGCATAAACCGGCACCTGCGCACCGATCGCTTTCAGGATGTTGATCTGACGCGGAGTGTTGTTGATATGGTCTTCACCGCGGATCACGTGGGTAATTTCCATATCCCAGTCATCAATCACGACGCAGAAGTTATAGGTCGGCGCGCCGTCAGTACGACGGATGATCAGATCGTCCAGCTCCTGGTTGCTGAATTCGATCGGGCCACGGATCTGGTCATCAAAGATCACCGATCCTTCCTGCGGGTTACGGAAACGCACCACGCACGGCTCATCATCGGCATGATGTTCGTGGCTGTCGCGGCAGTGGCCGTCATAACGCGGCTTTTCATGATTCTCCATCTGCTTTTCGCGCAGCGCGTCGAGACGCTCTCTGGAGCAGTAGCATTTATAGGCTGTGCCGGCGTCGACCATCTGATCAATTACCGCGTTATAGCGGTCAAAACGTTTGGTCTGGTAATACGGGCCCTCGTCCCAGTCGAGGTTCAGCCAGTTCATGCCATCCATAATCGCGTCGATAGCCTGCTGGGTGGAGCGCTCCAGATCGGTATCTTCTATACGCAGCACAAACTCACCGTCCTGGTGACGGGCAAACAACCAGGAGTAAAGCGCGGTACGCGCGCCGCCAACGTGCAGATAGCCGGTTGGGCTGGGTGCGAAGCGGGTTTTGATTTTCATTAACAGCTGCCTTATTACGCTATCAGAGTCGCGCATTGCTGGAGGAGGTCAGTAAAGACCAACACAAAGTGGGCAACATTCTACCATCTGCAAACGAATCCTCAACGGCATTCCCCCGGTTGTTAGAGGCCTTTGGCGGAAAAGCCAGCGGCACCCCCCCATTTTTGGATAAAACCCCAACATCTTGATTAAATTTAAGACGAACGAACATTTTCGTTTTAAAAACCGTTGACTCATTTGCCGCGATCCCTATAATGCGACTCCACACAGCGGGGGTGATTAGCTCAGTTGGTAGAGCATCTCCTTTACACGGAGGGGGTCGGCGGTTCGAGCCCGTCATCACCCACCACTCTAAACGGTGGCTCCGCAGTGTTAAGCAGTACCGAAGTTCTCAGAGATGGGTGATTAGCTCAGTTGGTAGAGCATCTCCTTTACACGGAGGGGGTCGGCGGTTCGAGCCCGTCATCACCCACCATCTCTCAGCAGTTTCGTGAAGTACCGAAGTGGGTGATTAGCTCAGTTGGTAGAGCATCTCCTTTACACGGAGGGGGTCGGCGGTTCGAGCCCGTCATCACCCACCACTTCGGGTCGTTAGCTCAGTTGGTAGAGCAGTTGACTTTTAATCAATTGGTCGCAGGTTCGAATCCTGCACGACCCACCAATGTACGAAGGCGCCCTAAAGGCGCCTTTTTGCTATCTGCGATTCGTGTAGGATTTGAACCTGCAGCAGGTCGAGTCGAACGAAGAGAGACAGCGTTGCGACAGCAACGACCCGAAGGGCGAGGCGAAGCCGAGTCATCCTGCACGACCCACCAATGTTAAGAAGGCGCCCTAAAGGCGCCTTTTTGCTATCTGCGATTCGTGTAGGATTTGAACCTGCAGCAGGTCGAGTCGAACGAAGAGAGACAGCCACTCTTTTTCCTTTTCGATTTTTTAGCACTTCTTTTACGATTTTTCTCATCAAGTATCCCGCCACTCCTACCGATAACCGTATTGGTCTATTACACAGGAGAAAGCGATGACTACAATCAGTTCCAACTCCCTATCCTCTATTGGCTCTGGAAGTTCAGGCGGCGGGTCGGCCTCTCAGGTTGCCACCCTCAACAAGCAGATCACCCAACTGCAGGCGCAGTTAAAGGATTTGGGCAACGACACGACGCTGACGGATGAACAAAAGTCTGAACAACAGCAGTTGATCGAAGGCCAGATTCAGATGATTGAAGCGCAGATTGCTCAGGTTGAGCAGCAGCAGGCTGAGAAGGCGCAGGAAAAGCAAAGCAGCGCGAAAGATGATACTGCCAACACCATTTCTAAAGCGGCAGATGGCGTAAACCGCCCTACCGCCACCAACACGCTGAACGTCTATATCTAAAACGCCGGAGTTTTCTTGCGTTGTTGCGTCAGCAGGAGTGCCTGCTGGCGTACTTCCTGCCAGATGGCCTCGGCTGCGGGCGTAAGCGAGCGATTTTTACGGCGCACCAGCACAATGGTGCGGTTAATCTCCGGCACCATACGCCTGACCAGCAACGGCCTGCCTTCAGGCAACGGCAATGCCAGCGCCGGAAGAATACTGATGCCAATTCCCGCTTCCACCATCGGATAGAGCGTGGCGGGATGACCGATCTCCTGCACAATCTCCGCCTGCACCTGCTGGACGCGTAATGCCTCATCGATAAGAACCCGACTGCCGGAGGCATAATCCTGCAGCACCAGCTGCCGCTGGTTAAGCATCTGCCAGTGAATGGTTTGCTGAGCCGCCAATGGATCGTCCTTACGGCACAACAGCAAAAAAGGTTCATCGAGGATCGCTTCCGTTTCGAAATCCTCTTCCGGCAGCGGCCCGACAACAATACCGAAGTCCACTTCCGCATTGCGAATGCTTTGCAGCACCCATTGCTGAGGACGATCGCGCAGCATCACTTTGATATCAGGAAAATGCTCCGTGCTGGCGGCAAGGCACTGCGGCATTAAATGCGCGGCGATGGTCTGGCTGGCAGCTACCCGCACCGTGCCGCTTCTCTGCTTACCGTAGCTGCGTACATCCCGCAAGGTGGTATTCAGCTCTTCCAGTAGCCGCTCAAGCCGGCTGGAGAGCTGTTCTCCGGCTTCGGTCAGCAACACTTCCCGCGTGGTGCGGTCCAGCAAACGGATGCCCATCTCCCCTTCCAGCTCTTTAATGCTGTGGCTGACCGCCGACTGGCTCAGTCCGATCAACTGCCCGGCCTGGCTGAAACTGCCTTGCTGGGCCACGGCGACAAACACGCGAAGTTGGCGCAGGGTATAATTCATCTGTTTTATTCATATATGTATTCAATAAATCAATTTTATTTCTAAAACCGCCCGGCGCACAATAGCCCCCATCATTTTTTTAACCAGGCATTAACAATGGGCATCTTCCGTATCGATCCACTGATGTTGAAACTGATTATTACCGTGCTGCTGGCAACCTTCCTGCCCGCGCGTGGGCATTTTGTGGAATTCTTTGAATACCTGACCACGGCGGCGATTGCGCTGTTGTTCTTTATGCATGGCGCCAAGCTGTCTAAAGAAAAAATCATTGCCGGTGGCAGCCATTGGCGACTGCATCTGTGGGTGATGTGCAGCACCTTCGTGCTGTTCCCGATCCTTGGCCTGCTGTTCGTCTGGTGGCACCCGCTGCCGGTAAGCGCGGAAATCTATACCGGCTTCCTGTACCTGTGCATTCTGCCGGCCACCGTACAGTCAGCCATTGCCCTGACCTCACTGGCGGGCGGCAACGTCGCCGCGGCGGTGTGTAGCGCCTCGGCGTCCAGCCTGCTGGGCGTATTTATCTCGCCGATGCTGGTGGGCCTGGTGATGAACGTGCACAGCGATGCGGCCGGCGGCAGTTTTGAGCAGATCGGTAAGATTATGCTGCAGCTATTAGTGCCGTTCGTGGTGGGTCACCTTTCACGCCGCTGGATTGCGGGCTGGGTGGAGAGAAACCGTGGGCTGATTGGTAAAACCGACCAGGCGTCGATTCTGCTGGTGGTCTATTCCGCGTTCAGTGAAGCGGTGGTAAACGGCATCTGGCATCGCGTGGGCGCATCTACGCTGCTGTATATTGTTGCAGGTAGCCTGGGGATCCTGTTTGTGGCGCTGGTGATCAACCTGCTGGTCGCACGACTGTTCCGCTTTAATCGCGCAGATGAAATCACCATCCTGTTCTGCGGCTCGAAAAAGAGCCTGGCGAACGGTGTACCAATGGCCAACATTCTGTTCCCGTCGGCCTCGGTGGGCATCATCGTGCTACCGCTGATGATTTTCCATCAGGTGCAGCTGATGGTCTGCTCGATGCTGGCGCAACGCTATAAAAAAACCGGCGAGAAGCTGGCCGCTAAGCAGAAGGTGGAAGCAAAAGCCGCCGTGGTTGAATCGCAGAAGTAATGCAGACCGGGCTGGTGATCACCCGCGCTTCAGCGGTTTCACCAGCCCATCAAGCCCTTCGATTTTTATCGCGAGGGTGAGCTGCAACAGCTCACCCAGATGACCCGCCGGAAATTCGCCCTTCCGTTCAAACCACAACAGATACTCTTCCGGTAAATCAATCAGCGCCCTGCCCTTATATTTACCAAAAGGCATGATGCTGTTGGCGATTTCAAGCAAATGCTCTTTTTCCATCTCACTCTCCCAGTAAACGGATCATCTCAGCTTCATCAATCACGTCGATACCCAATTCCTGAGCCTTGGCCAGCTTGGAACCTGCCGCTTCGCCGGCAATCACCAGATCCGTTTTCTTCGATACGCTGCCGCTGACCTTGGCGCCTAACGCCGTCAGGCGGTCTTTGGCTTCATCGCGCGACAGAATCGTCAGTGAACCGGTCAGTACCACGGTTTTTCCGGCAAACGGACTGTCGATCTCAGCCGCATTGACCACTTCAACGGCCGGCCAGTTGATACCCGCTTCTTCCACCAGCTGACGGATCACCTCACGGTTGCTCTCTTCATCCATAAAGTTACGCAGATGGCTGGCCACCACGGTGCCGACATCCTGTACCGCGATCAGCGCGTCCAGATCGGCGGCCATGATCTTCTCCAGCGAGCCAAAGTGCGCAGCAAGGTTAGCGGCTGTCGCTTCACCCACTTCACTGATGCCAAGGGAGTAAAGGAAACGCGCCAGCGTGGTGGTCTTCGCCTTCTCCAGCGAGTTCACCACGTTTTGCGCTGACTTTGGCCCCATCCGATCCAGCCCGGTGAGTTTGCCTGCGGTCAGCCTGAACAGATCGGCTGGCGTATGGACGTACTCTTTCTCCACCAGCTGATCGATAATCTTGTCGCCCATGCCATCAACATCCAGCGCGCGGCGGGAAACGAAATGCTTCAGTGCGCCTTTGCGCTGAGCACCGCAGATCAGGCCGCCGGTACAGCGTGCAACGACTTCACCCTCGACGCGCTCAACATCGGAGCCACAGACCGGGCAATGGGTTGGGAATACCACTTCGCGCGCATCGTCCGGGCGCTCTGACTCAATCACCCCGACCACCTGCGGGATAACGTCACCGGCGCGACGGATAATCACCCGGTCGCCGATACGCAGCCCAAGACGCTCGATTTCATCGGCGTTATGCAGCGTAGCATTGCTGACAATCACGCCAGCCACCTGCACCGGCTCCAGTCGGGCTACCGGGGTGATAGCGCCCGTCCGGCCCACCTGAAACTCGACATCACGCACGGTGGTCATCTGCTCCTGCGCCGGGAACTTAAACGCCACCGCCCAACGCGGGGCCCTGGCGACAAACCCTAACTGCTCCTGCAGATCCTGTGAATCCACCTTGATGACCACACCATCAATATCAAACCCTAAGGTCGGGCGATCCTGCTCAACCTGGCGATAGAAGGCCAAAACTTCCTCGGCAGTATGGCAAAGCTTGATACGGTCGCTGACCGGCAACCCCCAGGCCTTAAACTGCTGCAAACGCGCCATATGGCTGCGCGGCATCTCGCCGCCTTCCAGCAGGCCAAAGCCGTAACAGAAAAACGTCAGTGGCCGTTTGGCGGTGATGCGGGGATCAAGCTGGCGCAGCGAGCCTGCGGCGGCATTGCGCGGGTTGGCAAAAACTTTGTTACCTGTGCGGCGCGCTTCATTATTTAACGCTTCAAATCCTGCCAGCGGCATAAAGACTTCGCCACGCACTTCCACCCGCGACGGGATATTCTCGCCGTGCAGACGCAGGGGAATGGCGCGGATAGTGCGCACGTTGGCGGTAATGTTCTCACCGGTTGTGCCGTCGCCACGCGTCGCAGCCCGCACCAGCAGGCCATCTTCATACAGCAGGCTGACCGCCAGTCCATCCAGCTTCAGCTCGCAGCAGAAGGTGATGTCATCGGTATTCTTTAACCGATCCTGCACCCGCTTATAGAAAGCCAGATAGCTCTCTTCATCAAAGGCGTTATCCAGCGACAGCATCGGCACTTCGTGACGAACCTGCTCAAAAGCGCCGAGCGGTGCCGCGCCAACGCGTTGAGTGGGCGAATCGGCGGTGACCAGTTCAGGATGTGCCTGTTCCAGCTCGCGCAGTTCGCGCATCAGCCGATCGTATTCCGCATCGGGAACCTCAGGATCGTCCATCACGTGATACTGATATTCGTGATGGCGGAGAGTGGTTTGCAGCGCAGTGATTTTGTCTTGTACGGATTCCATAGCGGCACCATAGCGATAAAAAACCCCCGACTGGCGGGGGTTTTGGAAAAACGGGAAGTCAGGCTGTTGCCTTACTGCTCAGTGAGTCAGGCGTTGGCCTCGATCACATCACGAATACGGTTTTTATAGGTTTCAAGCTTCTGCGGCGTCATCATGCGGCGCTCATCATCCAGCACCACACCGCCCACATCATCGGCGATACGCTGGGCAGATTGCAGCATCAGCTTGAAGTTCTGATTCGCATCGCCATAAGAAGGCACCATCATAAAGATGGAAATGCCCGGCGTGGTGAAATCACCCATATCGTCGGGGTTAAACGAACCCGGTTTCACCATGTTCGCCAGGCTGAACAGCACAGGGCCGCTTCCGGCCGGGCTCAGGTGACGGTGGAAGATGTTCATCTCACCGAACTGGAAGCCCGCCTGCAGCACGCCCTGTAATAGCGCTTCGCCGTTCAGCGTGCCGCCAGCGTGGGCGCCGACATGCAGAACCAGCACGGTTTCCTTCGCGCGTTCCTGCTTCGGTGCCGCTGCAGGCGCTTCTGGCTCTGCGGCGACCGGTTCCGCTTTAGCCTCGGCAACCGGCGCACGGGTAGCGACGTCAGGCTTAGCGGCAGGCTGCGGCTGATGAACAGGCGGCTGCTGACGAACAGGCTCCGGCTCATCGTCGTAATCAGGTTCAGGCGCATGCGGCAGTTCGCCACCGAACAGCGGATCGAGTTCCGGCTGCTCGTCAATCTGCGGCTGGTGACGTACCGGTTCAGGCTGGGCACGAACGGGACGCGGTGGCGCTTGATCAGTGCCAAAAGCGGCTGGAGGAACGACATCATCGTCTTCATCATCAGCTCGCGACCGTTTCACCCGCACTTCACCCACGCCATCATCGACGTCGTCAAATGTCTCTTCTCTTTCCTGTTTTAAACGCTTGTGAGGGCGATCGCGAAAAACGGATGAGCGCTCTTTACGGCTGGTCCAGAGGCCGTGCAGTAAAAGCGCTATTATGGCGATCGCGCCAACAACGATTAATATCAGACGCAAATCCTGCATCATTGTATTCTCTGTTGTTCCAATACCTTGCCACCGCGGCAAACTTTATCCTCTAACTGTATTTGCCCTGGTTAACAAGTGCAAGTCCGTGCAGTATTTTCTGACAAATAAGCGTGCATCAACACGGTTTTTTGCTGTTTTTTCGTTCAAAAGCGCACTGGTCAGCGCAAATAGCTGAGTTATGCTAGCGTTGCAACACCGTCTGTAAGGAGAAAATCAGACCATGGCCCCGACAAATACCCCACCTTCTGTTAATGGCATTCACTATTTTTCGCAGGGCTGGAAGTTGATCCGCTTGCCGGGCATCCGCCGCTTTGTGATTGTGCCATTGGCGATCAACGTCCTGCTAATGGGCGGTGCTTTTATCTGGCTGTTCTGGCAACTTGGCCAGTGGCTCCCGGCCCTGATGGCTAAAGTTCCCGACTGGCTGCAATGGCTAAGCTATTTGCTCTGGCCGCTGACCGTTATTTCAATCGTATTGGTGTTCAGTTATTTCTTCTCCACCATTGCCAACTGGATAGCCGCGCCGTTCTGTGGCCTGTTGGCCGAGCAGCTTGAAGCCAGATTAACGGGCAAGCCGCTGCCAGACAGTGGCTGGGCCGGTCTGGTGAAAGACCTTCCGCGCATCATGAAACGCGAATGGCAAAAGCTGGCCTACTACCTGCCCCGCGCGATTGTGCTGTTGATCCTTTACTTTGTGCCGGGCTTTGGCCAGACCGTTGCGCCGGTGCTGTGGTTCCTGTTTAGCGCCTGGATGCTGTCGATTCAGTACTGTGACTATCCGTTCGATAACCATAAAGTCAGCTTCCAGCAGATGCGTATGGCATTGCGGCAAAACAAAACCGACAACATGCAGTTTGGCGCGCTGGTCAGCCTGTTCACCATGGTCCCTATTCTGAATTTAGCGATCATGCCGGTGGCGGTTTGTGGCGCCACGGCGATGTGGGTTGACCGCTATCGCACGACGCTCGGGCGGGTGGCGTAGGGCCTTATGCCATTTCCATTGCCCTTATTTCTGCATAACATATATATATACGATTTCTTCACTTCCTTGAGAAACTGAAGCGGGTATGCTTTCTGCGTTCCCAATTTTTCATACAGTTAAGGACGGGCTATGAGTAAGATTTATGAAGACAACTCTTTAACAATCGGTCATACACCGTTGGTTCGTCTGAACCGCATCGGTAACGGTCGCATTCTGGTAAAAGTGGAATCCCGTAACCCGAGCTTCAGCATAAAATGCCGTATCGGTGCCAATATGATTTGGGACGCAGAGAAACGTGGCATTCTGAAGCCAGGTGTTGAACTGGTTGAACCAACCAGCGGTAACACCGGTATCGCACTGGCCTATGTTGCCGCTGCGCGCGGTTACAAGCTGACGCTGACCATGCCGGAAACGATGAGCGTTGAGCGCCGCAAGCTGCTTAAAGCGCTGGGTGCCAACCTGATCCTTACCGAAGGCGCAAAAGGCATGAAAGGTGCCATCGCCAAAGCGGAAGAAGTGGTTGCCAGCAATCCGGACAAATTCGTGCTGTTGCAGCAGTTCAGCAACCCAGCCAACCCAGAAATCCACGAAAAAACCACCGGTCCTGAAATCTGGGAAGACACCGATGGCAACGTGGATGTGTTTATCGCCGGTGTCGGTACCGGCGGAACGCTGACCGGCGTTAGCCGTTATCTGAAAAATACCAAAGGCAAAAAGGATTTGATCACCGTTGCAGTAGAGCCAACGGATTCTCCGGTTATCGCTCAGGCGTTAGCAGGCGAAGAGATCAAGCCTGGTCCGCACAAAATCCAGGGTATCGGTGCCGGGTTTATCCCAGGCAACCTCGACCTGAACCTGATTGACCGCGTGGTGGCGATCACCAACGAAGAATCCATTTCTACTGCCCGTCGTCTGATGGAAGAAGAAGGGATTCTGGCCGGCATCTCTTCCGGTGCGGCGGTTGCTGCAGCACTGAAGCTGCAGGAAGAAGAAGCCTTCGCTAATAAGACCATCGTGGTGATTTTGCCGTCCTCCGGCGAACGCTATTTGAGTACTGCGCTGTTTGCCGATCTCTTCACCGAGAAAGAATTGCAGCAGTAACGCTGCAGCAGGCGGATTTGTCTAAAAAAGCACCCAAACGGGTGCTTTTTTGTGGAGCACATCAAAGTTTTGCCATCCTGCAGATTGCTTTTACCCGTCAGTGTCTGGTATCTAAGCTGCCATTATTTCGATCCACAAAATTAATCGCCGCGTGAGATGGATCAAGCTGAATCGATTTACTGGTTTGGCGCTACGGCACAATTCGCGGCATAATGGGAACAGGTTAGTGATGGCGCGTAACAGGTTTTACTCCGCCTCCACCCTACCCTTAAACAGCGCATTTTTTGGCGCGTCTTTGTACGCAGGCCAGCGCGACACATCCAGGCTAAAGTCCGGTCACCAGGCTAGACTTTAGGTCGATAACATCAAACAAAATAAGTTGGGGAAAAAGCATGTTCCAGCAAGAAGTTACCATCACCGCACCTAACGGCCTTCATACCCGCCCTGCTGCACAGTTCGTGAAAGAAGCGAAAGCTTTTGCATCAGACATCACCGTGACCTCTAACGGCAAATCAGCCAGCGCGAAAAGCCTGTTCAAGCTGCAGACTCTGGGCCTGACTCAGGGAACTGTGGTGATGCTGTCTGCTGAAGGTGAAGACGAGCAGAAAGCGGTTGAGCATCTGGTCAAGCTGATGGCAGAGCTCGAATAAGCGCCTCTTCTCACGCTGAGCCAGTAAAATTAGTGCAAACATATTGATCGCGGACAGCATGTCCGCGTTGTTGCTTTCGTAAAGTACGTTTCTGTGCAAACCGGGAGCAGCCAGCGTGTTACGCTGTCGCCTACATAGAGGCTGGCTCGCTGAGGTGATTGACCCACAGATTCTGGGTTGTTCGCCCCGGGTGATTACTAGTAATTAAAAAGGTAGGGTTATGATTTCAGGTATTTTAGCATCACCGGGTATCGCTTTTGGCAAAGCGCTTCTGCTGAAAGAAGATGAGATAGTCATCAACCGGAAAAAAATTGCTGCCGACCAGGTTGAGCAAGAAGTTCAGCGTTTTCTCGACGGTCGCACCAAGGCTGCAAGCCAGCTGGAAGCGATCCGCATCAAAGCCGGCGAATCGCTGGGTGAAGAGAAAGCGGCCATCTTCGAAGGGCATATTATGCTGCTGGAAGATGAAGAGCTGGAACAGGAAATCATAGCCCTGATTAAAGACGATCTGTCTTCTGCCGACGCGGCTGCTCACTCTGTGATTGAAGGCCAGGCGAAAGCGTTAGAAGAGCTGGATGATGAATACCTGAAAGAGCGTGCGGCTGACGTGCGCGACATCGGTAAGCGTCTGTTGCAGAACATTCTGGGTCTGCACATCGTCGATCTCAGCGCCATTGCTGATGAAGTGCTGCTGGTTGCCAAGGATCTGACGCCGTCAGAGACCGCACAGCTGAACCTCGACAAGGTGCTGGGCTTTATTACCGATCTGGGTGGCCGTACCTCACACACCTCGATTATGGCGCGTTCCCTTGAGATCCCTGCCATCGTCGGTACCGGCAATGTCACCTCTCAGGTTAAGAATGACGACTATCTGATTCTGGACGGCGTAAACAACCAGATTTACGTCAATCCAACCGCAGAAAAAATTGAAGAGCTAAAGGCGATTCACGCGCAGTACGTGGGCGAGAAAAACGACCTGGCGAAGCTGAAAGATCTGCCGGCGATTACGCTTGATGGCCATCAGGTTGAAGTCTGTGCCAACATCGGTACCGTGCGCGACGTCGCCGGCGCTGAGCGTAACGGCGCAGAAGGTGTCGGCTTGTACCGTACCGAATTCCTGTTTATGGACCGTGACTCCCTGCCTACCGAAGAAGAGCAGTTCCAGGCTTACAAAGCCGTGGCTGAAGCGATGGGCTCGCAGGCAGTGATCGTGCGCACCATGGACATCGGCGGCGATAAAGATCTGCCGTACATGAACCTGCCAAAAGAAGACAACCCATTCCTCGGCTGGCGCGCCATCCGTATCGCGATGGACCGTCCGGAAATCCTGCATGCTCAGCTGCGCGCTATCCTGCGTGCTTCCGCTTTCGGCAAGCTGCGCATCATGTTCCCGATGATCATTTCGGTCGAAGAAGTTCGCACCCTGAAAGGCGAGCTGGAAACGCTGAAAGCGCAGCTGCGCGAAGAAGGCAAAGCCTTTGATGAGACCATTGAAGTGGGCATTATGGTGGAAACACCGGCTTCAGCGGCAATTGCGCATCATCTGGCTAAAGAAGTTGATTTCTTCAGTATTGGTACCAACGACCTGACGCAGTACACGCTGGCGGTTGACCGTGGTAACGATCTGATCTCGCATCTGTACAACCCGATGACCCCTTCCGTACTGACACTTATCAAGCAAGTTATTGATGCGTCTCATGCTGAAGGCAAATGGACAGGGATGTGTGGTGAGCTGGCTGGCGATGAACGTGCTACACTGTTGTTATTGGGAATGGGGCTGGACGAATTCAGCATGAGTGCCATTTCTATCCCACGCATCAAGAAAATTATTCGTAATACGAATTTTGAAGATGCGAAGGCATTAGCAGAGCAGGCTATGGCTCAACCGACAGCGGATGAGTTGATGAACCTGGTTAACAAGTTCATTGAAGAAAAAACACTCTGCTAAGATGTGTAGACGCTGGCCCAATATTACTGCTTAGGAGAAGATCATGGGTTTGTTTTCAAAACTTTTTGGCGATAAGTCAGATACCGCATCTGGAGCCATTGAGATCGTAGCGCCGCTGTCTGGTGAAATCGTCAATATCGAAGACGTACCGGACGTAGTGTTTGCGGAGAAAATTGTTGGCGACGGTATCGCTATCAAACCTACTGGCAATAAAATGGTTGCGCCGGTTGATGGCACCATCGGTAAAATTTTCGAAACCAATCATGCATTTTCCATCGAGTCAGACAACGGCATCGAGCTGTTTGTCCACTTCGGAATTGATACGGTTGAACTGAAGGGTGAAGGCTTCAAGCGCATCGCTGAAGAAGGCCAGAAAGTGAAAAAAGGCGACGTCGTTATCGAGTTCGACCTGGCACTTTTGGAAGAAAAAGCGAAATCAACGCTGACGCCGGTCGTCATCTCCAACATGGATGAGATCAAAGAGCTGGTTAAACTGACAGGTTCTGTGCTCGTGGGTGAAACACCTGTGATCCGTATCCGTAAGTAATCGGTTTTGCGTCTGAAACAGAGCCCCCTGAGCAGTCAGGGGGCTTTTTTTATGGCTGTTTGCCGCGTCGGATGGGGAACGAAGAGCGAAATATCTCGCTGACCTCAGGATGCTGCCAGCTTCGCTCCGGATAGGTTTGCTGCAACTCGGTCAGCTGAATGCCCGCCTGGTGATGCAGCCGATCGAGATCAAAACCCGGCTTAACCAGCTGTCGGTCCCACAACACCTTCTCTCCTGCCACAATCACGCCCTGCACATCGCGGCCGTTGCCGTTAATCACCAACGCGGTGATCGGATCAAAAACCTGCCCCATCGCCGGTTCATCCAGATCGAACAGCACAATATCCGCCTGCGCGCCCGCAGCCAGTCGCCCTAAATCCTCTCTGCCAAGGGCTTTGGCACCGCCCAGCGTCGCCATACGGTAATACCCGGCCGCGCTGGCTGCAGCGCTGTCCGACGCCACCACGCGGCTCAGAATAGTGCCGAGATGCATATTGCTGATCATATCGGGCGGGAAGGTATCGGTGCCAAGCGCAAGGTTTACGCCCTTCTCACGCAGCTCGTCGAAGGATTCGAGATATTTACCGTGCCGCCCTGACACCAGCGGACAGGAAATCAGCGTGGCCTGCGACGCCGCCAGCCGCGCGATGTCTGCGGAGATCTTCACGCTGTCAGGCTGAGGACCACCTAAAAACTGCCCATGCGGTAACAGCATGTGGCGATTGAGCAGCGAGAAATCCTCCAGCACTTCCAGCGAGCTCTTGCCTGCAAAGCGGGAAGCCACCTCATTGACCTCCAGCTGGCTTTGGCAACAGTGCAGGCGTGTCGGACAGCGCAGCGCGTTAACGGCCTGTGAGAGACCGTTGAACAGCGCGGGCGTGCCACCTTCAATCCGATCCGGTGCCAGCATACCTTTAACCGTTGCGCAGTTCCGCGCCGACAGCCGGTCGACAAACGCCACCGCCTGCTCAAGTCCGTGCAGACCTTTGGCTTCATCCAGCCGCAGAGTAATGCTACCGTCGGCTTCCACCACGTGGTAGCCAGCCATAAAGGCCGGACCAAGGTAAGCGCGGATGCCCAGCGATTCCGCCACGTCAGCGGCGTAGCAGTATTCATCAAAGGTTTCTGCCCACTCGCGATAGAGGATGGAGGTGATGGGAAGCGCGGTGGTAATGCCGGTGCGTAACAGCTGGCTGTAAGCATAGCGTTTACTGAAGTCGAGCTGGTCGCGGCTGTACAGGTCGCGCCGGACCCAGTCGGCGGCGACAACCCGGCCCTTACGCCAGCCGGGCTGGTTATCAAACCCCAGCACGGTGGTATCGACATCGCCCAGCGCGTCCAGGTCGATAAAACCGGGCCCCACCAGCGCATTTCCGGCCTCAATCTCATCATCAACCTCGCCCGGATAACCATGGCCGACAAAAAGTATCTGCGCGCCCTGCCAGACCACTTCGCCATCCTGAAAAAGCTGATGATCGCCGTTTTCATAGCCAACCACCCAGCGCGCCCGGATGCGGCTGACTTTCTGCGGGATGTCGGTCAAAACAGGCACTCCCCGTTGCGGGCAATCACCACCCCCTGTTTGATCACGGTGCGTCCCGACGGCGGGCAGGCGATCGCTTCCGCCATCGCGCGGGCCGGCACCAGCACCATATCCGCCCGACAGCCAACGTTCAGACCGTAATTTTCCAGCCGCATCACCTCCGCGCCGCCTTCGGTAACGGTTCGCGCAGCCTTGAGGATTTCACTGTCCTTGCGCCAGCGGTAGCGTAAGCCCATCAGCATCGCGCGCTGCAACATATCGCCGTTGCCATAGGGGTTCCATGTATCGCGCACGCCGTCATTCCCGGCGCAGACCCGCACGCCTGCGGCACGCAGCAGATCGAAAGGCGGAACGGCGACGTTAGTAGGCGCAGTGGTGGCGATGGCGATGTCCAGCTCGGCAAGCTGGTCGGCAAAGCGTTTCTGCGCGTCGGCATCAACCATCCCAAGGCAGAAGGCGTGACTGATGGTCACCTTACCGGCTAAACCGTATTCCCGCGTGCGGTTGATGATCAGCTCGGTGCTGAACGCCCCCAGTTCGCCCAATTCGTGCAGGTGAATGTCCACGCCTTTGCCATATTTCGTCGCCAGGCGGAAAATGATATCGAGGTGTTTAACCGGATCCTTTTCATACGAGCAGGGATCCAGTCCGCCAATCAGATCGGCCCCCATCTGCAGCGCTTTTTCCAGCAGTGCTTCCGTTCCCGGACTGCGCAAAATCCCGCTCTGCGGGAAGGCAACGGTTTCAATATCCACCTGCCCGCGCAGCGTTTCTTTGGTGGCCAGCACGCCAGCAAGGTTATTCAGCCCGCATTCGTTATCGATATCGATATGGCTACGGATAAACGCGGTGCCGTGGCTGATGCACTCACGGACTATCCGCTCCGATTGCAGCTGAATATCCGGCTGCTGATTGCGGCGATAGTCCCGTTCGTTGGCGATAATCGCCGTCAGATCCCGTGGCACATCGTTGTGATACCAGTCGCGTCCCCAGACGCTTTTATCAATGTGCGCGTGCCCATCCACCAGGCCTGGGAAAAGCTGGAAGCCGCGGCCATCAATCAGCGTACAGTCAGCGGTCGGTGCGGGCAACGTCGCGGCTCTGGCCACGATTTTACCCTGCTCCAGCAGCCAGTCTTCGGGTTGATGATGGTCAAATGCCGTCGCCTGCTTAATCAATAAGGTCATAAGGTTGCTGCTCCTGTGATAAGGGATTGCTGAGGCTGTAACGCCAGCTCGGGGAAATGGCATTCCACCTGATGGCTGGCCGAGCGGGAATGAATTACGGGCGCTTCACTGCGGCATTTCGCCGTGGCGTGCGGACAACGCGGGTGGAAGGCACAGCCGGAAGGCGGATTTAAGGGGCTGGGAACCTCGCCGGTTAATGCGCTGCGTTCGCGGGTGTTGCCCTCAAGATTAGGGATGGCGGCCATCAGCAGACGGGTATAAGGGTGCGCCGGATGACTGAAAATCTCCTCGACGGTGCCGGTCTCAACGATGCGCCCCAGATACATCACCCCCACGCGATCGGAGAAGTGCGAAATCACCGACATATTATGGCTGATAAAAAAGTAGGTCAGCCCCAGCTCGCGCTGAAGCTTGCGCATCAGGTTCAGCACCTGCGCCTGCACCGACACATCCAGCGCCGAGGTAGGCTCATCACAGATCAAAAATCGTGGCTGGGTTGCCAGCGCCCGGGCGATAGAGATTCGCTGCCGCTGCCCGCCTGAAAACTGGTGCGGATATTTCTCCATATCAGCCGCCGTCAGCCCCACCTGCTCCAGCAGAGCAATACATTGCTGCCGCGCCTGACGGTAGTGCCCTACCCGCTTTTGCAGGCACAGAGGCTCGGCAATAATCCGCTCAATTCGCCAGCGGGGATTCAGGCTGGCGTAGGGATCCTGAAAAATCATCTGGATGCCGCTGGCAGGAGGTGCCGCCTGGGGATCTAACGTTTGCCCGGCAAAAGCGATCTCGCCCGCTTCCGGCTGATAAAGCCCGGCCAGCGCGCGCGCTACCGTCGATTTACCGCAGCCGGATTCGCCAACCAGGCTGAAGGTTTCGCCCTGACAAATATCGAAGCTGATGCCGCGCACTGCCTGCAGCCGCGGCGGCTTACCTTTGCTGAACAGGCTGCGCTGACCGACCCGAAAACTGATATGCAGATCCTTGACCGACAGCACCACGCGTGGAGACGAAACGGATTTCATAGCGGACTCCCAGGCAGGTTAAGACAGGCGACGCTTGATGAGCCGACAGTCAGCAAGGCGGGCTCCTGTTGACGACAGTGTGCCGTACAGTGCGTGCAGCGCGGATGGAAGGTACAGCCCGACGGCAGTTGCGTCAGACGCGGCATCGCGCCTTCAATCTGGGTGAGGAATTCCTGACGTTGATGCATCGACGGAATAGACGCCATCAACCCCTGGGTATAGGGATGACGGGGATGGTGAATGACGTCGGCAACCGGCCCAATCTCTACCAGTCTGCCGGCGTACATCACCGCTACCCGATCGCAAATTTCGGCGATCACGCCCATATCATGGGTAATCAGCATCACGGCGGTTTGGTGCTGTTTGCATAACCGCCGCAGCAGCGCCAGCACCTGCGCCTGCACCGAGACATCCAGCGCCGTGGTCGGTTCATCGGCGATCACCAGCTGCGGATCGACGCACAGCGCCAGCGCGATAACGATGCGCTGACGTAACCCACCCGAAAGCTGATGCGGGTACTGGTCCATACGCATTTCCGGGCTGCTGATGCCGACTTCGGTCATCAAATCAATCGCCCGCTGGCGACAGGCCGACGCGGAGAGCTTGAGATGGGTGGCAATGGTTTCGGTCAGCTGGTCGCCGATGGTCAACACCGGATTCAGGCTGGTCAGCGGATCCTGGAAGATGCAACCAATCGCTTTGCCACGCAGCTTGCGGCGGGGTTCCTCTTTCAGGTTATCAATGCGTTGGTGATTAAAGCGGATCTCGCCACCGCTGATGCGGCCCGGCAGGGTCAGCAATCCGCTGATCGCCGCGCCGGTCAGCGATTTCCCCGCACCGGATTCGCCAACGATGCCGAGGATTTCCCCCGGCTTCAGCGAGAAGCTGACCTCATGCAGCGCCTGCACATCGCCTTTACGGTGCAGGAATTCCACCGAAAGTTGCTTCACTTCCAGCAACGGTTCAATTTCAATCGCGTCAGGATTCATCATTCTTTTCTCACTTAGCGCAGGCGCGGGTTAAGCACATCGCGCAGCCAGTCGCCCAGCACGTTAAACGCCAGCGACAGCGTCACCAACACCAGCGCCGGGAATAACACCACCCACCACTGACCCGAGAATAAAAACTGATTACCTTCGTTGATCAGCGTGCCCAGCGAAGGTTGATCCGGCGGCATGCCGACGCCGAGGAACGAGAGCGTGGCTTCAGTAAGGATCGCCATTCCAAGATGCAGGGTCGCCAGCACCGACAGCGGGCTGATGACGTTCGGCAGGATATGGGCAAACATGATATGCAGGGTGCCGCCACCGCTGACGCGGGACGCCTGGACATACTCTTTCTGCTTCTCCAGCAGCGTCAGGCTTCTGATGGTGCGGGCATACTGCATCCAGCCGGTCAGGGTAATCGCCAGCACAATCACCGGCATCGCCACCGCACCGTACATCTCTTTCGGCACCAGCCCTCGCGCCACGCCGCTGATCAACAGTGAAAACATAATGGTGGGAATACTTAACATCGCGTCGGCAAGCCGCATGATCAGCGTGTCCACCCAGCCGCCGAGATATCCGCTGATCACCCCGAGCAGCGTGCCCACCACCAGCGAGCAGCCCACGCTGATCACCCCAACCGTTAAGGAGATGCTTAAGCCGTAAAGAATTAAGGAGAGCACATCCCGGCCCTGCACATCCGTTCCCAGCCAGAAGCGCGGATCGCCGGCCTCCAGCCAGGCCGGCGGCAGTTCTGAATCCATCAGATCGAAGCTGGAACTGTCAAAAATCGCGTGCGGTGCCAGCCAGTGGCTGAACAACGCCGCCAGCAGCAGCACCAGCGTCCAGATAAAGGCCAGCACCACCGGTTTTGAGCGCCAGAACAGCCAGAGAAAATCACTGTCCCGCCAGGCCGAAAGGCGCTGACGTAACCGGGTCAGGCTCCCGCTGGGCGCGGCTACGGCCGGGTTTTGTGGCATTTTCATTATTCCGCCCTCACTGTTTTTTCATTCGTGGATCGATCAGGAAATAGAGCAGATCGACCGTGGTATTAATAACGATAAAAATCAGTGCGATAAAAATCAGATAGGCCGAAATCACCGGGATATCGACATAGTTAATCGCCTGAATAAACAGCAGACCCATGCCGGGCCACTGGAACACGGTTTCGGTGACGATGGCGAAGGCGATCAGCCCGCCGATTTGCAGGCCGATAATGGTCACCACCGGCAGCAGCGCATTACGCAGCGCATGGTGGAACCAGATGCTGCGGGACTTCAGCCCTCGCGCCCGGGCGAACTTGATGTAATCGGTGCCCATCACCTCCAGCATCTGCGTTCTTACCAGGCGGATAATCAGGGTGATCATAAACAGCGACAGCGAAACCGCCGGCAGGATCACCGAGCGCCAGCCGCTCAGGCTTAACAGGCCGGTACTCCAGAAGCCCAGATGCACCGTGTCACCGCGCCCGCTGGAAGGGAACCAGCCCAGCCACACCGAGAAGATGATGATCAGCAGGATGCCGGTCAGAAAGCTGGGTAACGAGATGCCGATTAACGACAGGCCCTGGATCAGGCCGGGCATCACCCGGTTCTTGCTGATAGCCGACCAGACGCCCAACGGAAATCCCACCACCAGCGACAGCACCACCGCCACAAACACCAGCTCCAGCGTGGCGGGCAGGCGTTCCATAATCAGATGGAACACATCGACCTGGTTGTAATAGGAGATGCCGAAATCGCCGTGCAGGATGCGCTGCATAAAGTGCAGAAACTGCGTCAGCATCGGATCGCTCAATCCTAACGAATTTCTCAGCTGCATCCGTTCCGCCTGGGTGGCGCTTTCCGGCAGCATGTTATTCACCGGATCGCCCAGATACTGGAACATCGAGAAGGCGATAAACGCCACCACCACCATCAGACACAGCGCCTGAATCAACTTCTTAATCAGAAAGAGAGGCATAGGTCATCTGTCCGTTCAGAGGGTTACTTAACGCTGCTGTACCACAGGCGCACCACGTTGTCCGGGCTCTGCTTGATGGCGATATTTTTCTTCGCCACCCACACCACCGGCTCGAAATGCATCGGCATAAACGGCAGGTCTGCCTGCGCCAGGTTGATCTCCTGACGCAGCATTTCGGTTCGTTTCGCGCTGTCCAGCTCCGGGATAGACTGCTCGATCAGCTTATCGACGGCGGGATTCGAGTAGCGCGGCACGTTGAACATGCCGTAGCCGCTGCCGTCATTGGTATGCAGCAGCTGCACGGAAATGCTGTAGGCATCCATAATCGGCAGGTTCGCCCAGCCCAGCACGCCAATATCGGTTTTGCCGTTATCGGTGATCTGGTTGTAAACGCTGTTGGTATGCATGGTCAGCGTGGTTTTGACGCCGATTTTTGCCCAGTAGCTCTGCACCGCCTGGCACCACTGCGGCGCGTTCATATACATCCCTTCCGGGCAGTCAAACGCCAGTGAAAAGCCTTTGCCGTAACCCGCTTCGGCCAGCAACGCTTTGGCTTTTTCCGGGTTGTAGTCCAGCGTGATGGCGCTGGCCGCGTCATAGCCAGGAATGGCCGGTGCCAGATAGGTATTGGCGACGTTGGTCATTTTGCGCATGATTTTTTGCACGATGGCCTCGCGGTTCACCGCCATCATCAGCGCCTGACGCACGCGCAGATCTTTCAGCGGGTTTTTGCCGTCGACGTTGCCGGCATTCAGGGTGTCGCGCAGGTTAAAGGTGAGGAAGTCGACGCGCAGCGAGGGACTGATCAGGGTTTGCAGCGTCCGATCCTGATTCAGCCGGGCGATATCCTGCAACGGCACGCTGGTCACCAAATCGTATTCGCCCGCCAGAATGCCGGAGAGACGCGTGGCGTCGGCGGTGATCGGTTTGAAAATAATGCGGTCAATGTTGGTTTGCGAATGCGCCTTGTTCCACCAGTCGGGGTTACGCACCAGCACCATCTGCGCTTCACGCTGGCGGCTTTGCAGCATAAAGGGTCCGGTGCCGTTGGTGTTATTGGTGGCGAAGCCTTCGGTTCCCTGGCTCATGCTGGTCGGTGACAGCGCGTTATGCTGTGCCATCCACTCCTTGTCCATCATCATCACACCGCTCAGTTCATTCAGCGCGATACCGCTTTTCTCTTTCAGATGAATATCGACGGTGTACTTGTCGACGGCCACCGCATCTTTGATGGTGGAGGCGTTGGCACGGATGCCGGAAGCCGGATCGGTGACGCGCGCAATGGATGCCACCACATCGGCCGAATCAAAGTCATCACCGTTCTGGAACTTAACGCCCTGACGCAGGGTAAAGCGCAGCGTGGTGTCGTTAACATATTCCCAGCCTGTCGCCAGCGTCGGCTGCAGCTTCAGGTCGTTATCGCGCTGCAATAACGCTTCATAGATATGGTTCTGGAAGGTCAACGCCGTGGTAGAGGCATAGGCGTAAGGGGCCAGCGTGGGAATATCTGCGGCAACGGCCCAACGTACGACGTTTTCAGCCTTTGCCCACGGAGAAGCAATCAGACCCAACAACAGTGTAACCATGACTTTTTTCATTTTTCCGCCTGGAGGTAACAGTGAAAGAAGAGGCACCTTAAACAAATAGCAACAAACCCTTTAATTGCTAGCAATCATTGCTAGCATTAACTGTGCCAGATCGCAGAAAAGGAAAAATAAGCTGATAACACGGGAGATTAGGCGGAGGGGAGAAAAAGCAGAGCAGATTGAGTTGCCCAAAAATGGAACAAAAAAAGCAGGAAAACACACCGTATTGGTGCAAAGCGGCAGGAGCGGAAGCGATCCGCTCCTGCGGGGATCAGGCCGTGCGGCCGATTTCTGGCGTCAGGATCCATTCAGCGCTGTCGTTCAGCACGTCCATATGGGTGATTTTACCTTCACGCACTTCGTAACGATCGACGTAGCGATTGCCGGCAAACTCGCGGCCATCGGGCCACTGGCCATACAGCGTGCCGGTCGCATAAACCACAACGTGATCGCCCCGATCCATCCAGTCGAACTGCCCCAACTGTTTTTTTACCCATTTATAGCGGGCACCGTTAAATGCAGTGATCGCCTGCGGATCGGGCATTTCGCGCCGTCCGGTGAAGGTGATTTTTACATCTTTGGTCATATAGGTGGCCGCCAGCACCGGGTCCGGTGCCATTGATGCCGCCAAAAAGTCTTTGACGAGATCAACCGCTGAACAATCGTTAGTCATGGTTTTCTCCAGTTTTACTTGAACAGGCATCAGGGAATTCCGTCAGCGCCACAACGGCGCTGGTCAGCCCGGATGGGGTGAGGAATAACAAAATGGCATCTAAATTGCTAGAGATAATTATAATATTGCTAGCAATTAAGGATTCACCATGAGTGCTGTTCAGTTTATTCATGCCCGGCTGGCCCACAGCGACCGGCTTCAAACCCTGTGGGTGCAAGACGGCCGATTTATCTCCTCGCCTGAGAAAGCAATCCCCGGCTGTTCCACCGTCGATTTAGGCGGCAATCTGGTGCTGTCGGGGCTGGTGGAAACCCATCTTCATCTGGATAAAGCCTGTATTTTGTCCCGCTGCCAGCTGCACAAGGGCACGCTCGGCGAAGCCATCGAACAAACCCGGCTGGCGAAAGCCACTTTTAGCGAAGAGGATGTCTATCAGCGCGGGGCGAAAGTGCTGGAGCAGGCCATTTTGCAGGGCACCAGCTGGATCCGCACGCATATCGAAATCGATCCGCAGATTGGGCTCACCGGGTTTAAGGCGATCAAACGGCTGAAAGCGGATTATGCGTGGGCGATCGATCTCAGCCTGTGCGTTTTCCCGCAGGAAGGCTTGCTGAACAATCCGGGAACAGAGGCGTTACTGGAGGACGCGCTGGCTTCAGGTGCCGACCTGCTTGGCGGCTGCCCGTATACCGACAGCGATCCCTGCGGGCAGATTGATCGCCTGTTTGCGCTGGCCGCTCGCTGGCAGGTGGACCTCGATTTCCATCTGGACTTCGATCTGCAGGCCGACAGCAGCAACATGGACTATGTGATTGCCGCCACCGAACGCTGGCAGATGGCGGGCCGGGTCACGCTGGGCCATGCGACACGTCTCTCAGCCCTGGCTGAACCGCAGCTGATCGCGCTGGCACACCGGCTGGCGAAAGCGGGCGTGCAGATCACCGCCCTGCCTGCCACCGACCTGTTTCTCACTGGCCGTGACCAGTTTCAGCTGAAGCCGCGTGGCGTTGCGCCGCTGGCCACGCTCGATCGCTGCGGCGTGACCTGCTCACTTTCCAGCAACAACATTGGCAACCCGTTCACGCCGTATGGCGATGCGTCGCTGGTGCGTCAGGCAAACCTGTTTGCCAACGTCACGCAGCTGGCCACGTCAGCAGAAATGCTGCGCTGCCTGGCGTGGATCTCCAGCCAGTCGGCGAAAATGTTGCGGCTAAAAAACTATGGCTTAACGCCGGGATGTCAGGCTGATTTTGTGGTGTTTGCCAGCGCGCAGGCGTGTGAGGTCGTGAGGGAAATCGCGGTGCCGCTGATGGGCTTTAAGCGCGGGCGACAAACCTTTCATCGCCCGGCCGCGCAGTTACTCAGAGACTAGGAAGAGAGCGTCAGCGCCTGGCGCAGGCTCAGGGAATCTGGCGAGGTGTCATTCAGATCCAGCTGCTGCTCCAGCTCATTAAGATGGGCAATCATAATCGCCTGCGCACGGGCCAGATCGCCCTCTTTCAGCGAGCTGACAATTGCGCTGTGCTCGTCGCACTGGCAGGAAGGAATATCGTTACGCTGGTAAAGCGCCACAATCAGCGAGCTGCGCACCATCAGGTTGGCGAGGATTTCACTCAGCACCTGATTGCCACTGACTTTGCCTAACAGCAGATGAAACTGGCTCAGCTCACGGACAATTTCCCGGCGGTCATCAAGCTTCGTGGCATTCACTTCCGCCAGCTGCTGGGCTTCCAGCTCAGCCAGATGGGCAGCCATATTTTCAGGCGTAATGCAGGCAATGATGGCGCTTTCGATGGCGCGGCGGGCAGTAAAAATTTCACGGGCTTCACGGGCTTCTGGCTGCGCGACCATCGCGCCACGGTTGGGCTCAATGGTGACGATATGCTGCAGCGCCATGCGTTGCAGGGCCGACTGAACGTGGTTGCGATTGGCATCCAGCACGTCCACAATTTGCGCTTCCACCAGTCGCGTTCCCGGCTTTAAACGATGCTGAGCGATGGCAATGGACAACGCTTCAACGATCCGCTGGACTTCCTGTTGCTTGCTGGTCGCAACTTTACTCATCCCTTACCTCATGAACGTGATTGCTAACGATTTAAGCCGACAATCATAGCACCGTGCGGCACAATTAAACCACCCAGTGTGGCAAACGTAACGTAAGTTCCAGTCCGCCGTTCTTGCCGTTGACTGCGCTGACCTCGCCCTGATGGGCCAGCAGCACTTTGCGGACGATCGACAGCCCCAGTCCGTAGCCTTTTCCCGACAGCGGCGAATTCACCCGCACAAAGGGATCGAAGATGCTGGAGAGCTTATCGGCATCCACGCCCGGCCCCTGATCGATCACGCTGATATTCAGCCAGCCCTGCTCCTGACGCAGATTGATCACCACCCGTTGTCCCTGCAATGAGTAGCGGAGCGCGTTACGCACTACGTTTTCCACCGCCGAACGGATCAGCTTGGCATCCCCTTTAACGGTGTAGTCGCCGCTCTTGTCGGCAAACAGCAGGATTTCCACACCGGGGATTTGCGCTTCATAGCGGGCATCGTTTGCCACCGCTTCCAGCAGGCCCAGTAAATCAAAGTACTGCTCGTCGGGCATGGCTTCATGTTCAGCCCGCGAGAGGGTCAACAGTTCGCCAATCATCTTATCCAGACGACGCGCCTCTTCATCAATGCGATCCAGCGACTGGCCAACGGATTCCGGCGTCTGGCGGGCCAGTCCGGTAGCAAGCTGCAAACGTGCCAGCGGGGAGCGTAATTCATGGGAGACATCATGCAGCAGCTCTTCGCGCGCCTTCACCAGCACCGAAAGGCGCTCAACCATTGCATCGAAATCCTGCGCCACCACCGACAGCTCATCGTAACGACGCCGCATTACCGGGAACAGGCGCACCGAAAGATCGCCTTTGGAGACGCGGTCAAACCCGGCGCGCAGCTGGCGCATCGGTCGGGTCAGGTTCCATGCCAGTATCAGGCTGAAGAGTAAACCGCCGCCGCCGGCCAAAAATAGCATCGGCTCGGGGATATTGAGAAAGCTGCGGCGCGGGCCGCCCATATGGCTGTCTTCGCGCAGGCCCTGCACATCGTAGCGCAGCTGATACTGCTGGCCGTCGGCACCGGTTACCCACTCAATCACTTCTTTAGGAAACTCACCCGGACGAAGGTCACGATTCAAATCGCCGCGCGGAATTTCCTGCGGCGGCTTTTGCATCACCTGCACCGAGAAGAAACGGCGGTCGCTGTCAGACCAGTCGGCCATCATATCATTCAGCGCGTCCATGCCGCCGCGCTGCAGGACCGACACCGCCGAGGTCATCTGCAGATTGACGATGCGCCGGGCCGCGAGGCTTTCCGGCGGCTCATGGTGCTTGCCGTAAAAGGAAAAGCTCAGCCACAGAAACTGGCTCATGATCAAAAAGGTCAGCCAGAAGCCCAGCAAAATTTTCCAGAACAACAGCCCGCGAAACCCTGCTTTCATCGGATACGGTAGCCAATGCTGCGCACGGTTTCGATGTTGATCGTCTCGTTAGTTAAGGCGGCCAGCTTCTGGCGGATGTTGCTGATATGCACGTCGACGCTGCGGTCATAGGCTTCGCGCGGGCGTCCAAGGCCTTTTTCAGACAGCTCGTCCTTCGAGACCACGCGGTCAGGAGAACGCAGCAGCAGATCGAGCAAGTTGAACTCCGAGGCCGTTAAATCAAACGCCTGTTTTTTCCATTCGCTGATGCGCGTGGCCGGATTCAGCGTCAGATCGCCCCAGGTTGCCAGCTCTTTGCTTTCGACAACCACCGGCTGCTCTTCAACGCGGCGCAGCACGGCGCGCAGTCGGGCGACCAGCTCGCGCGGGTAGCAAGGTTTCGGCACGTAGTCATCGGCACCCATTTCCAGGCCAATCACCCGGTCAATGTTGTCGCCTTTGGCGGTCAGCATGATCACCGGCAGGCGGCAGTTCTGCCGGACCTGGCGCAGCACATCAATACCGCTCATATCGGGCAGCATAATGTCGAGGATCATCGCGTTGTACTCGCCAGACAGTGCGCCTTCAACGCCCGCTTTGCCGGTTAACACCAGCGAAGCGTCGAAGCCTTCAGCAATCAGGTACTGGCTGAGCATGGTGCCCAGCTCGAGGTCGTCGTCGACCAGTAAAATTTTCATACAGCATCTCTCAGTGAGTCAGCCGCTATATTCACCTGTCGGTGACTTAATAGCAGCCGGTTTTACCTAATCCTTACAGTGTATCAGCAGGAATTAGTAAACGCCGGTAGAGAGATAACGGTCGCCGCGATCGCACACTATCGCCACCACGATACTGCCCGGCTGCTCCTCCGCAATGCGCAGTGCGCCGGCAACCGCACCGCCGGAACTGACGCCGCAGAAAATGCCTTCACGGCGGGCCAGCAAACGCATGGTTTGCTCCGCTTCGGCCTGCGCCATATCGATCACCCGGTCCACCAGCTCCGGGCGGTAAATGCCCGGCAAATAGGCCTCGGGCCAGCGACGGATACCGGGAATGCTGCTGCCTTCAGCGGGCTGCAAACCGACGATTTGCACGCTGTCGCACTGCTCTTTCAGATAGCGACCCACGCCGGTAATGGTGCCGGTGGTGCCCATGCTGGAGACGAAATGGGTTAATCGTCCGGCAGACTGCTGCCAGATTTCCGGTGCGGTGGTGGTGTAATGTCCCAGCGGATTGTCCGGGTTGTTGAACTGGTCGAGGACCTTGCCCTCGCCTCTGGCTTCCATCTCCTTTGCCAGATCGCGTGCGCCTTCCATCCCGAGAGTTTTGCTGACCAGAATCAGCTCGGCACCGTAAGCCTGCATCGCCATCTGGCGTTCCACGCTCATGTTCTCAGGCATCAACAGCTTCAGCGCATAGCCTTTCATCGCGGCGATCATCGCCAGCGCGATCCCGGTGTTGCCACTGGTGGCCTCGATCAGCACGTCGCCCGGCTGGATCTCACCGCGACGCTCGGCCCGATCGATCATCGAGAAAGCGGCACGATCCTTTACCGAACCTGCGGGATTATTGCCTTCCAGCTTCAGCCAGATTTCGCTGCCGTTGGCGGGCGTCATGCGCTGAAGCTTGATCAGGGGCGTGTTGCCGATGGTATTTTCTAGTGTGGTCACTGTGCGATTCCTGGAAGGAGCCAGAAAAGCTGGCAAAAAAAAAGGGTCAGGAAGACCTGACCCTGTTCGACTAGAAAATATCAGGCACTTTGCGCAAAGGCAACCTGTCGCAACGGCGTTTCACCTTTGTACAGGCGAGCCTGTTGCAGGCCTACAAACAGCTGCTCGCCGCGAACCGGCGCAGTCTGCGTCCCTTCCACCACCAGCGTAATCGGATCCAGGCCCCAGCCGGCTGGCTGCGCAACCAGCTGCCAGTAGTGACCGCGCGGGCTGACTTCCAGCACCTGCACCGGTAACGGCGTTTCCAGGCTGCTGTGGCGGCTGACGTCGATTTCCCACGGACGCAGGAACAGCTCGACGCGGCCCTGATGCGCGGGCGTATAGCCCAACGGCCAGTGATGCGCGCCAACGTGGAACTGGGAACCATGCACTTCGGCTTCAAAGCGGTTCACTTCACCGAGGAACTCCAGCACAAACCGGGTAGCCGGATCGCGCCAGACGTCGTCCGGTGTGCCGACCTGTTCAATGTTGCCCTGGCTCATCACCACCACGCGATCGGCCACTTCCATCGCTTCTTCCTGGTCGTGGGTCACGAAGACGCTGGTGAACTTCAATTCTTCATGCAGCTGACGCAACCAGCGGCGCAGCTCTTTACGTACCTGGGCATCCAGCGCACCGAACGGCTCATCGAGCAGCAGGATCTGCGGTTCAACCGCCAGCGCACGCGCCAGCGCCACACGCTGTTTCTGACCGCCCGAAAGCTGTGCCGGGAAGCGCGTAGCCAGATGGCTTAACTGCACCATCTCCAGCAGCTTGGTGACTTTCTGCTTAATCACCGCCGCAGAAGGACGTTCGCGGCGTGGCAGCACGGTCAGGCCGAAGGCGATGTTATCGAACACCGTCATATGGCGGAACAAGGCGTAATGCTGGAACACAAAGCCCACCTGGCGGTCGCGCGCGTGCAGCTGGGTGACGTCTTTGCCATTAAAGCTCAGACGGCCGCTGTTCTGGCTTTCCAGCCCGGCAATAATGCGCAGCAGCGTGGTTTTCCCTGAGCCAGAAGGCCCAAGCAATGCCACCATCTGACCGGAAGGGATATCCAGTGAAATATCGTTCAGGACCTTAGTACGGCCGAAAGATTTGTTAATTTTGCTGATATCAATGCTCATGGTTCCCCTCCTGTTGCAAACGCTTGTTCTGGTGTTCTAAACGCCATTGCAGCGCGCTCTTCAGAAACAGTGTGACTATCGCCATCAGGGTTAACAGCCCGGCCGCCGTAAAGGCCCCGACGGTGTTGTAATCCTGATGCAGTAATTCAACTTGTAATGGCAGCGTGTAGGTCTCGCCGCGAATCGATCCCGAGACCACCGAGACCGCACCGAATTCGCCAATCGCACGGGCATTGGTCAGTACCAGACCGTACAACAGCGCCCAGCGGATATTGGGCAGGGTCACCCGCCAGAACATTTTCCAGCCTGACGCGCCTAACAACACCGCCGCTTCATCTTCATTGCTGCCCTGACTCAACATCACCGGCACCAGCTCACGGACCACAAATGGACAGGTCACAAAGATGGTCACCATCGCCATCCCCGGCCAGGAGAACATCAGCTGGATATTGTGCGCGTCCAGCCAGCCGCCTGCCGGGCCGTTGACGCCCCAGAACAGCAGATACATCAGCCCCGCCACCACCGGCGACACGGCAAAAGGAATATCAAACAGGGTCAGCAGCAGCTGGCGGCCGGGGAAATCAAAGCGCGTAACCAGCCAGGCCAGCAGCGTCCCGAACACCAGATTGACCGGCACGGTAATCAGCGCCATCAGGACGGTCAGCCAGATTGAGTGCAGCATGTCGCCATCTTTCAGGTTGCTGAACGACGCCATAAGGCCGTTGGAGAAGGCGCTGGTAAAAATCGCCACCATCGGCACCACCAGCAGCCCAAAGGAGATCAGCATGCCCAGCGCAATCAGGATCCATTTACCCCAGTTGATGCGGCTGCGGCTGGCCCCTTTCAATTCGGTGATATCGGCCATTAATGACCTCCAATACGACGGCCAAAGCGGCTCTGTAAGGTGTTAATCGCGAACAGCAGCAGCAGCGATGCCGCGAGGATCACTGACGCAATGGCGCTGGCGGCAGGATAATCAAACTCCTGCAAACGGACGAAAATCATCAGCGAGGTCACTTCGGTTTTCCAGGCAATGTTGCCGGCAATAAAGATCACCGCACCAAACTCGCCTAGGCTGCGGGTAAAGGACAACGCGGTGCCGGCCAGCAATGCCGGCGCCACTTCAGGCAGCACCACGCGACGGAAGCTCTGCCACGGCGTGGCGCCCAGCGTTTCGGCCGCTTCTTCGTATTCCGGGCCCAGTTCTTCAAGCACCGGCTGAACGGTACGCACCACAAACGGAATGCTGGTAAACGCCATGGCGACGGCAATGCCCAGCCAGGTGTAAGACACTTTAATGTCGAACTGCGCCAGCCATTGACCATACCAGCCGTTGACCGAGAACAGGCCGGCCAGCGTCAAGCCCGCCACCGCCGTCGGTAAAGCAAACGGCAGATCCATTAAGCCATCCAGCAGCGTGCGGCCAGGAAAACGGTAGCGGGTGAGGATCCACGCCATCAGCATGCCGAACACGGCATTGAACAGCGAGGCTACACCGGCTGAAATCAGGGTAACTTTGTAGGCGGCCATCACCTGTGGGTTGGTCACGACTTCCCAGTACTGAGACAGCGTCATTTGCGACAGCTGCATCAGCAGTGCGCTGATCGGCAACAGCAGGATCAGGCAGGTGAAGAACAGGCTGCTACCGAGGCTGATACCAAAGCCCGGCAGCACGCGCTTACTTTTAGTGGCAAACATTACTGATGTCCTGCGGCTAACAATTTGTCCAGCTCACCACCGCTGGCGAACTGGGTTTTCATTACCTGGTCCCAGCTGCCGAAGGCCTCTTCCACGCGGAAAAGGTCAACCGCCGGGAAACGCTCTTTCTGCTGCGCCATCAGCTCAGGATTGTTCACGCGGTAGTAATACTGCGTGATAATTTTCTGCGCCGCTGGCGTGTAGAGATAGCCCAGGTAGGCTTTAGCGGCTTTGCCAGTGTTATTGGCATCGACGTTTTTATCGACCCAGGTCACCGGGAACTCCGCCAGGATATTGGTTTTCGGCACCACCACTTCGTAGCCATCTTTGGCGTACTGGTTGCGGATATTGTTCACTTCGGACTCGAAGCTGATCAGCACATCGCCCTGCCCACGCTCAACAAAGGTGGTGGTGGCACCGCGACCGCCGGTATCAAAGACCTCGACGTTTTTCAGGAACTGAGTCATAAACTGCTCGGTTTTAGCCCGATCTTTACCGTCCGCTTTATCGGCGGCACCCCAGGCAGCCAGGTAGGTGTAACGCCCGTTGCCTGACGTTTTTGGATTGGGGAACACCAGCTTCACATCAGTTTTCACCAGATCATCCCAACTGTGGATGTTCTTGGGGTTGCCCTTGCGCACGAGGAACGCCATGGTCGAATAGAACGGTGAGCTGTTATTGGGGAAACGTTTTTGCCAGTCGGCCGGGATCAGATTGCCGCGATCGTGCAAAATCTGCACGTCAGTCACCTGGTTGTAGGTCACCACATCGGCTTTCAGGCCCTGCAAAATGGCCAGCGCCTGCTTGGATGAGCCGGCGTGTGACTGTCTGATAGTCAGCTTGTCACCGTTATTTTGCTCGGCCCACTGTTTTTCAAAAGGCGCATTCAGGGCGACAAACAGCTCGCGCGAGACGTCGTAGGAGCTGTTCAACAGCTCGGTAGCCTGAGCGGACCCGGCTAACAGCAACGAGAAAGCGGCACTGCTCATTATTTTTTTAACCGTCGGTAACGTCATTATGCACCCTGGGAAACAGTCGGCTCGCGCCCTGAAGTTTCCTCAGTTTATTTATAACCACACTAAAAGCAGTAACGATTTCATATACCGTTTGGTGATTTGGAAGTTTAAAACGCTATAAGCGAATGGAATTGTTTATGCAGGGGATGGGAAAGCGGACGATCAGCACAGCACCTCACCGTACTTATCGCGGTGCTCTTTCGGCGTCATATCGTAATCTTTGCGGAATACCGAATAGAAGTACTGTAAGGAAGGATAGCCGCACATCTGTGAGATCTCGTTGATTGACAGCGAGCTGGAAATTAACAGGTTGCGCGCCCTCTCCAGCTTCTCGCCGTGGATCATATTGTGGATGGTCTGGCCGGTCTCATCCTTGAAGCGCTTCTCCAGGTTCGATCGCGACATGCCGACCGATTCCAGCACCTGCTCCACCTTAATCCCTTTGCAGGCGTGATGGCGAATATAATGCATCGCCTGGATCACCGCCGGGTCGCGCAGCGAACGGAAGTCGGTCGAGCGCCGCTCCACCACCTTTACCGGCGGCACCAGAATGCGTTGCAGCGGCATTTCCCGCTCGTTCAACAGCTGATGCAGCAGTTTTGCCGCGCGATAGCCCATTTGCCGCGTGCCCTGCGCTACCGATGAGAGCGCCACGCGCGATAAATAACGCGTCAGCTCTTCATTATCGATGCCAATCACGCTGAGTTTTTCCGGCACGGCAATGTCCAGATGCTCACACACCTGCAGCAGATGACGGGCGCGGGCATCGGTGACCGCAATAATTCCGGTCTGCTGCGGCAGGGTTTGCACCCAGTCCGCCAGCCGGTTTTGCGCGTATTGCCAATTCTCCGGCGCGGTTTCCATTCCCTGATACACCACGCCCTGATACTGCTCGGCCGAAACCAGATTGCGGAAAGCCTGTTCCCGCTCCTGTGCCCAGCGCTTGCCGCCCTCCGGCGGTAGGCCGTAAAAGGCAAAGCGGTTCAGGCCCTTTTCCTTCAGGTGCATAAAGGCCGCTTCGACCAACGCATGGTTATCCGTGGCGATGTAATGCACCGGCGGGTAATCTTCTTTTTGCAGATACGATCCGCCCACGCCGACAATAGGCACCTTAACGTTGTGCAGCAGCCTGGCTATCTCACCGTCGTCAAAATCCGCAATCACCCCATCGCCCAGCCAGTCGCGGATATTGTCGATGCGGCAGCGGAAATCTTCCTCAATAAAGATGTCCCAGTCGCACTGTGAAGCCTGCAGATATTCGCCGACGCCTTCCACCACCTGACGGTCATAGACTTTATTGGCGTTAAACAGCAAGGTAATGCGAAAACGTTTGCCAAACATACGGGTTCCCCTGAAATCATGCTGCTCTCTGGATAGCACAGCCATCAACAGAGCAGTGAAAATGCCGCCAGATTTGTGAGGCAACGCGAAGCCTTTCGCTGGGCCGGCACATTCTGGCGGCATTCCAGGCGATTCATACCCGACGCTTGGTGGCGGAATCCATCCACACCGCCAGCAGCAAAATCGCCCCTTTAACGATGTATTGCCAGAAGGTCGGCACGTCCAGCATGCTCATGCCGTTATCCAGCGACGCCATAATAAAGGCCCCCATCACCGCGCCGGCGACGCTGCCGATGCCGCCCGCCAGGCTGGTTCCGCCAATTACGCAAGCCGCTATCGCATCCAGCTCGGCAATGTTGCCGGCAGAAGGTGAACCGGCACCCAGTCGGGAGCTGAGGATCAGCCCGGCAATCGCCACCATCAACCCATTAATGGCGAACACCGCCATCTTGGTGCGCTCAACGTTTACGCCCGACAGGCGCGCGGCATCGATGTTGCCGCCAATAGCATAAATGCGTCTGCCAAAGGCGGTTCGGGTGGCCATAAACATTCCGGCCAGCATCAGCGCGGTCAGGATCAAGACCGGCGTGGGCACCCCGCGATAATCATTCAGCAGATACACCGCGCCCAGCACGATAATCGCCATGATGCTTTGGCGCGTGACGTCGCCGCTGGCACTGGCCACCGGCAATCCCATTTGTGCCCGACGTGCGCGACGTCGCCACTGCCAGGCGACAAACAGCATCAGCCCCACCGCCCCAATACCAAAGCCCAGCCCGCCGGGCAGATAGCTTTGCCCCATCAGCGACATCGCATCGCTGGTCGGCGCTACCGTGGTGCCGTTAGTGATGCCGATCAGCACGCCGCGAAACGCCAGCATGCCGGCAAGGGTGACAATAAATGACGGAACCTTGCGGTAAGCCACCCACCAGCCATTCCACGCGCCCAACAACACCCCAGCCAGCAGCGTCACCACAATGGTCAGCGGCAGCGGCCAGCCCAGCCAGACATCGAAGATCGCCGCCGCGCCGCCCAGTAATCCCATCATTGAGCCCACCGACAGATCGATTTCGGCAGAGACAATCACGAACACCATGCCCACCGCCAGAATGCCGGTAATCGCCGTCTGGCGCAGCAGGTTGGAGATATTACGGGCGCTCAGGTAGGCACCTTCGGTAGTGAAGGTGAAAAACAGCATGATCACCACAATGGCGGCCAGCATCACGAAGACTTGCAGATTGAGAGACTTCAACCGCAGGCCGCGTGGCGTGACTGGCGGTAAACTCACTTCAGATTGCGTGCTTTTCGACATCAGTTTCACTCCTTAACGCGGCTTCCATAATCTGTTCCTGGGTCAGGTTGCGGTTCGGCAGATCGGCTTTGATTCGCCCTTCATGCATCACCAGCACCCGGTCGCTCAGCCCCAACACTTCGGGCAGTTCGGAAGACACCACAATTACGGCGATGCCCTGCTGCACCAGCTGGTTAATCAATTTGTAGATTTCATATTTCGCCCCGATATCGATGCCGCGCGTGGGCTCATCGAGGATCAGAATTTGCGGGTCCAGTAACAGACAGCGCGCCAGAATCGCTTTTTGCTGATTGCCGCCGCTGAGCCGGCCAATCGCCAGCAAGGGCGAGGAGGTTTTCACCTTCAGCCGCGCCAGCGAGTGCTGAATAGTGGCCTGTTCTTTGGCTTCATCCAGCAGCGAGAAGCGCCCGCTGTACTGGCTTAATGCCGCCAGAGTGATATTTGCCCCCACGCTCATCACCGGCACGATGCCGTCACGTTTACGATCTTCTGGCACCATCGCTATGCCCTGCGCCATCGCATGGCGACAGTGCTGAATGGTCACCGGGCGACCGTTTACCGCGATGTTGCCTTGCCAGCGGCCAGCGTAAACGCCAAACAGGCACTGCATGGTTTCGGTACGGCCCGACCCCACCAGCCCGGCGACACCGAGGATTTCGCCGCGCCGCAGGGTAAAGGAAACGTCATCGACGCGGCGAATATGGCGGTTAACCGGATGCCACGCGGTGAGGTTGTCCACCTGCAGTACCACCTCACCAATCTGATGCGGCTCCTGGGGATACAGCTCGGTTAACTCACGACCCACCATCATCGCAATGATGTCGTCTTCGTTCATGCCTGCGGCTGAGCGCGTGGCGATATGCCGTCCGTCCCGGATCACGCAAATTAAATCCGAGATGGCTTTCACCTCGTTCAGCTTGTGCGAGATGTAGATGCAGGCAATATCGTGATCGCGCAGATCGCTGATGATCTCCAGCAACGTGGCGGTTTCGCTTTCGGTGAGCGAAGCGGTTGGCTCATCCAGTACCAACAGGCGCACCTGCTTATTCAGCGCTTTGGCAATTTCCACCAGCTGTTGCTGGCCCAGGCCAAGCTCACCCACGCGGGTATTGGGGTCGATGTTCAGCTTGACCTGCGCCAGCATTCGCTGGCAGCGCAGATACATCGACTCGTAATCCATCAGGCCAAACCGGCCCCACTCGCTGCCGAGAAACATGTTCTCCAGCACGGTCATTTGTTTCACCAGCGCCAGCTCCTGGTGAATAATGGCGATGCCCTTTTGTTCGGTTTCCCGAATGGTTTTCGCGGTGATCAGATCGCCTGAAAAATAGATCTCACCTGAATAACTGCCGTGCGGATATATTCCGCACAGCACTTTCATTAGCGTTGATTTCCCTGAACCATTCTCACCACAAAGTGATAATACCTGGCCTGCTTCAAGCTGCAGGCTGATATTATCGACGGCTTTAACCACGCCGAATTGCTTGGTGATATTTTTCATCTCTAAGAGAATAGCCATTCTGTCCTCCCGTTATTTCGCTGCGGAGGGTTCAATTTAATTCGGCTTTTTTATGGAATCCGTCAGCGATAATGGTACTGTCGATATTCGATTTATTGACCGAAATCGGCGTTAATAACCAGGACTTCACCTCTTTAGCGCCATTATTTAATGTGGCATTACTTTCTGGCTGCTGGCCCGAACCTAATTGCACCGCAATTTTCGCCGCGTCATCGGCCAGCTTGCTGATCGGTTTATACACCGTCATGGTTTGGGTGCCCGCCTCAATGCGTTTCACCGCCGCCAGGTCTGCATCCTGCCCCGAGATCGCCACTTTCCCCGCCAGCCCCTGGGCCGATAACGCCTGAATCGCCCCGCCCGCGGTCGCATCATTCGACGCCACCACCGCATCAATGTGGTTATTGTTGGCGGTCAGCGCATTCTCCATAATCTTCAGCGCGTTCTCTGGCAGCCAGCCGTCGACCCACTGATCGCCCACCACTTTGATTTTCCCGCTATCGATCAGCGGCTTGAGCACGGTCATCTGCCCCTGACGGAACAGCTTGGCGTTGTTATCCACCGGCGAGCCGCCCATCAGGAAGTAATTCCCCGTAGGCACGCGCTGTACCAGGCTTTGCGCCTGCAGCTGCCCGACCTTTTCGTTATCGAAAGAGATATAGAAATCGATGTCGGCGTTGTTGATCATCCGGTCATACGCCAGCACCTTGATGCCTTCGCGTTTGGCTTCTTTGATCACGTTGCTCAGCACCTGGCCGTTGTAAGGAATGATCACCAGCACATCGACCCCGCGATTAATCATGTTCTCAATCTGCGCCATCTGCGTCTCTTCGTTGCCGTTGGCGGACTGCACAAATACGTTTGCGCCCAGCGACTCGGCCTTCTTCACAAAAATATCGCGATCTTTCTGCCAGCGCTCCAGACGCAGATCGTCAATCGCCATCCCGATTTTGATTTCTTTACTGTATCCAGGCTGGCTGGCCAACACTAACAGCGCACAGGCAGAGAGTAAGAGGTGCTTGAATTTCATTTTTATTACCCTTTTTTATTGATGGTGTCGGGGAAATAGAGGTCACGAAACGTCCAGCGGATTGTTGTCAATTGCTTCCGGTTGAGCAATTACTGATTCTTACCCGTTGATTACGATTTTTGGTTTAGTTTTTGTTTTATGACCACGGTCATGTTTTGCTGTCATCATTCACCTTCAGCGCATTTAAAAATGCGGCACCGGCTGAAGTTAACTTTTCCCGCTGAATAATGAGATCTCACGCACAGTTAATAATTCTCTGAATTTGAGTGTGAAATAACGTAATTGTGGTTCGGCCGCTGAACTCCGAAGATGCCCCTATCCCGCCAGACGGGCCAGCTACCCAGGAGTCAACCATGCAACCCTATTTTGATCAGCTTGAACAGGTTCGCTTTGAAGGAACCGGCAGTAAAAACCCGCTGGCGTTTCGCCATTACAATCCCGACGAGATCGTCCTCGGCAAACGGATGGATGAACATCTGCGTTTTGCTGCCTGTTACTGGCACACCTTCTGCTGGACCGGGGCGGATATGTTTGGCGTCGGGGCGTTCGAGCGGCCGTGGCAGCAGGCGGGGGATCAGCTGGCGCTGGCAAAGCGTAAGGCCGATGTCGCCTTCGAATTCTTCCAGAAACTGAACGTGCCTTACTACTGCTTCCACGATGTGGACGTCTCGCCGGAAGGCGACTCGCTGAAGACCTACCTGAATAACTTTGCGGTGATGAGCGATGTGCTGGCGGAAAAACAGCAGTCCACCGGCGTCAAGCTGCTGTGGGGCACCGCCAACTGCTTTACCCATCCCCGCTATGGCGCAGGCGCGGCCACCAGCCCCGATCCGGAAGTGTTCAGCTGGGCAGCGACTCAGGTGTTCACCGCGATGAACGCAACGAAGAAACTGGGCGGCGAAAACTACGTGCTGTGGGGCGGACGCGAGGGTTATGAAACCCTGCTTAACACCGATTTACGTCAGGAGCGCGAGCAGATCGGCCGCTTTATGCAGATGGTGGTTGAGCATAAGCATAAGATTGGCTTCCAGGGCTCGCTGCTGATTGAGCCGAAACCGCAGGAGCCGACCAAGCACCAGTATGATTACGACGTGGCGACGGTGTATGGCTTCCTGAAGCAGTTTGGCCTGGAAAAAGAGATCAAGGTGAATATCGAGGCGAACCACGCCACCCTCGGCGGCCACTCCTTCCATCATGAGATTGCCACAGCGATTGCGCTGGGGATCTTCGGCTCGGTCGATGCCAACCGTGGCGATCCTCAGCTCGGCTGGGATACCGATCAGTTCCCGAACAGCGTTGAAGAAAATGCGCTGGTGATGTTTGAAATTCTTAAAGCGGGCGGCTTTACCACTGGCGGCCTCAATTTTGATGCCAAAGTCCGCCGTCAGAGCACCGATAAATACGATCTGTTCTATGGTCATATTGGTGGCATGGATACCATGGCGCTGGCGCTGAAGGTGGCGGCGAAGATGATTGAAGAGGGTGAGCTGCATCAGCTGGTCGCCAAACGCTACGCCAACTGGAACGGCGAGCTGGGCCAGCAGATCCTGCAAGGCAAGCTGTCGCTGGATGCGCTCGCGAAATACGCCGGCGATCATAACCTGGCACCACAACACCAGAGCGGTCATCAGGAAAAGCTGGAGAATCTGGTGAATCGCTATCTGTTTGGTTAATACAAGGACACGCCCCTATGTATATCGGCATCGATCTCGGCACCTCCGGGGTGAAGGCTATCCTGCTCAGTGAAAGCGGGCAGCTGCTTGCCACGCACGGTGAGCCGCTGACGATTTCACGCCCGCAGCCATTATGGTCCGAGCAGTCGCCTGCTGAATGGTGGCAGGCAACGGATAAGGCGATGCAGGCGCTGGCGAAACAACAGGATTTGCAGCAGGTGAAGGCCATCGGCCTGACCGGACAAATGCACGGCGCCACGCTGCTGGATGCGCGCCAGCAGATCTTACGTCCGGCGATCCTGTGGAACGACGGCAGAAGCGCGGCGCAATGTCGGGAACTGGAACAGGCGGTTCCGGCCTCGCGTGATATCACCGGCAACGTGATGATGCCGGGGTTCACTGCGCCCAAGCTGCTGTGGGTGAAGCAGCACGAGCCGGAGATTTTCAGCCAGATCGACAAAGTGCTGCTGCCGAAGGATTACCTGCGCTGGCGGATGACCGGTGAATTCGCCAGCGATATGTCCGATGCGGCGGGAACGATGTGGCTGAACGTCCGTCAGCGTGACTGGAGCGATGAACTGCTGTCCGCCTGCGGCCTGTCCCGCAACGCCATGCCTGCGCTGTTTGAGGGCAACCAGATAACCGGCAAGCTGCACGCCGAACTCGCCGAGCATTGGGGGCTGGCGGGTAGCTTACCGGTGGTGGCGGGCGGTGGCGATAATGCCGCCGGCGCGATTGGCGTTGGGCTGTATCAGCCGGGCCAGGCCATGCTGTCGCTTGGCACCTCGGGGGTTTATTTCGCGGTGAGCGACGGCTTCAGGAGCAATCCGGAAAGTGCGGTGCACAGCTTCTGCCATGCGCTGCCGGAAACCTGGCATCTGATGTCGGTCATGCTGAGCGCGGCGTCCTGCCTGGACTGGGCCTGCAAGCTGACCAATATTCGCGATGTGCCGACGCTGCTTACGTTGGCGGAGCAGGCCAAACCGGTTGATGCGCCGGTGTGGTTCCTGCCCTACCTTTCCGGAGAACGCACGCCGCATAACAATCCGCAGGCGAAAGGCGCTTTCTGGGGGCTGACGCATCAGCACGGTGCCGAACATCTGGCGCGCGCCGTGCTGGAAGGGGTGGGTTTTGCGCTGGCGGACGGCATGGATGCGCTGCATGCCAGCGGCCTGCAACCGCGCAGCATCACGCTGATCGGCGGCGGTGCGCGAAGTGCCTGGTGGCGGCAGATGCTGGCGGATATTTGCGGACATGCACTGGAGTACCGCACCGGCGGTGACGTGGGTCCTGCGCTGGGTGCGGCCAGGCTGGCGCAAATCGCGATCAATCCTCACAAGCCGCTCAGCGAGATGTTGCCCGAGCTGCCGCTGGAACAACGCCATACGCCGGATGCGGAAAATCATCAGCATTATGCCCAACAGCGGGAAACCTTCCGCCAGCTGTATCAGGCGCTGTTGCCGTTTATGACTGAGGAGTAATGCCGGTTGAGGAAGGATCTGTGAGCAGGGAATTAAGCCCCTTTCGTGAGGGGCTTATTGCGTATTACAGGGCGGCTAACTGCTGCTGAGAAGGCGCATAGAAATAGCTGCCGCTGACCGGCTTGGTAAAGCGCAGCATGGCATCGAACTTATTGTCCAGCTCGCCGAACATGCTTAACAGCTGCTTTTCAATGTTGTAAAGCGTGGCGCAATAGGCGAGGAAGAACAGCCCGTTGGTGCCGCTGGCCGTACCGTATGGCAGGCTCTGGCGCAGAATTTTCAGGCCTTTGCCGTCCTCTTTCAGGTCGACACGGGCCACGTGCGACGTGGCCGGGCGGTCGTCGCCTTCCAGCTCTTCATTGCTCTCTTTGGTGCGGCCCATAATCTGCTCCTGCTTATTCACCGCCATGCGGTTAAACATCTTCAGATTATGTTCCCAGCGCTGGCTCAAGACGTAGCTGCCACCGGCATTTTCGCCTGCGCCAATCAGTGCCACCATCGGCCGCTGCTCGCCCTGCGGGTTTTCCGTACCATCAACAAAGCCGCTTAAATCGCGATCTTCCACCCAGCGGAAACCGTGGGTTTCTTCCACCACGGTAATCGCTCCGCCAAATGCCGCCACCGCCGCCTGCGCCAGGCTGAAGTTCACGTCATGGCGTAAGGACTGAATATGGATCAGCAGATCGCGCTGCGTGGCGGGTGCCATGCCCTTCCCCAGCGGCTGAAAGTCTTTCAGCTCAGCAGTGCTGTTTGCAGGGTTCAGATCGTTCCATAACGCCGGGCCAAAGGCGATAACCGCACCCAGTCCCGCATCCGGCCAGCGCTGTTGCAACTGCTCAAGCTGCTGCAGGAAAAGAGGAATACCCTGACGAAAGGCGGCTAAATCGCCCTGCATCATCGCTTCAAGGTAAACAGCAAAACGGCGATGTTCTAATAAAATGCCGCTCTGGGACTGGGACATGGTGTGGCTCTCCTGCTATTTTTGCCAGATGATTTTACTGATGGTCCATTTCTGCAGCGCCTCATCCGACGGCATCAGGCCTTCCGGACCGTGCCATTCGCCGGTAAAGACGTAGCTGATATGCTGACTGCCTGGCGCATTACACTCCACGCCGTCGCTGTCTTTGCCGGTGCCTTTCTGGCAGGCGCCGAAGGCTTTGCGGAACAGATCGCTGAACGGCGTACCGATTTTATTGCCGTCGGCGGAGGCGATGCTGCTGTCGGTCACCTCAATACGGTCGACGGTCGACTGCCCGCTCACTTCCACCTTAACCTTGGCATCTTTCACGGCCTGGAAGAAGGTCACCACGTTGCCATTATCACTACGCATCCCTTTGCGCACCTGATAGTTGCCGTTGAGGCCGTCACTGATAGCCTCTTCGGTCATGGCGGTGCTGCCATTCAGCGTGCCGACGCCCTGCTCTTCAACGGTGAGCGAGGAGCCAAACCAGTGCCATGGCGCCAGGCTGGACCACGAATAGGTCAGCGGATTCCACCAGGTCGCGCCGTTGGACGGCTGGGGTGAAGGGCCTGAACTGGCGCAACCGGCCAACAGCAAAGCGACGGCGATCAGTGCCGGGCGAACAGATTTCATTGCAACTCCTGTCATGGTGACTCAAAACGTCTGAACTGGTTGGAGTGTTAATCCGTGAAAAAGTTTTATCCGGCTCACAGAGTCGGATAAAAACCTGAAAGTGCCAGGCAACAGGTTTATGCCATATTGCTGGCAGGATCAAAACAGGCTTTTAACCGCCGGTTGAAAGCCAGCCAGTACAGCGCCAGCAGATCAAAACCGGTAAACAGGATCACCAGTGGTGAAACGGCGTCGTCGCCGTGCCACAGGGTGAAAGCCTGTAACGCCAGCATCGCCACCAGGGTCAGCATCAGCACCCAGCGCCAGGCCTGCCAGAGTTTCGGTGCGCGCTGGCGATAGCCGGTTAACAGCAGGCCCAGCGCGGCGGGCACGCCTAATCCCAGCCCCAACCAGAAGGCATGGGTGTCAGGATAGAATAACGCCAGCAGCGAAGTCCCTTGCTGACGCGAGGCGCCAGCCATCACAAACAGCACCCAGGTGCGGGCCTGTAACAGCAAAATCGCCCAGAAGCCCAGCGGTAATCGCAGCTGGCCTCGGGCATCGTAATCGTCAGGGGAATACATCAGGTTATTTCACATCACAGGCAGGAACGTCGGGTGACTCTGCGCCACCCGAGCGATTAATATTCGCGATCTTCAATCAGGCGTTTGCCGAGCAGCGCGCTGTCCACCGCTTCATAATCGAGCTTTTCATAAAAGCCCATTACCGCATCATTTTCTTCACGCACCATCACGTGGATTTTCGGACATCCGCGGGCGATCAGCTTTTTCTCCAGCCGGTTGATCAACGCGTTAGCAAAGCCACGGCCCTGATAATCGGGATGAACGCCGAGATAGTAAGCCGACCCACGATGACCGTCGTAACCGCCCATCAGCGTGCCGACAATTACCCCACCGACGACCGCCACCAGAAACAGATCGGGATCGTGATTGAGCTTACGCTCGATATCCATTTCCGGATCGTTCCAGGGACGTAATAGATCGCAACGCTCCCACAGGGTAATCACTTCTTCAAAATCGTCCTGGCTAAATACGCGAATTTCCATGGCGTTGCCCCAGATGTTAACCACAATTTGCTGATTATCACGCTTTCTTTCGGCGGTGCAAGCCTCAACCATCATTAAGAGCGAAAAAAACGCCCGAGCCCATCTGTTAGCCTGCTGAAATGGAAAGTAAAAAGTTGAAATAGTTCCCTCCTCGCGCGGGAGCTATTGTTACGATATAACAATAAGCACTTTGTGCCCTGAGGATGTGTTGATGAAAAAGTTTGGCCAGATGACCCCGTTAACTTCCCGACGTCAGCTGCTGCTTTCCGGCCTGGCGTTGGTTTTACTGGCCAATAAACCGGCAAGGGCGAAAGAGGAAAGCGCGTCGCTAAAACTCGCTTCGGCACGGGCTAAAGCCAACACCCCGCCACCGCCGTCCGCCAACGGCAAAAAAATCGTGATGATCGATCCGGGCCACGGCGGCATTGACTCCGGTGCGGTGGGCGAAGAGGGTTCCGAAGAGAAACATGTAGTGCTGGAAATTGCCAATCATATCCGCACCATGCTCAACGACCATCCGCATATCGAAGCGCGGCTCACCCGCGAGTCCGACCACTTTATTCCGTTGGGTGAACGTGTCGAAATCGCCCATCAGCACGGCGCGAACCTGTTTATGTCGATCCACGCCGACGGCTTTACCAGCCCCGATGCCAACGGGGCTTCGGTGTTTGCCCTGTCCAATCGCGGGGCCAGCAGCAGCATGGCGCGCTACCTGTCGCAGCGTGAAAATGCCGCCGATGACGTCGGTGGCGTCAAAGCCGCCGATAAAGACCACTATCTGCAGCAGGTGCTGTTCGACCTGGTACAGACCGACACCATCAAAAACAGCCTGACGCTGGGCAAACACGTGCTGGGCCAAATTCGTCCGGTGCATCACCTGCACAGCCAGCATACCGAACAGGCGGCGTTTGCCGTGCTGAAGTCCCCGTCGATCCCGTCGGTGTTAGTGGAAACCTCCTTTATTACCAACCCGGCTGAGGAGCGTCTGTTAGGCACCACCGCCTTCCGGCAAAAAATCGCCACGGCGATTGTCGGCGGCATCGTCAGCTACTTTAATGAGTTCGATGCCAATAACAGACGCCCCAGCTGACCCATTTTGGCGTATACTGCGCGCGTCAATTTTCATCAGCAAGGTAAGCCATGAACGCACCCGACCTCGCCCAGGTGAAGCAGTTTCTGCTCACATTACAGGACAGCATTTGCCAGCAGTTAGCCAAGGCTGACGGCAAGGCAAATTTTGAAGAAGACAGCTGGGACCGCGAAGGCGGTGGTGGCGGTCGCAGCCGCGTGCTGCGCAACGGCGCGATATTCGAGCAGGCCGGCGTTAACTTCTCCCACGTTCATGGCGATCAAATGCCGGCGTCTGCCACCGCACACCGCCCGGAGCTTGCAGGCCGCAGCTTTGAAGCGATGGGCGTGTCGCTGGTGATCCACCCGGAAAACCCCTATCTGCCGACCAGCCATGCCAACGTGCGCTTCTTCATTGCCGAGAAGCCCGGTGCCGATCCGGTGTGGTGGTTTGGCGGCGGGTTTGATATGACCCCGTATTACGGCTTCGCGGAAGACGCCGTACACTGGCACCAGACCGCCAGCGATCTATGTCAGCCGTTTGGTGAAGAGGTCTATCCACGCTATAAAAAATGGTGCGACGACTACTTCTTTATCAAGCATCGCAACGAGCAGCGCGGTATTGGCGGGCTGTTCTTTGACGACCTGAACACCCCTGACTTCGACCATTGCTTCCGCTTTACTCAGGCGGTGGGTGAAGGCTTTTTGCAGGCCTACCTGCCAATAATCGAACGCCGCAAGGGGTTAAGCTGGGGCGAACGTGAGCGGGATTTCCAGCTGTACCGCCGTGGCCGCTACGTTGAATTCAACCTGGTGTGGGATCGCGGGACTTTATTTGGTCTGCAAACCGGTGGGCGAACCGAGTCGATTCTGATGTCGATGCCGCCGCTGGTACGCTGGGAGTATGACTACGCGCCGCAGCCTGGCACCCCGGAAGCCGCGCTCTATACCGATTTCCTGCCGGTGAAAGACTGGATTTAAGCTAAAAAAAGGGGCGATAACACGCTTATCGCCCCTTGCATCTTCTTCGGCCGCGCGGCTTTATAACGGTGCCGTTTGCGCCTCAACCACCGCCAACGCCACCATATTGACGATACGCCTGACCGAGGCGATTGGCGTCAGCACATGCACCGGTTTGGCAATCCCCATCAGTACCGGACCGACGGTCACCCCTTCCGAACAGGACACGCGCAGCAGGTTGTAGCTGATCCGCGCCGCCTCAACGTTCGGCATAATCAGGATATTCGCCGCGCCTTTTAACGGGCTGTCCGGCATCAACTCCTGACGGATGCTTTCCACTAACGCCGCATCGCCATGCATCTCACCGTCTATTTCCAGCTCCGGCGCGCGCGCTTTCACCAGCGCCAGTGTTTCCCGCATCTTACAGGCGGCCGGTGCGTTGGAGGTGCCGAAGCTGGAGTGTGAGAGCAGCGCAACTTTCGGTTCGATACCAAACCGGCGCACGGTTTCCGCCGCCATCAGCGTCAGCTCGCACAGCTGTTCCGGCGTGGGATCCTCATTGACGTAGGTATCGGCGATAAAGGTATTGCCGGCAGGCAGCAGCAGCGCGTTCATCGCTCCGGCGACCCTGACGCCTTCGCGGAAGCCAAACAGCTTTTCGATTACGTCGTAATGCTCTTTAAAGTCGCCAATGGTGCCGCAGATCAGCGCATCCGCTTCACCGCGATGTACCATGATTGCACCAATCAGCGTCGGGTTGCCGATCACCGCGCGCTGGGCCTGTTCCGGCGAGACGCCGCGCCGCTTCATAATCTGGTAATACTCACTCCAGTAGGCTTTAAAACGCGGATCGGATTCGTTATTTACCACGTCAAAATCCTTTCCGGCTTCAATCTTCAGCCCCAGTTTTTTCAGCCGCATGTCAATCACGCTCGGGCGGCCGATCAGGATCGGTTTCGCCAGCCCCAGCGAGACCAGTTCCTGGGTGGCATGCAGCACTCTGGCTTCCTCGCCTTCCGCCAGCACAATCCGTTTCGGATCTTTTCGTGCCTGCGAAAAGATCGGCTTCATAAACAGATTGGTTTTATAAACAAACTCGCTGAGCTTTTCGCGATAGGCGTCCATATCCTCGATCGGCCGCGTCGCCACGCCCGAATCCATCGCTGCCTGCGCCACCGCCGGCGCTATCTGCACAATCAGCCGCGGATCAAAGGGTTTGGGGATCAGGTAATCCGGGCCAAACGCCAGTTCTTCATCGCCATAGGCGGAAGCCACCACGTCACTCTGCTCTGCCAGCGCCAGTTCGGCGATAGCATGCACCGCAGCCAGCTTCATCTCTTCATTAATCGCCGTCGCACCGACATCCAGCGCGCCACGGAAAATAAACGGGAAGCACAGCACGTTATTCACCTGGTTGGGATAGTCGGAACGTCCGGTGCAGATAATGGCATCCGGCCGCACCGCTTTTGCCAGCGGCGGCAGAATTTCAGGTTCCGGATTGGCCAGCGCAAGGATCAGCGGATCGCGCGCCATTTTTTTTACCATCTCCTGCGACATCACGCCGGGACCCGAACAGCCCAGGAAGATATCGGCCCCTTCAATCACCTCATTCAGCGTGCGTTTGCCGCTGTCCTGCACCGCATACGCCGCCTTGGTTTCCGCCATATTCGCTTCACGGCCCTGGTAAATCACCCCTTTGGAATCGCAGACCACGATGTTGTGTTTTTGCATTCCCAACGCCACCAGCAAATTCATGCAGGCGATGGCGGACGCACCGGCGCCCGAAACCACCAGCCGCACGTCGGAAATGGTTTTCTTCACCACCCGCAGCCCGTTGAGTACCGCGGCAGTACAGATAATGGCGGTGCCGTGCTGATCGTCATGGAACACCGGAATATTCATCCGCTCACGCAGCGTTTTTTCGATATAGAAGCACTCGGGCGCTTTGATATCTTCCAGATTGATGCCGCCAAAGGTCGGCTCCAGCGCGGCAATCACGTTGATCAGCTTGTCGGGATCCAGTTCATCAATTTCGATATCGAACACGTCGATGCCGGCGAACTTTTTAAACAGCACGCCCTTCCCTTCCATCACCGGCTTACCTGCCAGCGCACCGATATTGCCCAGCCCCAGTACCGCGGTGCCGTTAGAGATCACCGCCACCAGATTTCCCCGCGCGGTGTACTTAAAGGCGGCCAGCGGATCGGCGGCAATTTCCAGACAGGGTGCCGCCACGCCCGGCGAGTAAGCCAGTGCCAGATCGCGTTGTGTTGCCAGGGGTTTCGTCGGTGAGACCTGAATTTTTCCCGGAACCGGGAACTGATGAAAATCGAGCGCACTCTGCTTCAGTTGTTCGTCCATTATCAGGATCCTTGTTTTCTACGGAGGGAGTCAACGCGTCAGTATAAAAGGGCTTCGCCGGGCAAAACTTGAAGCAGTGCATAAAACCGCCAGGAATTCAGGTTTTATGGAAATGGTTTCCAGTAATCAGCAACAGCGAATAAAACCCGCCCGGCGTCAGCAACGTGGCGCCTTCAAAGACGGGATAAATGCATGCGGGGGAGAAAAGGCAGAGCAGCCATAAAGGCTGCTACAGAGTAAATCAGCGAGGAAAGGGCTATCGTTGAACGCCGCGATATCCGGGCGCGTTCCAGCGTTACTTGGTCATATTCAGCAAGGTGCGAATGTTCTGCGCCGAGCTGGCAATAATATCGATAGCGCCGGTTCTTAACGCGCCAAGAATGGCCATGGCTTTGGTATTTTCCGAGGCGATGGCAATCACGCAGGGTATTTTGCGCAGCTCTTCGATACTCAAACCGATCACCCGATCGTTCATCACCGTATCAACGTGCTGGCCCTGCGCATTAAAGAAGTCATAGCCCGCCACATCCCCGGTGACGCCCTGATTCAGGCTGGCATCAATAATTTCATGCGGCGTAAACCAGCCGAGCTTCACCATATAGCTGTTCTCGTTCATGTCACCAATGCCGACCAGCGCAATATCGGCTTTGCGGGCGCGATCGAGGGTCTCTTTAATGGTGCCGTTCTGCATAAAGGACTCTTTCAGCGCGCGGTTTTCCACGTAGGCCGGGGCATACAGCGTTTCGCTGATGCCGCCGAACTTGCGCGCCAGGCGGCGGCTGATATGGTCGGCGTTGATCGCATCGCCAGGACGATGGGTGCCGCCAATGCCGCTGATAAAGTGGCAGTTGCGGATCGGCACGTTGCCGGGATGATCGGCCACCGCGGCGATATTGCGTCCCTGTCCCACGGCGACCACCGCGTTATCCTTCAGCGTCTGCGCCAGATGCGCGGAAACCAGCGCCGCAACCTGACGGCGCTGCTCTTCTTCATCCTGATAATCCAAAGCGATTAAGGCACGTTGCAGCGGAAAACGCTCCAGCAGCTGCTGTTCCAGGCGGGTACTGAACACCGGGTGATAGCGCACGTTGATTTCAACAATGCCCTCTTCCTTGGCCCGCTTAAGCAAGCGACCCACTTTGATGCGGGAAATACCGAATTTACGCGCGATCTCTTCCTGGGTAATTTCGTCCTGATAGTAGGCAACGGCAATTTCCGTCAGCAGTTCTGTATCCTGAGAAGGCGAGTTCTTTTCCATCCGGGTTCTCTTGAGCTGGAGATAAGTCGGTGCCTGGCGGGCAACAAAGCCCGGGCGGCACTCGGGCCGCCCGCACGGTATAGACCGGATTTATACCACTTTCCCCCGGCGATGAGCCAATGATTGCCCATTCTTGCCCGGGGGAAGCTCACAATTAGCGGCGGATTGCGTCAATTTTCAGCATACGGGCAATGACGATATCCAACTCTTTCTCGTCAAAAATCTGCTTCCAGTCGGGTTTCACAATCTTCTCACGGCCATATTCCATGGCGATCATGCAGGCATCCGAGAACGGGTTGGTGGCGCGGAAAGCCACCGCCAGCGCAATCTGAATATGTCCGTAGAGCATCGCTTTCGCAGCGGCTTCCGGCACGCCAGAATGCTTGACCGTTTCGTCCAGCGCTTCTTTCATAAAGGCACCGACCATACAGGCCACGGTTTCCACTAACGTTGGCTCCAGATAGGCCAGCTGCTTCACCGTCACCCAGTGCACTTCCTCAACCGGGCCGTACATCACGCTGACCACCTTGCTCAGCTCGGCTTTTTGCGCGTCGCTGCCGGTCTCATAGGATGCGGCAATGTGCTGGATGGCGGCCACACCCCCGAACGCATCGGCATGTTCTTCTTTGGTGTAACGCTCGAGGAATACCGAGGGATGGCAAGGGTGCGCAACCGCGTACTCAATGCCGTCGCGCTGGGCGATCAGGTTGGCATAGGCGGCAGCCGGATCCAGCGTTAACAGGATGCCGCCGGTTTTCATCTGCGGCACCACGATTTCAGACACTTTGCCCAACACGATGTCCGGCACCGCGAGGATCACCACATCACTGACCGGCACCACCGATTCAGCGGCTGACAGTTCACGGCCCTGGGCGGTGACCTGTTCCTGCGCCTGTGGCGCGCTCTCACAATAGAAGACCTGATAATCACTTTTTTGCAGATTGGCTGAGATGCGCATGCCCATTTTGCCGCCGGCGCCAATAACGGTAATTGTTTTTAATTGTGTGCTCATAAAATCACTCCTGGAATTGATGTTTCGCTAAATAATCGACGCTTTGTTGAGTCCACTGCTGTTCCAGCTGGCAGGTGCGTTGCGCATCCTGCTGCCAGGGTAACCAGTGCTCGACGATTTGGTTGATGCCTCTGCTGTCCGGGCGCACGCGCTCAATCAGCTGGCGATAATTCAGTAAGCCTTCGCCCATCGGACTGCCGGCGAGGGTAAAGCCGACCCAGCCATCCTGACGCGAGAAAGCAAAATCTTTGACATGCAGGTTCAGTACCCGATCGACGGTGTTTTCAATCACCTGTTCAGGCAGTTCCAGCGCGGCCACGCAGTTGGCCGGATCGAGACATACGCCCAGAGACGGGGAGTCGAAGCGGTTGATCACCGACATCATGTCGGCGCTGCGCACCTGCTCGTAGGTTTCCAGACAGAGTTTGACCTGCTGCTGCTCAAATTTTGGCAGCACGGTTTCGATCATCGCGCCCGCTTCGGCCAGCGTCGGTCGTGACGTCGCGCTGTTGAACATCGACCGCAACACGGTGACCTCAAGCGCATCGGCCAGTTCGAGGTAGCGTTGCAGATGCCCGGCCTGCAGGCCACGCGTGCCCAGCTCAAGCGCCATGCCCAGCTGGTCAGCCTGCTGCCGCAGCGCCTGAAGCTGCGCCGCGCTCCAGCTCTCAATCTGCGGATAGTCGCAAATCTGGAACAGCGACACGCCCATCTCAGCCGTGTGCTGCAGGACCTGTTGCAGGGTCATCGGTGCCGGGACTTTTTCTGACATCCGCCAGAAATAGGCGTAGGTGCTTAAGCCTGTTGCCATGCTGCCTCCTGAGATGTAGCCAGTTCGGCGGCTTCATCAATAATTGACGCCAGTGCCACCGGCTGATGGGCAAAGCGTCCAAGGAACAAACCGTCAACGTGGTGACCCAGACGGCGTAATAAGCCCGGCCCCGCGCTGCCGCCATAAATCACGCTGAAGGTGAATTCCCCCAGCCCGCTGAACGCACGCAGGCCGTGGCAGACCTCAGCGATAAAATCGTCGGGCGCGGAGGTGGCCGCGCCAATCGCCCACTGCGGTTCATAGGCCAGAACGATGTGGCCGGAAAGCTGTTGCTGGCGGGCCGTCAGCAGATAAGCGTCCAGCTGCTGACGACAAACGGCAATCGCCTCCTGACTGGTGCCCTGTTCTGGCTCCCCCAGACAGAGCACCGGCGTCAGGCCATTGCGCAGCGAAGCGGCCAGCTTGGCGGCAATCAGCCTGTCGTCTTCGGCAAAGTAGCGACGGCGCTCGGCATGACCGATTTCGGCGAAGCCACAGCCCATTTCCGCCAGCATCGCGCCGCTGACTTCACCGGTCCAGGCACCGTTATCTTCCTGACACAGATCCTGCGCACCGACCAGCACATTGCTGCCGGCAAATGCCTCAAGCACCGGCGGCAACGCGGGAAACGCGGGCAGGACAAACAGCGCCACCTCACCACTGATTATTGCCGGATGGTTGCGGGCAATGGCCGCGACCGCCTGACTCCACGCCAGCGTCTGCTGATAGCTGAAATACATCTTCAGGCTAACGCCCAGCGTTATACGCGGCTGTGTCATCAGTGCACTCCCTGCAGGCGGGCTTCGGTCTGCGCGGTCAACTGTTGATGAATTCTGTTAACGATCAGCGCCAGTGAGACGGCACCGGCATCCGGCGTGCCGACGCTTTTTTCGGCCAGCGGGCGGGCGCGGCCCATTTTCGGCACCATTTGACGGGTGGCTTCGGCACTCAGCGTCGCCTGCCTGGCGGCGGCGGCCCAGGCGTCATTCAGCGAGTCACCGGCCTCAACGCGGGCGCTCAGCGTTTCGCTGAACGGCACCAGCACATCGACCAGGGTTTTATCGCCGACCTTCGCCTTACCAAAGTGCATGATGCCCTCTTTGGCATGCTGCACGCCCAACGCCACGCGATGCGCATTCGGCGACTCAGTGTCACCCAGCGCGGAGCCAATAGCGGTTAACGCCACGCCCCACAATGCGCCCGAGGTGCCACCGGCTTTATCCGCCCAGGCATCGGCCGCGCGGCAAAGTAAGGTGCCGGCGCCCGCGTGGCGCTGGTGCATTTCGACCGCCTTTTCCACCGCCCCGGTCACGCCGCGCGCCATACCAATGCCGTGGTCGCCGTCACCGGCCACCGCATCGATGCGGCCTAGCTCTTCTTCATGCTGATAGATAACCTCTGCCATCGCCTTCACCACCGCCAGCACGCAGCGCGCGGACTGTTGTGACGCTTGCGAGGCGTTCGGGACCTCATCCACCTGCGGCAAAATCAGTTCGGCTGCGCTCAGCGGTTCAGCCACCAGCACGCTGCCTTTGCGGAAGGCCGGGGCATTGGCCGGCGCGCGCCAGAAGGTTTCCAGCTCGTCATCCAGCCACACCAGGGTTAATGACGCGCCGGCCATATTGAAGCTGGTGACAAATTCACCCACCTCGGGTTCAACCACTTCCAGTCCGGCGTCTTTCAACAGCTGGGCAACGCGGCGATAGACCACAAACAACTCTTCATATTTTACCGAGCCAAGGCCGTTGAGGATCGCCGCCACGCGCTGACCGCGCGGTTCGCCAATCTCTTGCGGACACTCTTTCAGCAGGTGCTCAACAAACAGCTCCGCCAGCGTATCGGCCGGTGGAATGGCACATTCGCTGATGCCCGGTTCGCCGTGAATGCCCATGCCGAGTGCCATGGTGCCGTGCGCCACTTCAAACAGCGGCTGGCTGGCGCCGGGCAGCGTACAGCCGGAAAAGGCCACGCCGAGGGAACGGGTGCGGTGGTTGGCATGGCGTGCCAGCCGGGTAACCTCGGCCAGCGAGTAACCCGCTTCAGCCGCGGCGGCAACGGCTTTAAATACCGCTAAATCACCGGCGACGCCGCGTCGCTTTTCCTGCTCGGACAGCGATGCGCTGGAGATATCGTCGGTGACCGCCAGCAGTTCACAGGGAATGCCTTCGGATTTCAGGCGCTCACAGGCCTGGCCAAAATGCAGCACATCGCCGGCATAGTTGCCGAACGCCAGCAATACGCCGCCGCCATTGTCGGCCGCGCGGGCCACGTTATAAATCTGCTGAGCGGAAGGTGAGGCAAACAGGTTACCCATCGCCGCACCGTGCGCCATCCCCTGCCCGACCAGGCCAGAAAATGCCGGGTAGTGCCCGGAGCCGCCGCCGATAACAATCGCCACGCAGCCCGGCTTGCTGCGCGTGCTGCGCACCACGCCGCCCGCCACCTGACGCACTTTGTCCGCATTCGCCGCCACAAACCCTTCGATCAGTTCATTGGCAAACGCAGAGGGTTGGTTAAAGAGATAGGTCATTGTGAAGGCTCCTGTGAAAGACGGGCAGACTGCATTCCTGAACGTTTGGCGTTGAGCAACAGCATCAACACGGCGGAGAGCAACATAAAGCCGCCGACCACCATCATCGACACGGTGTAGCTGCCGGTGGCGTCTTTTAGCATCCCGGTCAGATAGCCCGCAGAGAATCCGGCCACGTTGCCCAGCGTGTTAATCAGGGCAATCGCCGCGGCTGCTGAAGCGCCGGTCAGGAACTGCGTAGGTAAAGTCCAGAAGTTAGGTAAGGCAGCAAAGATTGAGCTGGCGGTGATGGAAATCACCAGAATGGTCGCCATCGGCGAGTCCATATACAGCGCCAGCGGCACGCTGATGGCACCGGTCAGGGCCGGCAGCGCGATATGCCAGGTTTTGCAGCCACGACGTGACGCATCACGCGACCAGAAGAACATCACCACCGCCGCAAAGATGTACGGCACGCCGGTAATCAGCCCTTTCTCAATCACGTTAAACGAGGTGCCGAACTGCTGCTGGAAGCCAGAGATAATGGTTGGCAGGAAGAAGGCCAGCGCGTACAGGCCATAGATGAAGCCGAAGTAGATCAGGCACAGCATCCACACGCGGCCATTAAACAGCACGCTGCGCAGGCCTGGATGGGCGTTGCCCTGCTTCTGGTCACGCTCTTTTTCCAGCTCGCTGCTCAGCCACGCTTTTTCTTCGGCGTTAAGCCACTTAGCCTGACGCGGCGAGTCGGCCAGATAGAACCAGGTGACGATGCCGATGACGATGGCCGGGATCGACACGCCAAGGAACATCACCCGCCAGCCGGATAAACCAAACAGGCCATGCTGTTCGATCAGCGCGGCGGCCAGCGGTGCACCAAACACCACCGTCAACGGCTGCGCCAGATAGAACAGCGACAGCACCTTGCTGCGATGGCGCGCCGGTACCCACATGCTCAGGAACAGAATGGCGCCGGGGAAGAAGCCGGCTTCCGCCACGCCCAGCAGCATCCGCAAGGTGTACAGGCCTTCGACGCTGCTTACCCAGGTAAACAGTAACGAGACGATGCCCCAGCTGACCATGATCCTCGCCAGCCACTTGCGTGCGCCGAAGCGATGCAGCGCAAGGTTGCTTGGCACCTCCAGCAGGATATAGCCAATAAAGAAGATGCCCGAGGCGAGGCCGAACTGCGCGGCGTGCAGCCCCAGATCCTCGCTCATGCCGTTTGGCCCGGCGAAAGAGATCGCCGTGCGGTCAAGGAAGTTGATGAAAAACATCAGCGCCACAAAGGGCACCAACCGCAGTGAGACTTTGCGGATAGCCGATTTTTCGACGGCCGATTGCAGATGAGTTGTCATGCCACGACCCCTTTTGCCACCGGCATCAAGGAAGAAACGGCTAACGTTGTGTAGGGCGATGAACCTGGTTGAAAGTGAATTTGACGCATGGTTTGAGTCCTCAGTGGGTCTTCTTGTGCATTGCATCAATGCGTGAACATATGAACACTACCTGTATCAATGCTCATTGCCCACGGGACAATCACAAAAGTGTGAGCGACCTCAAAACCTTTCATTTTTCCGACTTACGCCGAATAAAAGCGCATTTAAGCGACACTCGTCACCATACCTCGCGTAATAATCTCACGATCAAAAAAAACAAAAGAACATCTATTGAACATATGAGCATTTTTATGCGAGGGTAATAGCAGTTCGCCGTCGACCGGTTTTCCTGACGTCAGGATGCCCAGCGGCCCCCTTACCCGTGGAGTAACCTATGACTTCTATTGCAATTGGTGCTGATGATGCGGCGCTGGAATTAAAAAACCTGATTAAACAGTACCTTCAGACGCTGAATCTGGATGTCAGCGACTACAGTAATGATGCGCAGACCGATAAACCGATCTACCCGGACATCGCATGGACGCTGGCCAATGCCATTAAAGACGGCAAGCATGAACGTGGGATTTTGATTTGCGGCACCGGCATTGGCATGGCGATCGTCGCCAACAAGGTGCCGGGCATTCGTGCGGCGCAGTGCCACGACACCTATTCGGCCGAGCGCGCCCGCAAAAGTAACAATGCGCAGGTGATGACGCTGGGTGCGCGAGTGATCGGCCCTGAACTGGCGCGATCGATTGTATCCAGCTGGTTGAATTCGGAATTTGAGGGCGGCGGTTCGTCGGAGAAGGTCGATAAAATCAGCTATTACGAGCAGCACGCCGGCGCGAAATAAGCCTGCCGTTGGCGCGCAACCGTGCGCGCCATCACGAAATCCCAGGGAAGTGCTACACTGAAAAGTGCGGCATTTTTTTCGTCCGCGCGGCCTGACCATTGGGCGAACCCATTGCAATAATCAGAGAAAACGCATTTCTATTACAGGACGTCTGATGCAATGTTTGGCCTGAGAACAGAAAACCCTGTCGGGCAGACCGGCTGTTAGCCACTGAAAATTCCCCCTTATGAGAAGATTCAAGGCTGGATAGTTGGCCTTCAGCCCACGTTGTCCGCAAGGGTCGTAAACGTATGCAGATTGCACATCAAGGAGCCAAGAGATGAACCAGCTAGACGCACTGAAACAATACACCACCGTGGTGGCTGACAGTGGCGATATCGAATCCATCCGCAATTATCACCCGGAAGATGCCACCACCAACCCGTCTCTGATCCTGAAAGCCTCCAGCCTCGATTCTTACAAACACCTGATTACCGACGCTATCGACTACGCCAAAAAACAGGGCGGCAGCAAAGAGACTCAGATCATCAATGCCAGCGACAAGGTCGCGATTAACCTCGGTATGGAAATTCTGAAAAGCGTTCCAGGACGCGTTTCAACCGAAGTGGATGCACGCCTGTCGTTCGATCGCGGTATGTGTGTCACCAAGGCTGAGAAGCTGGTCAGAATGTACGAAGACAACGGCATTGACCGTTCGCGCATCCTGATCAAACTGGCTTCCACCTGGGAAGGTATCCGCGCTGCGGAAGAACTCGAAAAGAACGGCATCAACTGTAACCTGACGCTGCTGTTCTCCTTCGCTCAGGCGCGCGCCTGTGCTGAAGCCGGCGTGTTCCTGATTTCGCCGTTTGTTGGCCGTATCTTCGACTGGTACAACAGCCGCAAGCCGATCGACCCGTATGTCGTTGATGAAGATCCGGGCGTAGTGTCCGTACGCAACATCTACGAATACTACAAACAGCATCGCTATAACACGGTGATCATGGGTGCCAGCTTCCGTAAAGTTGAGCAGATCCTGGCACTGGCCGGCTGCGATCGTCTGACTATCTCCCCTAACCTGCTGGAAGAACTGCAGGCCAGCGATGCGCCGGTTGAGCGTAAGCTGAAGCCGTCAACCGAGGCCTTTAACCAGCCAACGCCGATGACTGAAGCCGAGTTCCGTTGGGAGCACAATCAGGATCCGATGGCGAATGACAAGCTGGCAGAAGGTATTCGTCAGTTCGCCGTTGACCAGCAGAAGCTGGAAGACGTGCTGTCCGCCAAGCTGTAACACTCAATAACCAGGGAGAAAAATATGTCTTCACGTAGAGAACTGGCTAATGCCATCCGTGCATTGAGTATGGATGCGGTACAGAAAGCCAATTCCGGTCACCCAGGTGCCCCAATGGGCATGGCAGATATCGCCGAAGTGTTGTGGCGCGAGTTTATGCATCACAACCCGACCAACCCACTGTGGGCCGATCGCGACCGTTTTATCCTGTCTAACGGCCACGGTTCAATGCTGCTGTACAGCCTGTTGCACCTCACCGGCTACGATTTGCCGATTGAAGAGCTGAAAAACTTCCGTCAGCTGCACTCTAAAACGCCAGGTCACCCGGAATACGGCTATACGCCGGGCGTCGAAACCACCACCGGCCCGCTGGGCCAGGGTCTGGCCAATGCGGTCGGTATGGCGATTGCGGAACGTACGCTGGGCGCGCAGTTTAACCGCCCGGGTCACGATATCGTCGACCATAACACCTACGTCTTCATGGGCGATGGCTGCCTGATGGAAGGGATTTCCCATGAGGTCTCTTCTCTGGCCGGTACGCTGGGTCTGGGTAAACTGATCGGTTTCTATGACCACAACGGCATATCGATTGATGGCGAAGTGGAAGGCTGGTTCAGCGATGATACCGCCAAGCGTTTTGAAGCCTACAACTGGCATGTGATCCACGAAATTGATGGTCACGATGCCGATGCCATCAAAAATGCCATCAAAGAAGCGCAAAGCGTTACCGATAAGCCTTCACTGATTATCTGCAGAACGGTGATTGGTTTTGGTTCGCCGAACAAAGGCGGCAAGGAAGAAGCGCACGGTGCCGCACTGGGCCCTGAAGAAGTGGCGCTGACCCGTAAGCAGCTCGGCTGGAACTACCCTGCCTTTGAAATCCCGAAAGACATTTATGCCCAGTGGGATGGCAAAGAAGCCGGTGCGAAATACGAGAAGTCGTGGAACGAGAAATTTGCTGCTTATCAAGCTGCGCATCCGGAACTGGCGAAAGAGTTTTTACGCCGTATGGCCGGCGATCTGCCGGACGTCTGGGAGCAGGAAACGCAGAAGTTCATTACTGAACTGCAGGCTAACCCGCAGAAAATTGCCAGCCGTAAAGCGTCACAAAATACGCTGGAAGCCTACGGTAAGCTGCTGCCGGAATATCTGGGCGGCTCCGCTGACCTGGCGCCAAGTAACCTGACCATCTGGTCTGGCTCTAAGTCGATCAAAGAAGACCATGCCGGTAACTATATTCACTACGGCGTGCGCGAATTTGGTATGACCGCCATTGCCAACGGTCTGGCGCTGCACGGTGGCTTTATCCCGTACACCGCGACCTTCCTGATGTTTGTGGAATATGCCCGTAACGCCGTGCGTATGGCCGCGCTGATGAAAGCCCGTCAGATTATGGTTTATACCCATGACTCGATTGGTCTGGGCGAAGATGGCCCGACGCACCAGCCGGTTGAGCAGCTTGCCAGCCTGCGCGTCACGCCAAATATGAGCGTCTGGCGTCCGTGTGACCAGGTTGAGACCGCCGTGGCGTGGAAACATGCCGTTGAGCGCCATCATGGGCCAACCGCGCTGATCCTGTCACGTCAGAACCTGTTGCAGCCTGAGCGTAGTAAAGAGCAGGTCGACAACATCTCTCGTGGTGCTTACGTGCTGAAAGATTGCGAAGGCACGCCGGAAGTGATCCTGATTGCCACCGGTTCAGAAGTGGAAATCACGCTGGGCGCAGCGGCGAAACTGACCGCCAGCGGCCATAAAGTGCGTGTGGTGTCGATGCCGTCGACCGAGCTGTTTGATAAGCAGGAAGTGGGTTACCGTGAATCGGTGCTGCCATCCAACGTCACCGCGCGTGTTGCGGTGGAAGCGGGCATTGCAGATTACTGGTTCAAATACGTTGGCCTGAACGGCGCTATCGTCGGCATGACCACCTTTGGTGAGTCAGCGCCTGCCGATAAGCTGTTTAACGAGTTTGGCTTCACGGTTGAGAATATCGTCAGCCATGCTGAAGCACTGCTGAAACCTCACTGAGGTGACTGACCGTTACGATCGCTGACTGAAGGCGATCGCTGATGGACAACAAAAAGCCCGGCAATCTGATTGCCGGGCTTTTTTTATGCCGCGAGAAGCGGCTCTGATGGCTTCATCACCGGGCTTCCCGCTAGGAGGTTAAGGCGTCATTTCCACATTACCGGTTGGCGTCACCGGCAAGGTTTTGCTGGTCCACAGCGTTGGCCAGTCATCGCTGCCGTGCCAGGCGTCGCAGGTGCCCTCTTCCGCAAACTCGGCCAGCACAAACTGACGTCCGTTGAACTGCCAGCGTGACGCGGTGCCACAATCTCCCAGCCCGCGATCCTTGCTGAAGGTCAGCAGCTCTCCCGAGTTGGCGTCATATTCCGCGTTAATCAATTCCAGCTGCTTATCACCGTGGCCAGGCGGCACAAACGGCAAGGTCAGCGTGATGCCCTTGGCAATATAGGGTTCGCTGCGGCTGACTTCAAAAGCCAGATCGATGACGTTGTACGCTCCCATCTCACAGCTCACCAGCAGCAGCGCTTTCTGATCGGATAACGGGGCGACGCTGACTTCACGACGCTGCGGATCCAGCGAGCACTCATCGGTATTGATCCGCCAGGTACCAAAATCAATCAGGCCGGTGGTTTCTTCGCGCGTCAGCGGTAAAGGCGGACGCGGCGGCGGAATGATTTCAGGCATCGCCGGCTCAGGCGGCACATCCATCGCCGCACGATCGCCCCGCTTAATCCAGGCGCTCATGCCATTAACCCGTCCCTGAACGTCGTCCATCAGCAGCAGCGCCGCTTTCAGCCCGTGCAGGGAAATGGTGGCGTTTGGCCGGTACAGCAACTGGATATTATCCGCGTCCATCACCTGCGCCAGAAACTCATCGATGGAGATGTTATGCGCGGTGGTCAGATGATGGGGTTCTACTTCCCAGTGCTTCAGGTCGGGCTTCAGTCGCTGCCCGTCCAGCAGCAGGTTATCCTTCAGCGCGGCGCCCTTCAGCTCACCGGTATAGCGGTTGCCATAATCAATGCGCAGCAGCGGCCGGTCATTAATTCCGGCATTACGGCTGAGGGTCATCACCAGGCCATCATCGCCGGGGAAATTACGCACCACACAACCATTAAGGTTATTGCAGGTAATCTGCCAGTCGGAAAAGACTTTTTGCAGCGGCTCGGCATGTAGCGAAGCAGCAAACAGCAGCAGCGAAGCAAAAGGTAATTTCATCCAGTAAGGCATTGAAAACGTGTATCCCAGGGTGACGTAATGGCGACGGAAACGTGCGGATAAGATCAAAAATTCGATACCGCTATGATGACGTCTGCAGGCGGGCAGCTCAATCGGATTTTTCGGACAGTGTTAGTAAAACGTTAAATCAGTCAAATCCACACATTCGGTCAAAAGCGGTCATGTTATTCTGATTCGGCAATAAGACCGTAGCCGACTATTTCTCTGCGGCACCGTGCTGCAATAGCGAAATAATGTGATGTGGTTCAAGTTGCGGACTTAAAAACATTGCCATTCAATGATTTAAATTAATGACCCTCGCATCAGAAAATGACTTAACTGCGGTTAATTCATTGATCCGGTTTATTTACTGAAGGGATATGCGTTTAGCGCTTGTTTAAACGCCTCATGCTTTTTTCCGGCAAAGAAAATATTTATTAAGGATATCCGAAAATTGCTGATGTTCTTCTTCCCGTATTTGCTATTAGCCTATGGGAGCTTTTAATTATCAGTATGCTGAGAGAGAGTCGATCTGATTAATCGGGTTGATGTACCCCGGCAAATGTTGACTTTATTTTGCAACAATAGCGGCATGACGCGGCAGTTTAGCTGCCGCTATCTGGGAAAAGTCCGGCCGCGATGCTCTCCGCGTAAGCCGGTCAGAGAGGGTTACAGTTTCAGCCAGCCTTCCAGCAAGGCGTGCTGAAACAGCATCACCGTTTTGCCGTCCTTGATGCGCCCCTCTTTGACCATCGCCCAGGCCTTGGGGAAAGGAATTTCCATCACATCGATATCTTCATCGTCCACGCCGCCGCCCGCATTGGCGCGCAGGGCATCATTGTATTCTGCGGCGAAGAAGTGGATCAGTTCGGTCACGCCGCCCGGCGACATATACATTTCGTACAGCTTCTCAACGTGGCCGACCTCGTAGCCGGTCTCCTCAATCGCTTCCTTACGGATGCAGTCTTCCGGCGAATCATCGTCCAGCAGCCCGGCGCAGGTTTCAATCAACATGCCGGTTTCATTGCCGTTAACAAAGGTCGCAATACGGAACTGACGGGTGAGGATCACGCTGTTTTTTTCGCGGTTATACAGCAGGATGGTCGCGCCATTGCCGCGGTCATAAACCTCGCGCTTGTGGCGGATAGTGGAGCCATCGTTGGCGGTAAGATCGTAGGTAAAATTACGCAAAACGAACCAGTTTTCTGACAGGATTTTATTCTTAATCACTTCGATTTTGGCTGACATACAGGCTCCGTTGCGTTTTTAAGGAGCCTGTCATCATAAGGCCAGGCTTAGCGGAAAACTATCCTAATTCAGGCTTTGTTGCGGGCCGCTCCAGCGGGCGATCGCCAGCGCGATGGCGGTGGTGCAGGCAATCAGGTCAGCCACCGGAACATGTTCATTGGGCTGATGGCATAACGCCGGGTCGCCGGGGCCAAAGTTGACGGTCGGCGTGCCGAATAATCCCGGCAGGCCAATATCACTGTGTGCACCAAAGCCGACCAGCGCCGGCGGCATTGCCGCTTCGGTGACCGCTGACTGGAAGGTGGTGACGAAAGGATGGTCGGCGGGCACTTCCGCGCAGTCGGCATCGAGGATCCATTCAATGCGCGCCGGATGCTGCTGCAAATAGGGATCGACCGCGCAGACCCGCGCCAGATAGTCTTCCAGCTCGGCCTTAACGTGGCCGCCGAGACCGAATTGATCCTTTTCCGCCGGCAGATACTGCACGTCAATAATGATTTCGGCCCGTCCGGCGATCGACGCCGGATGCTCACCGGCCTTCAGCTGCGTGACGATGATCTGATTCGGCAGATCCATCAACGGATGATTTTTGCGTGGGTCGGTCTGCCAGCGGCGATTCAGAATATCTATCGCATCGAGCATCTGGCGGCACAGCATAATGGCGTCGACCGGCCCGCTGCTGTTCCAGGCGTTCGGCGTCAACTCCGCGTGGCCACCGATGCCCTCCAGCACAATTTTGCTCCACAGCACGCCATGGCAGATCGGCGCGATGCGGTTGGCGGTCGGTTCGGTCATGATCCCGGCATCGGCCTTAAAGCCGCGATCGACCATCGCCAGCGATCCCATGCCACCAATCTCTTCGTCTACCACCGTAGTGAAAACCACATCTCCGGCCAGCGGAATGTTCAACTCTTTGAGAAACGTCAGCGCCATCAACATGCAGGTGACGCCGCCTTTCATATCTACCGAGCCACGTCCATACACCGCACCGTCCTTCACCACCGGGGTAAAAGGATCGGTGTGCCAGTGCTCCGCAGCACCCGGCGGCACCACGTCGACATGGCCGTTGAGCATGATTGAACGCCCGCCGCCGCTGCCCGCCAGAATCCCGCCCAGATTCGGCCGTCCTTCAAAGGTGCGGCCTTTATTGGCGCCCGGTCGGCCCTGGTATTTGGCGTACAGCGCCGGGCCATCGGAATCCCACAGATCGGTGGTCATGCCTAATGCCTGCAGCCGTTGCTGAAGGTAAAGCTGGCAGCCACGCTCGCCCGGCCCGGCTTCACGCGGATCGACTTTGACGATCGATGGGAAGGCGATCAGATCGCAAAGCGTCTGCACCAGACGATCGGTGTTGGCCTCAACGTGACGCGCAATCTGCTGTGCTAATGTCATAAATTATCTCCGGTAAGATGAGAAGCGGTCGGCCAGCAGCACGGCGATCAGTAACACCCCCACCACGCCCACTTGCCAGACCGTATTGATGCCAAACTGCAACAGGCTGGTTTTGATCGCCACCAGCAACAGGGTGGCGGCAAACACGCCCACCACACCGCCCCGGCCACCAAAGATCGCCATGCCACCCAACAGCGCGGCGGTCAGCGATTCCAGCTCCAGATTCACGCCGACATTGGGGCGTCCGCTGCCCAGCCAGGCCAGAGTAATAAATCCGGCACAGCCCGCCAGCGCACCGCAAATGCCGTACACCAGCATGCGCAGACGATCGACAGGAATGCCCACCAGCCTGGCCGAACGTTCGTTGAATCCCATCGCATAAATCCATCGGCCCCAGCTGGTAAAGCGCAGGATTGCCCAGGCGATAACAAACGCGGGGATCACACAGCAGAGGAACGGCAGCGGAATGGCCGCCAGTACGCCGCGTCCCCACGGCAAAATATCGCGCGGGACGCCGGATTGGGCGGCCCCGCCGGTCAGCGCCAGTGCCAGACCGGACCAGGCGTAGAACGTGCCCAGCGTGACGATCAGCGGCCAGATTTTTAGCTTCGCCACCAGATAGCCGTTGAACAGGCCAAGCAGGAAACCGCAGAGCAGGCAAATAACCGGCAGCAGCACCGGCGGTAAACCGGCGTGCAGCGCCATCATGCCCGCCACTGCCGAGAGCGAAACGTTGCCACCGACCGACAAATCGATCCCGGCGCCGCCGGCCAGCACCACCAGCGCCTGGCCTAATGCCACCAGCGCCAGTACGGTGGCAAATTGCAGGATGGTGGTCAGGGTTATCGGGTCCAGCATGCCGGGTTGCAGAATCAATACCGTGCCCAACAGCAGACACCACAACAACACCAGCAGAGAGGTCACCAGATGCGCACGTAAAAATTTCATGCCCTTCCCCGCTTCAGTCCATTCAGGTTTACGCGTCCGCTAATCACTTCCGCACTCAACACCAGCAATAACAACACGCCCGTCACCACCGTCTGCCACAGCGACGGCACGCCCACCAGCAGCAGGCCGTTTTGCAAAATCCGCAGCAGCAGAACGCCTAACACCGTGCCCAGCAAACTGCACTGCCCACCGGTGATGCGGGTTCCGCCCAGCACCACCGCCGCAATGGCTTCCAGCGCCAGCGTGCTGCCGACGGTCATCTCCACGTTGCGGTAGGTGGCCACATAAAAGGTGGCTGCCAGCCCGCACAGCAGGCCGCTCAACATAAAGGTGATAAAGCGCACCCGGGTGACCGGTACGCCGGACAGGCGGGCTTTCTCTTCCGAATGGCCAATCGCCAGCAGATGCGGGCCATAGGCCGTGCGCCGCAACGCCAGCCAGACCAGCAGATAAGCCAGCGCTATCAGCCACGCCATCAGCGGCAGGCCAAGCAAGCGGCCATCCACCCAACGCGTCAGCCCATCGGGCAGACCCGATAACCACTGACCGCCGAGTAAGGCAAAAATGGCGGTGCGGTAGACGCCGTACAAACCCAGCGTGCCGACAATGGCCGGGATGCGTCCCAACACCACCACCACCGCCGTAAAGGCACCGACCAGCATGCCAATCAGCGGGCCGGCAATCGCTGCGGCCAACACCGCGTTCGCCCCCAATAACTGTCCCACGCCCCAGGCCGCCAGCCCCATCACCACGCCGACGGAGACATCGACGCCGCCCATCGCCAGAATCAACGTCATCCCCAAACCAATCAGCAGCAGCTCAACGCTGTTACGCAATACCGTGCTCAGGTTATCGACGGTGGCAAACCAGGGTGAGGCCAGCGAGAAGATCGCGCAGGCCAGCAGGCAAACGATGGCAAGGGTGATTTCACGCGCCGACCAGCGCCACAGGGCTCCTTTCAAATTCATCCTCATCAGAAGTGATACTGATCGACGTTATCTTTGGTGAATACCGCCGGAGCGCCCAGCAACAGGATGCCGGTTTTACTGTCATAGCTGACCGGCTTAGCAAAGCCCGGCACGCTGTTTTCCGCCGCAAACTTTTTGCCGTCGATCAGCTCTTTGCCAGCCCAGACGGTCAGGTAGCCCAGTTTCTCCGGGTCCCACAACACGCTGTAACCAAAGGCACCGCTCTTCAGATAGGCGCGCGCGGTATTTGGGCTGCAGTAGCCGGCACCAATCACCTTGCCGATTTTTCCGGCGGTTTCGATGGCCTGCGCCACGCCAGGACAGGTGGTGGACGCGACGGCAATAATGCCTTTCAGGTCAGGATTGGAAGACATCAAATCGGTGGAGATTTGTGCCGCACGACTGGCGGTGCCACCGGCAAACTGCGGTGCCAGTAAGGTAACGTTCGGGTATTTCGCTTTCACCCTCGCCTGCATAAACCCGATCCAGGCGTTGAGATTCGATGCGGTCGCTTCGCCAGAGACGATGCCAATTTTGCCGCGATCGCCTACCCGTTTAACCATCTCATCAATGATGCTTTCGCCCAGTCCCTGATCCGTGGCCTGGGCAACATAGACCGCACGGCCGCTGTCCGGCGCATCGCTGTCGCTGGTGTACAGCGAGATGCCGCGTGATTTGGCCTGTTCAACCACCGGGGCCAGGCTGGAGGCATCCAGCACGCTTACCGAGATGGCCTTCACGCCCTGCGCAATCAGGTTCTGCACGATTTGCAGCTGATCCATCGGGTTGGTGTCCACCGGGCCGGAATAGATAAAATCGACGCCCAGTTCCTTCGCCGCACGGTTGCCACCGTCCTGCATCGCCTGGAAGTACGGAATGCCGACTATCTGCGGCACAAAGGCCACTTTCGGTTTGTCGGCAGCGCTGACCAACTGGCTGACAAGGTAAACAGAAGACGCAAGCAGTGTAAGAGTGACGCGTTTCAACATAGTTAAATTCCACCCAGAGAAAGGAACGATTGGTTAGTCACGGCGTTGTTCAAAGGCGCGCGCATCGGGATGCGCGCCGGTGATCAGCGAGACGATTTCATCCGGCGAGGTCTCTTCCCGTCGCCGTTCGGCAATTTTGCGGCCACGGCGGAAAACCACCATGCGATCGGCCACTTCAAACACGTCGCTGATGTTATGGCTGATCAGCACCACGCCACAGTTACGCTCGGCCAGCCGCCGCGTCAGTGAAAGCACCTTGCGGGTTTCGGCTACCGCCAGCGCGGCGGTCGGTTCGTCCATGATCACCAGCTGGGCATTGAGGTTCAGCGCGCGGCAGATCGCCACCGCCTGACGTTGACCGCCTGACAGGCTGCCTACCGGCGCTTCCGCATCGGAGATATGCGCATCCAGTTCGGCCAGCAGCTGTTGCACCCGTTCACGCATCGCCTGCATACGTAAAAATGGGATGCCCAGCACCTGCCGTTTCAACTCGCGACCGAGAAAGACGTTTTCGGCAATCGACAGGTTTTCCGCCAGCGCCAGCTCCTGATAAATGGTGGCGATGCCGCAGTCGGACGCCTCTTTCGGCGAGGAGAAACGCACGCTTTTACCGGAAACAACCAGCTCGCCTTCCGTGGCGCTGTAGGCACCCGACAGGACTTTGGTAAAGGTCGACTTTCCGGCGCCGTTATCCCCTAGCAGCGCAAGCACCTCTCCCCGGTTGATCTCCATGTTGACGCCGTTGAGCGCGGTCAGCGCGCCAAAGCGCTTGGTAATGTTGGTAGCTTTAACCAAAACGTCACCCATAACGGTTTCCCTGATGCTGGCAATAAACGAGTAAACCGGTTTACCCCTTTTCAACATCCCGGGCTTACGGCGGTGGTCTTATGGAGGATTATTAAGCAGTTCGCGTGCCAGTTCAGAGGGGTTATGACAAATATAAAAGCCAGGCGACTGAAAACCCTGCACTAATTTGTGAATGGTCTGGTAAACCGGTTCACGTGTCAGCAGCGGGAATTTTCCGTGTTAAATCAAGGATGCAACATCGTTGTGCATAATTGCGCCAGTGTGAGGCACGGGCATAAAAAAAGGCGACCTGTAAAAGGCCGCCTTTTTCTGAACGTCTCAGGATTACTTCGCTGAGGTTTCCTTCACCGGTGCATGCTCGGTTTGCGCCACCGCATGCACGCGCTTGCGCACGCCAAACCAACCGAGGATCAGGATCAACGCAATCAGCGGCACGGCAGCAATGGTGTAAGTCCCGTTAGGGTAATCAAACGCCATCAGCACCAGCACGCTGGCCAGGAACACCAGCGTCAGCCATGAGGTGAACGGTGCCCACGGCATTTTGAAGCTGACGTCTTCCGCTTTCCCTTCTTTGATCGCTTTACGCAGACGCATCTGGCAAACCACGATAAAGCCCCAGGAAGAGATGATGCCCAGTGAAGCGATATTCAGCACGATCTCAAACACGCGCGATGGCACGATATAGTTGAGGTAAACCCCAATAATATAGACGCCAATCGTCACCAGGATGCCCATGTAAGGCACCTGCTGACCGCTCATTTTTGACATGAACTTAGGTGCCGAGCCGCCCATCGACATCGAACGCAGAATGCGGCCGGTGGAGTACAGGCCGGAGTTAAGGCTGGAAAGCGCCGCGCTCAGCACCACGATATTCATGATGCTGCCAACGTAAGGCACGCCCAGTTTCGAGAAGAAGGTGACGAACGGGCTCTGTCCTGCCTGGTAAGCATTCCACGGCAGTAACAGCACCAGCAGCACCACCGAGCCAACGTAGAACAGGCCAATACGCCAGATCACGCTGTTGATAGCCTTCGGCAGCATGGTTTTCGGGTCTTTACATTCGCCGGCCGCCGTCCCCACCAGTTCAATGGAGGCAAAGGCGAAGACCACACCCTGCACCAGCACCAGCGCCGGTAACAGACCGTGCGGGAAGAAACCGCCGTTATCGGTGATCAGGTGGAAGCCGGTTGAGTTGCCGTCCAGCGGTTTACCGGTGCCGAGGAACACCACGCCGACAATCAGGAAGATGGCGATAGCCAGTACCTTGATCAGCGCGAACCAGAACTCCATTTCGGCGAACCACTTTACGCCGATCATGTTCATGGTGCCGACAATCGCCAGCGCGCCCAGCGCGAACACCCACTGCGGCACATCGCCGAACGCGCCCCAGTAGTGCATATACAGCGCCACCGCCGTGATATCCACGATACCGGTCATAGCCCAGTTGACGAAGTACATCCAGCCCGCCACGTAGGAGGCTTTTTCGCCAAGGAATTCACGCGCATAGGAAACAAAGCTGCCGCTTGATGGGCGGTGAAGAACCAACTCACCCAGCGCACGCAGGATAAAGAAGGAGAAGATGCCACACACTAAATAGACGATTGCCAGCGCCGGGCCGGCAATCTGCAGACGGGCTCCCGCACCAAGAAACAGTCCTGTCCCTATCGCCCCACCAATCGCAATCATCTGAACGTGACGATTGTCCATGGCCTTGTGATAGCCAGAGTCATGAGAATTTAACCAACGTCTTCTTGCGGCGCGTTTGTCTGCGACCGCTGTTTTATCAGCTTTCATTTTCTTTCCTATTATCCTGTCCACAGTATTACGGTTACCCGTCCCAGGTATCCTGATGTCTGTCGCCAACCAAACGATTGCGTCGCAGCACAAACGTCTGGGCAAAAGCCGACTTCCTGTAATTATATTCTTGACGGAAGCGGCAAAATTGCGGCGATGCATCCTAACCGTTCTGGAAAGCTGACGCAAAAGTTCCGCGCGTGAAATCGTGAGCTTTTGTAATTTTTGCCGGATGGCGCATAAAAAAACCGACCGCAAAGGGCGGTCGGTTCAGTGAAATCACTAAGGCTACACAGGGGTAAAACGGAGAGGGTACAGCTTAACGGTAAATCTCTGCGTTACCGCTCCACAGGCTTGAATCACCCGGGGTATCAGCGCGGATAACACGATAGTGCGTGGCGCCCATTTCAGATGCTTTCTGAGAAAGCTGATGGGTTGCGTCATCCAGCGAACCGCTAACGGCCGAGACGGACACCGTACCCATTGATTGCAGATTCTGGCTCTGCTGCGCATCGACCTGAGTAGCGGCCAATGCTGAGAAAGAGGTTGCAGCTAAAAGAGTGGCGGCGACAAGCGCAGGTATTTTGATATTCATAATTGATTTCCTCGTCGAAAGTTATCATTCGTCAGAAAGTTGATGTTGGTTACGGAATCAATTATGACCATGCTAATGAAAAGCAGGGTGAGCGAGGGGTAAAGGTGTTTAAGGATTGTGAAGAGATCGCGGATTTATCTTAAGAAGCGTCAATAAAAGTTACATTTAACCTGGGATGTAAACAGAGGTGTCAAACCGCACGGGGGAGATACATTTAATCGGGTATTTTAAGCAGTGAAACCACTGTATCCGGGTTGCCACGGCGCTTCAAGCGATACACCGCACGTTTTGAACATTCTTTTTTGCAGCCGCTTCAGGTCAGTATTTTGCTTGTGGGTTGCGGCTATACTGACCGCCTCTCTGATAAAGGATAAGCCGGATGTTTAAACGTTCCGTCACTGGCAGCCTCGCCCGCGCGCTGTTCGCCATTGCCCTGCTTTCAGTGCTGTCGACCGGTCTGGCGCTGCTGACGCTCTCCACCAGCCTGCGCGATGCGGAAGCGGTGAACATTGCCGGATCCCTGCGGATGCAAAGCTATCGACTGGCGTGGGATGCTGCCAGCCAGCGGTCTGAATTGCCGAAAGATATCGCCGCGTATCAGAAATCCGTGCAGGCGCCGCCTTTGAAAGCGTTGGATCGGGCCTATGTGCCGGAGAGTGTCCGGGCCCGCTATCATGCCCTGCTCCATGACTGGCAGAGCCTGCAGCCGGCGTTACTGGCGGGAGAGACTCAGCACTACCAGCAAAACGTCTCCTTATATGTCGCGCAGATCGATCGCTTTGTGCTGGCGCTGCAGCACTGGGCCGAACTGAAGATGAAACTGGTGGCCGGCGTCAGCCTGCTCGGCTTTATCGCCATCGCCCTGCTGGTGTTTCTGACGTTAAGACGGGTGAAGCGCCAGGTGGTGATCCCGCTGAATAAGCTGGTGAACGCCAGCCATGAGATTGAGCAGGCCCATTTTCAGCACGCGCCGCTGGATACCGGACTGAGCAACGAACTGGGCGTGCTGGCCCGCGCCTTCACCAGCATGTCGGCTGAACTGGATAAGCAGGTGCAACGCCTCGAACAGGCGGTAAAAGAGAAAACCAGCGACCTGAGTCAGGCTAACCGCCATCTGGCGCTGCTCTATCACTGCTCGGAAACCCTTAACCGCCACCTGAATCCTGCCGACGCCTGGCCGGAGGTGCTGGAGAAAGTCATTGAACATCAAGGCCTCAGCGCGATTGAACTGAGCGCCGATCCCCACGGCACGCTGAGCGCTGGCCAGCCGAATCCCCATCTGCCGTGGCTGAGCCTGCCGCTGGCGGAGAAGCCCGCATCGGCATTACGCTGGCAGGCAACAACCAGTGAGCCGCAACTGATGCAGGGACTGGCCACCATGCTGGCCCGTTCGCTGCAACTCGATCGCGCGCAGCAAAGAGTTCACCATCTGCTGGTGATCGAGGAGCGCGCCACCATCGCCCGCGAGCTGCATGATTCCCTGGCACAGTCCCTCGCCTATCTGCGCATTCAGCTCGCCAGGCTGAAACGGGTGGTCGACAGCAAGGCGGAACAGGCGTTGGCGATTGTGGCTGAGATCGATCGCGCCCTGACCGAAGCGAATATTCAGCTGCGCGAGTTACTGACCACCTTCCGCCTGTCGGTTGAACCCGCAGATTTAGCCACCGCGCTGCGCCAGGCGATCGCCACCCTGCGCACGCAGTCCAGCGCTGAAATCGTGTTAGAGAGTGAGCCAGCAGTACAGCACCTGGAGGCACAACAGCAGGTTCATGTGCTGCAAATCGTGCGCGAAGCCCTGCTCAATGCCATTCGTCATGCCCAGGCATCGCGGATTGTGATCCGCTGCAGCCGCATGGATTCGGGAGAAAATCTGATTGAAATTCATGATGATGGTGTCGGTATCGCCGACGCGGCCTCGCCACCCGGGCATTACGGCCTGTCGATTATGCAGGAACGGGCCAAAAGCCTGCGCGGCGGCATAACCATCTGTTCCGCCGGCCACCAGGGGACCACCGTCTCATTACGCTTCCCGGCATAGCGATGAGGTCACGGTCGTCAGATCAGATATTGCTGATGGCACAAGGGCTGACGGCGTACGTCTGCGGACGAATTAGCACGATAATTTACACTTTCTCCTCATTTTCTCCACGATTCTTCACAATGCTGAGGGTAAAGTGTTTGCTGCCGAAGCAGTTTGAATAAACTAGAAAAATTTGCGGCGGACCGGATTTCAGAAGCCCGCGCCCAAGAATAAGGCCGGCGCATTTCCTTTCCCGATTACTTGCCAGGAGCCTTTTTCAATGGCGAATTTTTTTATCGATCGCCCGATCTTCGCGTGGGTGATAGCGATTTTACTTTGCCTGACCGGCACACTGGCTATTTTAAAACTCCCCATTGAGCAATATCCCGACCTGGCTCCGCCTAACGTCCGCATCACTGCCAACTATCCTGGTGCCTCCGCCGAAACGCTGGAGAATACCGTAACCCAGGTTATCGAACAGAATATGACGGGCATCGATAACATGATGTACATGTCTTCCCAGAGCAGTAATACCGGGCAGGCAACCATCACCCTGACCTTTACCGCCGGAACCAACCCGGATGAAGCGCGCCAGCAGGTGCAGAACCAGCTGCAGGCCGCGCTGCGTAAGCTGCCGCAGGACGTGCAGACCCAGGGCGTCACGGTCACCAAAACCGGTGACACCAATATTTTGATGGTGGCGTTCGTCTCCACCGACGGCAGTATGGATAAGCAGGATATTTCCGACTACGTCGCCAGTAACGTGCAGGATCCACTTAGCCGTATTGATGGCGTGGGTGAAGTGGATGCTTACGGTTCGCAGTACGCGATGCGCATCTGGCTCGATCCCAACAAGATGATCAATTACGCCCTGACCACCTCGGATATTGTTTCGGCGATTGAGTCGCAAAACAGTCAGGTGGCCGTGGGTCAGCTGGGCGGCCTGCCGTCTGTCGATCGCCAGGCGCTGAATGCCACCATTAACTCGCAATCCCTGTTAAACACGCCGCAGCAGTTCCGCGATATCACCCTGCGGGTAAACCAGGACGGGTCAGAAGTAAAACTCGGCGACGTGGCGGATGTGGCACTGGGCGCGGAGAAATATGACTTCCTCAGCCAGTACAACGGCCAGGCCGCCTCCGGTCTGGGGATCAAGCTGGCGTCCGGCGCGAATGAGCTGCAAACCGATGAGCTGGTGCGCGCCCGTATTGAAGAGCTGTCGCACTTCTTCCCACACGGGCTGAAAGCAGAGGTCGCTTATGAAACCACGCCGTTTGTTAAAGCGTCGATTGAGGACGTGGTCAAAACCCTGATTGAAGCGGTGATCCTGGTATTTGTGGTGATGTATCTGTTTATGCAGAACTTCCGCGCCACGCTGATCCCGACCATCGCCGTGCCGGTGGTGTTGCTCGGGACCTTTACCATCCTGTCTGCCTTCGGTTTCAGTATCAACACCCTGACCATGTTCGCCATGGTGCTGGCAATCGGGCTGCTGGTCGATGACGCCATTGTGGTGGTGGAGAACGTTGAGCGAATAATGAGTGAAGAAGGACTCTCGCCGCGTGATGCCACCCGAAAATCGATGGGACAGATTCAGGGCGCGCTGGTGGGGATTGCGCTGGTGCTGTCAGCGGTATTTATTCCGATGGCCTTCTTTGGCGGCACCACCGGAGCAATCTACCGTCAGTTCTCGGTGACCATCGTGTCCGCCATGGTGCTGTCGGTGCTGGTGGCGATGATCCTGACCCCTGCCCTGTGCGCCACGCTGCTTAAACCTATCGCTAAGGGCCATCATCATGGTCGCCGCGGGTTCTTCGGCTGGTTCAACCGCATGTTCAACCGTAATGCCGAACGCTATGAACGTGGCGTGGGCAAAATTCTGGCGAAAGCCGGACGCTGGATGGTGCTCTATGTGCTGCTGATCGCCGGGATGGCCTTTATGTTCCTGCGCTTGCCGACCTCCTTCCTGCCGCTTGAAGACCGTGGCGTGTTCACCACCCAGGTGCAGTTACCGCCGGGTTCCACGCTGCAGGAAACCAATAAGGTGGTTAATAAGGTTGAGCAGTACTATCTGACCGAGGAGAAGAACAACGTGCTGTCGGTGTTCTCGACCATTGGTGCCGGTCCAGGCGGGAATGGTCAGAACGTGGCGCGTATGTTTGTCCGCTTAAAAGACTGGGGAGACCGCCCAGGCGCCGAAAACACCTCCTTCGCGATCATTGAACGGGCAACGGCCGCCTTTAAGAAGTTCAAAGAAGGCCGCGTGATTGCCAGCAGCCCGCCGGCCATTACCGGGCTGGGGAACTCAGCCGGATTTGATATGGAATTGCAGGATCACGCCGGCCTGGGCCACGATGCGTTGATGAAGGCGCGCGATCGGCTGCTGACCGCCGCCGAGGGCAATACCTCGTTAGTGCGCGTGCGCCATAACGGTCTGGATGATACGCCGCAGTTACGGATTAACGTCGACCAGCATAAAGCTCAGGCGCTGGGGGTTTCCATTGATGATATCAATAACACCCTGCAGACCGGCTGGGGCTCGACCTACGTTAACGATTTCCTTGACCGTGGCCGCGTGAAGAAGGTCTATGTTCAGGCCGCAGCAAAATACCGCATGTTGCCGGACGACATCAGCAAGTGGTACGTCCGCAACAGCAGCGGCGGCATGGTGCCGTTTACCGCATTCGCCACCACCAGTTGGGAAACCGGTTCGCCACGCCTGGAGCGCTATAACGGCTATTCCGCGGTGGAAATTGTCGGTGAGTCCGGTCAGGGCATCAGTACCGGTACCGCCATGGACGTGATGGAAAATCTGGTCAGCAAACTGCCTACCGGCTTTGGCCTGCAATGGACCGGCGCGTCCTATCAGGAACGGATGTCCGGCTCGCAGGCGCCTGCGCTGTATGCTATTTCTCTGCTGGTGGTGTTCCTCTGTCTGGCGGCACTGTATGAGAGCTGGTCGATTCCGTTCTCGGTGATGCTGGTGGTGCCGCTCGGCGTGATCGGCGCGCTGGTGGCCACTTGGGCACGCGGTCTGGAAAATGACGTTTACTTCCAGGTTGGCCTGTTGACGGTTATCGGCCTGTCGGCGAAGAATGCCATTCTGATTGTGGAATTCGCCAATGAAATCAATTCAAAAGGCCGGGATCTGCTGGAATCGACCCTGGAAGCCTCGAAACAGCGTCTGCGTCCGATTCTGATGACCTCACTGGCCTTTATCTTTGGCGTATTGCCGATGGTGATCAGTAACGGGGCCGGCTCCAGTAGCCAGCATGCGGTGGGCACGGGCGTGATGGGCGGTATGATTTCCGCCACGGTGCTGGCGATCTTCTTTGTCCCGCTGTTCTTTGTGTTAGTCAGACGGCGCTTCCCGGTACAGGAAAAACCCGGCAAATAAACGAACAAAGGCAGCACCGAGGTGCTGCCTTTTTCTGTTCTGGAGGTGGCCGGTGTTGCCCGATCCGCCTTACTTAAAGAAGGTGTTATTTACGCGTTAACATTGCTTCGATAAAGTCTTTCCAGGTCCCCATTTCTGTATCAATCATAAATCACCTCTCTTTTATTGTGGGTCCATTATAGGATTAATCCTAAGGCGAAGTGAATCATTTTCGCTCACCCATACCATCGGCAGTTTCGATCAAAACTGTAATTTGCGTGGCAGGACACAGTTCTGCCGTTATCATTGGCAGACTAATCAATAGCGTGATTATCGTTCGAAAACCAGAGGGAAAAGCATGATTCAGATGGTACTGACGACCTCTTACGAAAAACCTGACGTCGACTGGCAGGAACTGGCCGATCTTATCGAGCGCGCCGGCCTTAGCCGCCGCGATCCGCACACTCTTCAGCGCGCCTATCAGCATTCTCAGTTTGTCTGGTTTGGCTACGTCGAAGGTAAGCTGATGGCGACGGCGCATGCCATTAGCGACATGACCTATGCTTCCTACCTTTCCGATGTGATTGTCGACGCGACTTTCCAGGGCAAGGGATATGGCGGGCAATTGATGGCGGCGATTATGCAAGCGCTGGCGCCCTGTGGAAAAGTCTTTATCTACTCAATGCCGGACAAAATCAGCTTCTATAAGAAACTGGGCTATGCGCCATTAACGACCGGGATGATTTATGCAGAAGGGACGGCATTACTGAGGTTGCAGGAGAAGGGATTCGTCAGCGGATAGAACCTGGGGGGCCCTGCGCCCCCCATCCACGTCCACTGTTATTTCAGAACTATCACTTTATCGTAGCCGCCGCTCTCGCTGTCGATATGCGTTTTGGCATCGGGATGGTCCAGCATCACCGCCTCAACGATGTGATTGAACTCATCACACCGGCTGGTTTTCTTCCGCACGATCACGATCATTGATTGTGTCTCTTCAACCGAATGGGCGGAAGACGCTTTCATATAGTTCATATTGTCCCTCCTTACGCTAAGTCTCTGTCTGGGTGATGATATTCTGTGCTTCCCTGCTGCCTCGCAGGCGCATCCGTTGTAGACTAACCGCCTGAACAGTATCGAATATAGTTGAAACCCACAGAAAAAAGAAGGGAACCGTCATGCTTACAATGTACGGCATCAAAAATTGCGACACCATTAAGAAGGCGCGAAAGTACCTGGAAGCTGAGGCGGTGGCCTATCAGTTTCATGACTACCGCGCCGATGGCCTGGACAGCGCAACCTTACAGGGCTTCATCGACGTGCTGGGCTGGGAAGCCTTGCTGAATACCCGTGGCACCACGTGGCGCAAGCTCAGCGAAGAAACGCGCAATGGGGTGAATAATGCGGCAACTGCTCGCGAACTGATGCTGGAACAGCCGGCAATCATCAAACGCCCGTTGCTCTGCAGCGCAGACGGCTCTATGCTGCTGGGCTTTAGTGAAGCAACCTACCAGCCATTTATTTCGGAGAAGTCCTGATTATGTTTTGTCCGGTCATCGAGCTGACGCAGCAGCTTATTCGTCGCCCTTCCCTCAGCCCGGATGATGCCGGCTGTCAGGCTATTTTGATCGAACGCCTTAAGGCGCTAGGCTTCACCATTGAGCCGATGAACATTGGCGATACCCTGAATGTCTGGGCTTGGCGTGGCCAGGGCGAGACGTTGGCCTTTGCCGGGCATACCGACGTAGTGCCAACCGGCGATGCCAGCCGCTGGATCAACCCGCCGTTTGAACCGACCATCCGTGATGGCATGCTGTACGGGCGCGGCGCGGCCGATATGAAAGGCTCGCTGGCGGCGATGATTGTCGCGGCGGAGCGCTTCGTAACCAGCAATCCGAATCATAAAGGCCGTCTGGCTTTCCTGATTACGTCTGACGAAGAAGCCAGCGCCACCAATGGCACAGTGAAAGTGGTTGAAGCGCTAATGGCGCGCAAAGAGCGCATGGATTACTGTCTGGTCGGCGAACCGTCCAGCACCGAAATCGTCGGCGACGTGGTGAAAAATGGCCGCCGCGGATCGATGACCGCCAATCTGACCGTGCATGGCGTTCAGGGTCACGTGGCCTATCCTCATCTGGCCGACAACCCGGTTCACCGCGCGCTGCCGGCGCTCAATGAGCTGGTCGCCACCGAGTGGGACCAGGGCAATGAATTCTTCCCGCCGACCAGTATGCAGATTGCCAACGTGCAGGCCGGAACCGGCAGCAACAATGTGATCCCCGGTGAATGCTTTGTGCAGTTTAACTTCCGCTTCAGCACCGAGCTGACGGACGCGATGATTAAGCAGAAAGTGCAGGAGCTGTTGGATCGTCACCAGCTGCGTTACACGCTGGAGTGGAATGTTTCCGGCCAGCCGTTCCTGACGTCTCGCGGTAAGTTGGTCGATGCGGTAGTAAATGCCGTTGAGCACTATAATGAAATTAAACCGCAGTTGCTGACCACCGGCGGCACTTCAGACGGTCGTTTTATCGCCCGAATGGGTGCGCAGGTGGTTGAACTGGGTCCGGTGAATGCCACCATTCATAAAATCAATGAGTGTGTCAAAGCCGCCGACCTGCAACTGCTGAGCCGCATGTACCAGCGGATTATGGAACAGCTAATCGCTTAAGCGAATAAGGTGAGAATATGGAATGGCTGAAAGAGTATTGGTGGCTGTTGGTGATTGTGCTGATGGTAGGCGTGCTGATGAACGTCTATAAAGATCTGAAGCGCATCGATCCGAAAAAATATATGGCGAACAAACCGGATTTGCCACCGCATCGGGATTTTAACGATAAGTGGGATGACGACGACGACCTGCCGAAAAAGAAATAAATCGCAGGGGCTTCGGCCCCTGCTTTACCCTTCCCGTTCTATCCGCTCACTTTCCTGAATTACGATAATGCTTTGATTGCCTCTATCACGCTCTGCCAGCGTTGGCTGGCTGCGGCATCCAGGCCCGTTAACGCTCTTTGCGTCTCCTGTCGCCAACCGGCCAGCAGTGCCTTGCGGCCAGACAGGCCAAAGTGCTGATTGAGTTCCGCTGCCGACTTCTCCCCCACCATCGCCCCGTTAAGCAACGGCAGATCGCTCTGGCACTGGCTGACCAGCCGCCCCAGCGCGCCAAAGCTGGCTTCAAACGGACGGTGGCCCCAGGCAAAGCCTGCCAGCTCGCGCCAGTCTTCTTCATTCAGCTGCCGATCGTCCGCCTCAGGCAGTTGCAGTGCGATGCCGGGAACAAGTCGCTGTAACCACGGCCAGTCGCGTTGAAGCCGTTTTTCGGCACAGGCCTGCAGCTGTTCAGCCGGTTCACTTAATGGCAGGATCGCCATCGCCGTAAAACAGCCGCTGCTGGCTTCACGCTGGCTGCCCAGCCGCATTAGCTTAAAGCCGCAGGATTGCCAGAAGGCCCAAAGCTCTGCGGTATACCCAAAGCTGACCGACAAATAATCCAGCCCGTCGGCATCTTCCCTGCTCCGTTCCACCATTTGACGGCCGATGCCCTGGCGCCGCCGTTCAGGTGCAATGGCAATCCGACTGATACGCCGGGAACGAAGCTGGGCGGCTGCGGGCCAGCCACCATGAGCGGCTAGAGACTGCGCCACCAGATTTCCCCGGGGACGCCGAAAGCCGGCCCAGACCGCCTCGGACAGAGCGGCTGTCAAACCACCTTCATCAACCAGTAGCATCGCCCCCTGCACGGTATTGCCCTGCGATGCCAGGCTGAAATGCATGCCTGGCGCATCCATCATCCGCCGCAAATCCAGCGGCGAAGTACGGTAGTGGGCGCTCGCCAGCAGCTGATACATGGCGGACAATTGTTGCGGCTGAGTCAGCCAGGCGGATTGCTCAGGGAACGAAAACTGCAGCGGCAGCGTGCTTTGCTCTGGCTCCGCTTCCGCAATCAGCAGCGCCTGATTAATAAAGCGCTCCAGCGGATCATCGGCTGACCAGCGCAGCGGCTGATCCAGTTTACGCAGCGTCACCTGCGGCAGGCTGGCACAGAATTTCAGCATAAAGCCGCGACCGGTGCCTTCGTAACCCTGCAAGGTCGAGGTCAGCAACACGCGGGGATACAGCGCCACCAGCTGCCGCAGGATCGGCGCCGGTATGGCTGCGGCTTCGTCCACCAGCAGCCAGTCGATCGGCTGCGGCCGCTGTTCAGGGCTGAGAGCCAGCAGCCGGTCCGGTGCGATAAACTCAAAAGCGTCGCCGGCGAATTCTGCCAGCACATCGGTGGCCACTTTGGCCGGTGCGGTTATCAGGCAACGCCCTGGCCAGCGTGCCGCCAGCAGCCCGGCCAGCGCAGACTTTCCTCTGCCGCGCGGTGCGACAATCACAGAGATACCGGGCTCGCTGGCCAGCAACGCATCTAGCACTGCCTGCTGCTGTGACGTATCATCAGGCCGCCAGGCAGGCGATGTGGGCAGAGACGGTAAGGTGAATGGCTGATGCTGCTGGAGCAGCGCAATGCTGTCGTCCTGCTCAACCAGTTGCTGAAAACGACGGATAAAATTACAGGAAGGAATGGCCGAAGCCTGTTCGCTCCAGCGCAATGAATCGGTGTCTGGTAAGGTGGCCCAACGCGACCAGTCGGGCACCAGCATCAGCAGCCAGCTGCCTGCTTTTAGCGTGCCGGAAAGTGCGGCCAGCGCTTCGGCATGAAAACCGCTGCGGGCATCAAACACCGCGTGCAGAAACTCGCGCCCCAGCAGGGTTCTTGCCGCCGCCGGCGCGCAGTTCAGCGGACTGTGGGGTGCATCGCCCAGCCACATCCAGTCGCCCGGTAACCAGGCCATCCACTGCTCGGCCTGATGCTGGCACCAGCTATCGTCGCCGCTGATCACCAGGATTTGCCGCAGCCCGTGCTGCCTGAGATGTTCGCTATGGCGTAGTGTGTCGTTAACCCCGGCCATAATCAGCGACTAAAGGTGTCGCACTGGCCCGGATTACCGCTATCAAACCCTTTTTTGAACCAGCTGTAACGCTGCTCTGACGTCCCATGGGTAAAGCTGTCCGGTACTACCCGACCCTGACCACGCTGTTGCAGACGATCGTCACCGATCGCTTCAGCGGCGTTAAGCGCTTCCTGCAAATCGCCAGGTTCAAGGATATTTTGCTTTTGCATGTAGTAACCCCACACGCCCGCAAAGCAGTCCGCCTGTAACTCCATTTTCACCGAAAGCTGATTAGCCTGAGTCTGGCTTGCACCCTGCTGCATCTGGCGGACTTTTTGCTCAATGCCCAACAATCTCTGTACGTGGTGACCCACTTCATGAGCAATAACATATCCCTGGGCGAAATCTCCGTCCGCCCCCAGCTTGTTTTTCATTTCATCGTAAAACGACAGGTCAATGTAAACCGTGGTATCAGCCGGGCAGTAAAAAGGCCCCATCACTGACTGACCGGTACCACAACCTGTGCGGGTCGCCCCGCGATACATCACCAGCTTTGGTGGTGTATAGGTTTTACCCATTTTCTGAAAAAGCTGCTGCCAGGTATCTTCCGTGGTAGCCAGGATCACTGAGGTAAATTTGGCCGCTTCATCCTGCTGCGGCTTGATGCTGCTCTGGCGTTGCGGGGCTGGCTGAGAAACGCTGCTGCTTTCACCGGTCAGCAACGGGCTAAGGTCATAGCCATAGTAGCTGGCGATCACCACCACAATCAGCAGAATGATGCCGCCTTTGCCCCGGGGAATGCGCATTCTTCCCGCCCCCATTGATGGCGACGAACCAGAATCATCACGGCGATCGTCCACATTGTCGCTCTCGCGGCGCCCTTGCCAACGCATACCTTACCTCTCGTTATGTCCATTTCACGGCTGTTAGATTGATTTTAGACGTGTGTCTCAGGTAACACCAGCTAACCGGGCGTAACCTGCGATTTGAGTTAATCAGACGGGGAGAATACGGGCAATGCGAGGGAAAAGAAAGGCTGCGGTATGAGCGCCGCAGCCACAAATCTTAGTCGAGCTTCACACCCAGACGGGTGGCGACTTCTTCATAGGCTTCAATCAGGCCGCCCAGACTCTGACGGTAACGGTCTTTGTCCATTTTGTTCAGGGTGTCTTTATCCCACAGGCGCGCGCCGTCCGGCGAGAACTCATCGCCCAGCACCACTTCACCCTTGAACAGGCCAAACTCCAGCTTGAAGTCCACCAGGATCAGGCCAGCATCGGAGAACAGCTTGCTCAGTACTTCGTTCGCTTTGTAGGTCAGCTCACGCATACGGGCCAGATTCTCTTTGTTCACCCAACCAAAGGTTTCGCAGTAGGATTCGTTAACCATCGGATCGTGCTTGGCATCATCCTTCAGGAACAGGTCAAACAGCGGTGGGTTGAGGATCATTCCCTCTTCCACGCCCAGACGCTTCACCAGCGAGCCAGCGGCACGGTTACGCATCACGCACTCTACCGGGACCATATCCAGCTTTTTGACCAGCGCTTCGTTATCAGACAGCAGCGCTTCCATTTGCGTTGGGATACCGGCTTCCTGCAGTTTAGTCATGATGAAATGGTTAAACTTATTGTTAATCATTCCTTTGCGATCAAACTGTTCGATACGTTCACCGTCCAGTGCTGACGTATCGTTGCGGAATTCGAGTACCAACAGATCCGGGTTTTCGGTGCTGTAAACGGTTTTCGCTTTGCCGCGATACAACTCAGCTTGCTTTTGCATCTTCTTAAACTCCAAAAATAGAACGGGAAAAATTGTGCTGTGGCTAGTTTATTCTCTGTGGCGAAAAAATCGAAGCAATCGTTTACGTACAGAGGAATAAAAAAGGCCGGAGAGATCCGGCCTTAGGGTTTACTTGCTAAAGGCTGCGTTAAATACGGCAACCAGTGCGTCGTTTTGCGACTGGGTCAACGTATGGCCTTTAGGATCGAGGAACTGCAGGCTGCTGCGGTTATCCAGATCGCCGACCTGCAGCTTATAATCGCCGTTGGTCAGACCCGGATCTTTCGCGCCCAGCGCGTCCCACTCATCACTGCCCAGCGTTTTGTAAGTCACGTTCAGGCTGCCCTGAGAACGGTTAGTATCGGTGACTTTCCAGCCTGCGCGTTGCAGGGCTGCTGGCAGACGTTCCCACACGGTGTTGAACGGTGCGCGAACAATCAGATCCGGCAAGCCGGTATCATCTGCGCCGCTCTGCACGTCAATCTGCGCGGAACTGCGTTTAGCTGCCGCGTTTTCACGTGAGGTTTCGTTTTTATCCAGACCGCTGCTCAGCTCGTTCAGCATCTGCGCGGTGTAGCGCTGCAGCTGGACCGGTGAGTTCACGCCTTTGCCTTCCTGCTGCAGTTCCAGCAGTTTGACCGACAATGCCTGCTGATAACCCTGCTGCTGCACGCTGATCTGGTAGCGGCCACGATACTGGTGATCTTCATCAGCACGGTTCCACTGCACCCAATCGGTGGTCAGCGTCTGGGTGGCATCAGTCCGGCTGGCAATCGGGTAATTCTTCGCCTGCACCACATCGACAACCTGCGGCCACAGTGAACCGGTACGCGCGCTGTCCAGCAACAGGACGCCAGAATTACCGGCAAACTGCGTCCGGGTGCCGTTCATCAACGCCAGTGGCTGAGCCGGTGGACGGATGTCCAGCTGCTTGCCAATCGCGCCGGTGGTGCTGGCGGAAGGAATGTCGAAATCGCCATTCTGCAACGGCATCACCATCCCTGCCGGGGCGTGCAGATCGCTTACATCAGCCGCTTTCAGATAAGATTCATCGCCGCTGACCTGACGCTTGTAACGCTGGTCGCTGGAACATGCTGCCAGCAGCATCACCAAAGAAAGCCCTACCACTTTTGCTACCGTGGACTTTTGTACTGAATAAGCCATTAAAACTCCCTAAATTTACAGCAGACCTGCGCTTTTCAGTGCCTGCTCAACAACCGGACGACCGGCATCAGTCATCGGCGTCATCGGCAGACGCAGCGTGTCGGTTGCAATTAATCCTAACTGCTTAGCAGCCCATTTAACCGGGACAGGATTAGGCTCAATGAATAGCTTCTGATGCAGATGCATCAGGCGCTGATTAAGGCGTCGCGCTTCGGTAAAATTGCCCTGGCTGGCCAGTTTGCACAATTCTGCCATTTCACGCGCGGCAATGTTTGCCGTCACAGAGATTACGCCCTGTCCGCCAAGCTGCATGAAGTCGAGGGAAGTCGCATCGTCGCCACTTACCAGGATGAAATCTTCATCAACCAGCTCTTGGATCTGACTAACCCGCGATAAGTTCCCGGTAGCCTCTTTGATTCCGATAATATTTTTTATTTTCGCCAGGCGACCCACCGTTTCTGGCAGCATATCGCAACCCGTACGTGACGGGACGTTATACAGCATTTGCGGCAAATCGGTGCTTTCAGCAATGGCTTTGAAGTGCTGATACAGCCCTTCCTGAGTGGGACGGTTGTAGTATGGCGTCACGGTCAGGCAGCCTACCACGCCGCTTTTTTCAAAGCGTTTGGTCAGAGCAATCCCTTCAGCGGTGGCGTTAGCGCCGGTTCCGGCGATCACCGGAATGCGGCCGTCGGCCAGTTCCAGCGTCATCATCACCACGTCACCATGTTCGTCATGGCTTAATGTGGCGGATTCACCGGTAGTCCCTACTGAGACAATTGCCGCGGTTCCGCTGGCAACATGATAATCAATCAGTTTTTTCAAACTCGCACGGCAGACAAACCCTTTGTCATCCATCGGCGTGACGAGTGCAACAATACTTCCCGTGAACATTAGCCATCCCCTCCACAAACAAGTCCTTCATGGTACGGTTTACGGCACTCTAAAAGCAAGCAGACAAGCCCCCCAGGCCACTTGGCATAGGGTATTTTTTATGTTTACCTTAGAGTTATCACAATTGCTAATCATCATGACGGACAGGAAGCATCATTTTGCCGCAGTCACAGCAACATCATCTGGTTATCACCGCACTGGGGGTTGACCGCCCGGGGATCGTTAACACCATCACCCGCCACGTCAGCAGCTGCGGTTGCAACATTGAAGATAGCCGTCTGGCCATGCTGGGTGAGGAATTCAGCTTTATCATGCTGCTTTCCGGCAGTTGGAACGCGATTACGCTGATTGAATCCACCCTGCCGCTAAAAGGCGCGGAGCTGGAGCTGCTGATCGTGATGAAGCGCACCACCTTCCGCGAACGGCCGCCCATGCCCGCCACGGTCTGGGTTCAGGTGGAAGTAAAGGATTCACCGCATATTATTGAGCGCTTCACCGATCTGTTTGATTCCCATCAGATGAACATCGCCGAGCTGGTGTCCCGCACGCAGCCCGCGCAAGAAAATCAGCCGCCTTTACTCTATATTCAAATTACCGCTCACAGCCCCGCAAGCCAGGATGCCTCATTTATTGAGCAGGCATTCAACAGGCTATGTACAGAACTGCAGGCGCAAGGCACTATTAACGTCGTCCAGTACCCACAGCATGATGAAAAAATGGAGAGTAGTGATGAATCCACTGAAAGCCGGTGATACCGCACCGAAATTTAGCTTGCCCGATCAGGATGGCGAACAAGTAAATTTGACCGACTTCCAGGGACAGCGCGTTCTGGTGTATTTCTACCCGAAAGCGATGACGCCAGGTTGCACCGTTCAGGCTTGCGGTCTGCGTGACAGCATGGATGAGCTGAAAAAAGCCGGTGTTGATGTGTTAGGGATCAGCACCGATAAGCCAGAGAAACTGTCGCGATTTGTTGAGAAAGAGCTGCTGAACTTTACGCTGCTTTCCGATGAAGACCATCAGGTCTGCGAACAGTTTGGCATCTGGGGTGAGAAGACGTTCATGGGCAAAACCTATGATGGCATCCACCGGATCAGCTTCCTGATTGGCACCGATGGCAAGGTTGAGCATGTGTTTGATGACTTCAAAACCGCCACTCACCACGACATCGTGATGGACTACCTGAAGAGCGCCTGATCCCAGGCGCAACATAAAAAGGGCAGAAGAGAGTGCCCCTTAATCTCCGGTTTGTCGCCGAAGATTAAGGCACAGCGCCGCTTCTGCCCTTTTCTTATCCCGCTATGTGCGTTTTTTCGGCTCGACGTTCAGCTCATCAGGCCAGGCATGCACCACCGCTTTGATCAGCGTGGCCAGCGGAATGGCGAAGAACACCCCCCAGAATCCCCACAGCCCGCCAAATATCACCACCGACAGAATGATCACCAGCGGATGCAGATTGACCGCTTCTGAGAACAGCACCGGCACCAGAATATTGCCGTCCAGCCCCTGAATAATCAGATAGACGATAATCATCGTCCAGAAGTCGCCGCCGAGGCCCCATTGTGCCAGGCCCACGCCGATGACCGGAATGGTCACCGCCAGCGCGCCGACATACGGGATCAGCACCGAGAAGCCAACCAACACCGCCAGCAGCAGCGCATAGTTCATGCCGATCGCGAGGAAGCCAATCCAGGTGGCGATACCGACCACCACCATCTCCAGCACTTTGCCGCGAATGTAGTTGGAGACCTGCTGGTTCATCTCTGCCCACACCTGACCGGCCAGGCCACGGTTGCGCGGCAGAACGCGGCTGATGGCCGCCAGCATCTGATCTTTGTCCTTCAGCAGGAAGAACACCATCAGCGGCACCAGCACCAGATAAATCGCCAGGGTCATAATGCCCACCAGCGAAGCCAGCGAGTACTTCACCAGCTGGTCGCCCATGCCGCTCAGGCGGCTGCGCAGGTTCTCCACCACGATATCGACGATGCCCACGTCCATCAGCGTTGGGAAGCGCTCCGGTAAGCGGGTGGCATAGTGATACAGGCCGTTAAGCATGGTCGGCAGTTCATGCGCCAGGTTAATCCCCTGTTGCCAGGCAACGGGCGCGACCACCAGCACTAACACCATTAATAAAGAGGCAAAGATAATCAGGATGATGGCGGTCGCCCAGGTACGGGAACAGCCCAGGCGTTCGAGGCGCACCGTTGGCCACTCCAGCAGATACGCCACCACTAACGCCACCAGCAGCGGGGCCAGCAGGCCGTTAAAGAAAAACAGAATACAAAAGGCGGCGATCAGGATGGCCAGCAAGGCGATAGCCTGTGGATCGCTGAAGCGGCGGCGATACCACTGAATTAAGAGGTCCAGCATGTGAAACGTCCTTGCGTACTAAGGGGGGAAACAGTCTACCTGAAGGGTGAGGCTCTGTCGCGTGGCTGTCCGGCGTGGCGGGATGCCAGGCCGGACGGGTGAGGATTAGCCGCTGTGACGTTGCGGGTGCATCTCAAGCTGCGGTTCTGGCTGGCTGGCTATAACACGGTTACGTCCGGCATTTTTCGCCTGATAAAGCGCATCATCAGCCTGCTTGAACACCCGCTCCATCGAGATTTCATCCGGTGACCAGAACGCCACGCCAATCGAAATCGAAATATGCCCAACGGTCGGTAATTCCAGCTGCTCAATCTTTCTTCTGACGCGCTCGGCAATCGCCATCGCCACATCACGATCGGCGCCAGGCATGATCATCAGAAACTCTTCCCCGCCGTTACGGCAGACAACGTCGGTCTGTCGGGAGCTATTACCCAGCTGATCGGCGACGCTTTTAATCACGTTATCGCCCACATCATGACCCCAGGTATCGTTCACCCGCTTAAAGTGATCGATGTCCACCGCCAGCACGGCAAACGGCTGACGGGTCGCGAGGAAATATTCCAGCACCGCGTTCAGGCCGCGACGGTTAAGCAGTTCGGTCATTGGATCGGTCTGCACTTCGAACTTCAGCCGGCCGATTTTATCCTGCAACAAACCAATCCCGGCCAGCATCGCGCGTTTGATTTGCGACGATTCATAATACCAGGAGCGGATGCCGTTAATCTCTTTCGACACGCCTGGCGCGTCCATCTGGCTGGCCTTACGGGCCAGTTGCCATAGCGGTAACGCAATCAGGCGCGCAAGGATCCAGGCACAAATCAGGGTCAGTAGCGCGAAGGGAACCGAATGCTGCAGCACCTTCATCAACAGGCTGTTCAGCGGTTCAAGGGTGGTCTGCGTCGGTTTAAGCGCGACGATGGTCCAGCCCGGCGTGGAGACCGTGGCGTAACCTGCCAGCATCGGTTCGCCGCTGGCTTTCGGGATCTGCTGGTAGCCGTTGCTGTTCTTCTCCCGGACATCGTCCGCGATCAGCGGGGCAATTTTCTGCCCAATCAGTTTGGCGTTCTGGTGGTAGAGCACCCGGTTGTCGCCATCAACCACATACAGTGACGAACCATCGCGGTAGAACTGCTCGCCGAGCAATTCATTCAGAATACTTTTTTTCTTCAGGTAGATCGTGCCGCCGACAAAGCCCAGATAGCTGCCGGTTTTTGACCAGACAGGATAAGAGACAAACACCATCAGGTTGTTGGCCGCCGAAATGCTCGGTTTGCCGATCAGCGGTTTGCGCTCAGCCAGTGCCTGCGTGGTGCTGCTGCTGGTCAGATGCATGCCTTTCAGCATCAGAGACTCGGGCGAAATCGCTTTCACCCAGCCATTGGCGTCGACAATCACCACCGAGTTAAAGCTGTTAGTCTGTTCGCGCAGGCGATCGACCTCACTTTGCAACGCCGCATCGTTATCCATACCGTCGCCCAGCACTTTGGCACTGAACGCCAGCTGTGACTGCGCCAGCTGAAAAAACATTTCAGTGGTGGAGGCCAGTTTCGTGGCGTAAACGCGGTTGGATTCGAGCGTATTATTGATCAGCACTTCACGCTGTACTCGCCAGGTGGCGTACAGTGAGTTGGCCAGTGTAATCACGATGCTGGCCACGGCTAATAATGTAATAAGCGTGCGTAAGTCCGTCTTGGGGCGACTTAGCCTCAACATGGACTCACCTCGGTGAGACGTTTCATAATGTAGCGCCTTATTATTTTATGTGCGCATTTGATAAGTGCGTGTTATGCCCTGGTAAAGCACACGCCAATTGTACACCTCTCGTTCGTTTTGGGAATATTCTGACGCCCTTTATACCAATAATAATTTGGTTTAATCGATAAGCCCGTTGGCATCATAGAAGGGATAAGGGCCATCAAATTGCCCGACGACGCACTGATGGGTGACCACCCCCTGCTCCGGCGTCCAGCGGTGCAGTAAATAACCGGCGGGCTCCAGGCAGAAGTTGGCCGGGCCGTCGGTTTGCAAATCAAACGCCACCTGATGGGATACACCTGGCGCGCTGCACGCCAGCGTACCGGCAAACCTGACCTGCATACTGCGATGAAGATGCCCGCACAGCACCCTTTCCACCTGCGGATGGCCCTTGATCACCGCAGCTAACGGCTGGGGATTACGCAGCCGCTGGCGATCCATATGGTCAATCCCACTGATAAACGGTGGATGGTGCAGCATCACTATTGTCGGCCGCAGCGGTTGTTCCTTTAGCCTGTCAGACAGCCAGCCCAGACGTTCTTCGCAGAGTTCCCCTTGCGGTTGCTGTGGCACGGTGGAATCCAGTGCCAGCAGGCGTAACGGCCCGCATTCGCCTTCCCACTCAATGAATTCGTGGTGCTGAAAAAGATGCGTTTGGTCGGCAAAGATTTTTCGCATCATCTGACGATCGTCGTGATTGCCCGCCATCAGCCAGTACGGCAATTCAAGGTGGGATAACGCTTCCTTCAGCGTCAGATACTCTTCTTCGTGGCCAAAGTCGACCAGATCGCCGGTAATCACCACCGCATCAGGGCGTGGCAACAGCGCATTCAGTCGGGCAATCACCTGGCGTAATGCACCAAGGGTATCCACTTTGCGGTAGGACAATTTGCCGTGGGCTTTAATGTGTAAATCACTGATCTGGGCCAGTAACACCGCTTGCTGAGTCAAAATAACGATCCCTTAATCCCGAATTAAAAATGCATCACCCGTTCGTCGGTGATGATCAATCCTACCCTCTGACCGGTCTGCCAGACCTCACGGGCAGAACGTTCGACCTGAATCGGTTTTTCGCTGCCGATATCAATCAGCAAGCGCTGGCTGGCACCGAGAAACAGTTGTTCGACGATACGGCCCTGACGCAGACCGGCATCCGGCTGACCAAGCTGAATATCTTCAGGCCGGCAGAAACGGGCCGGCGTGCCGTATCCGGCTGGCTGAATGCAGTTGATGGCACCGACAAAATCAGCGACAAACCGGGTGGCAGGCTGCTGATAAATGGCACGCGGCGTGTCGATCTGCGCGATCCGTCCACGCTCAAGCACCGCAATCCGGTCGCCCAACGCCATTGCTTCCTGCTGATCGTGCGTGACATAGACGGCAGTGATGGCCAGCGTTCTCAGCAGATGGCCGATATCCTCACGCAGGCGCTCACGCAGCTTCACATCAAGCGCCGCCAGCGGCTCATCAAACAACAGAACCTTTGGCCGGGCTGCCAATGCGCGGGCCAGCGACACGCGCTGCTTTTGCCCACCGGAAAGCGCCTGCACCGGGCGATGAGCAAAGGGCAACAGATCGACCATCGCCAGCATCTCATCCACCCTTTCCTGCCGTTCCGCTTTGGGCACACCCTGAATACGCAGGCCGTAGCCGACGTTATCCGCCACGTTTAAATTGGGGAACAGCGCATAGTTCTGGAACACCATGCCAACATTGCGCTTCTCAATCGGCAAGTGGGTGACGTTACGATCGCCAAACCAGACTTCACCGCCAGCGTCTGGCGTTTCCAGGCCGCTGATGATGCGCAGCGTGGTGGTTTTCCCGCAGCCAGACGGTCCCAGCAGCACCAGCGTTTCGCCAGCCACAATGTCGAGATCCAACGGGTGCAATGCCACTGAACCGCCGGCAAAAGTGCGTGAACAGTGACGTAAATGAATACTCAGGGAGTCTGCCATCAGACGGTTTCCTTAACGGGTAACGCTCGCGCATCTGCCCGGCGCTGAGCAAACTGGGTGACCCAGCTCAGCGCCAGCAACAGCGGCAAAATAATCGCGAGGAAAATCAGGGTATAGGCCGAGCCCACTTCCAGACGCATTGAGGCATAGCTGTCCGCCAGACCCACCGGCAGCGTTTTCGTCAGCGGCGTGTGCAGCATCCAGGTGATATTGAATTCACCTATCGACAGCGTCAGCACCATAAATGCCCCGGCAAGAATGCCGTTACGGCAGTTCGGTACGATGACGGTAAAGAACCGACGCCAGAAACCGGCGCCCAGGCTGGCGGCCGCTTCTTCCAGCTGCAGCAGCTGGCTGGCGCGCATCACCGACAGGACCGGACGCACCATAAAGGGCAGAGTGAACAGCACATGGCCGATCAAAATAAACAGCCAGCTGCTGCGTAAACCGTGGAAGCCGCCATAAATGACAATCAGGCCGAGCGCCGTGGCCAGTCCGGGTAATGCCACCGGCAGCAACAGAAACTCTTCAATGCGGCTGGCCCAACGTGAGGGGGTTTTCAGTAATCCCCATGCGGCTGGCACGCCTAATACCAACACGCAACCGAGGCAGCTGACGGCGATCAGTAGCGACAGCCAGATCGTGCCGGCGTACAGCTCCCAAACCTGGGCAACCCAGCGCAGCGTCAGCCCGCTTTTCAGCCCGATAAAATAGTTCTCCGTCACCCCTGCCAGCAGCGAAAGGACGATGGGTACCACCATAAACAGGCACAGGCTGAGCGTGAAAATCAGCTGTAACCAGAACAGTCCGGTGCGTTTCATTACGCCATCTCCTTATGTTCACCGGCCAGCCAGCGCGCCAGAATCAACGCCAGCCAGGCGACACCGCCCATCGCCACGGACAATGCGGCCGCCGTGGCAAAATTGGCGTAATTGGTGAACTCACCGTAAATCGTCAGCGGCAAAACCTTCAGGTCGGTGCCAAGAGTAAACGCGGTGCCAAAAGCACCCATACTGGTGGCAAAGCAGATGGCGCCGCTGGAAAACAGTGCCGGCGAGATCCCCGGCACGATCACATCCCACACCACTCGCCACTGGCTGGCACCAAGGGATCGCGCTGCCTCCTCCAGCGACGGATCGAGTTTTTCGCAGGCGGCGACCAGCGTCATCACCACGCGAGGGATGGAGAAATAGAGATAGCCCACGAACAGCCCCGCCAGCGAATAGGCAAACATCCAGCGTTCGCCGAACAACGTCAGGCTAATTTGCGCAATCAGCCCCTGGCGTCCCGCCAACATCACCACCAGAAAGCCCACCACCACGCCTGGAAAAGCCAGCGGGAAAGTTAACACCGCCAGCAACAGCGAGCGCCCGGCAAAGCGGTGACGCGCCAGAAAACAGCCGACGATGGCACAAATCGCCACCGCCAACAGGGAAACCAACAGCGACAGCAGTACCGTCACCCCGAGGCTGCGCAGGTATTGCGGCTGCGTCAGAATGGTCCAGTACGCATTCACACCGGTGCTGTTATCGGCTTCGGTGCCCATCATGATCAGGGTGGCGAAAGGCAGCAGCCAGAACGCCGCAAAAAACAACAGGGCGGGAACCAGCATCCACTGCACCTTTATCCGGCGGAGAAATGGCGCGGCGCGCGCCCCGACATGGGGACGCGAACCGCTGCTGACTAATGGCGCAGACATTACTGGATCTCACTCAGATAACGCGCGGAAAAGGCTTTTTGCGCGTCAGCCATCTGCTGATAATCGACGGTTTTGGCGCGGGCATAATCACTGTCAGGCAGGAAGCGTTTCTTCGCCTCAGCCGACATCGCTTCCGGCCGGACCGGGCGCAGATAAGCATTGGCCCAAATCGCCTGCCCTTTGTCGGACAGCACGTAATCAATCACCTTTTTGCCGTTATCCGCGTGTGGCGCGTTTTTTACCAGGCTGATGACGTACGGCACGGTAATGGTCCCCTCTTGCGGGATCACAAAGGCGACGTTGGCATGGTCGGTGTATTTCGCGCGATAGGCATTGAAGTCATAATCCAGCAGGATTGGGATTTCGCCGGACAGCAGACGCGCATAGGCGGTTTGCTTCGGCACAATCGGCTTATTGGCTGACAGTTTTTTAAAGTACGCCAGGCCAGGTCCGAAGTCCTGCAGGGTGCCGCCCATCGCCAGGTTCGCGGCGACCGCGCCCACGTAACCGACGAACGCGCTGGAAGGGTCGAGGAAGCCAATCATGCCTTTATATTCCGGCTTCAACAGGTCATTCCAGGATTGCGGCACCGGCAAGCCGCCTAAGGCATCGACATTGACCATAAAGCCCATGGTGCCAGAGTGCAGCGCGACCCACTTCCCGTCTGGATCCTTCATGCCAGCCGGGATCGCGTTCCATCCGGCGGGCTTATACGCCTCCACCACGCCCGATTTTGCCGCCTGAATACCAAAGGTGACGCCCAGATAGGCCACATCGGCCACCGGGTTGGCTTTTTCCGCCACCATCTGTGCCAGCGCCTGACCGGAGTTTTTATTGTCCTGCGGCACGTTGATGCCGGTATCGGTGGCAATCGCTTTTAACTGCGTGCCCCAGTCAGCCCATTCTGGCGGGCAGTTATAACAAATGGCATCGGCTGCTGACGCCAGCTGGCTGACCATTGCACTCCCCGCCAGCAGCGCGGCGACGGCAATCTTGCTGAACTGTTTACGCTGTAACATAAGTTTTCCCGGATGTTGGTGTAATAAAAAAAGGTTAAGGCAAAGGCAGAACTGGCGGCGGCGCGATGCTTTCACCCAACCGCAGTTGCACCGGTAGCGGCGCAACAGGATCCGGACGCTGACCGGCAATTAATGCCAGCAGATGGGCAATGGCCTGCGTTCCCATGTTCTGTAAAGGTTGCACCACGGAACTGAGCGAGGGATAAACCAGCCGCCCGAGATCGATTCCGTCGAAGCCAATAATTGAAATTTGCTGCGGTACGCGATAGCCCGCACGAAGCAGCTCGCCGATCACGCTTATGGCCAGCAGATCGTTAGTGCAGAGCAGCGCGGTCATCGCCTGATGGCCCTGTAAGGCGGGTTGCAGCGTCTGCAGGTCTGAACGGGTATGGCTGGGCATTTCCAGCACCGCGGCGGGCGTCAGACCGGCGGCGTTCATCGCATCGCAGTAGCCCTGATAACGCTGAAGCGCGCGGTCAGATTGCAGGATTGGCCCGGCAATCATGCCGATGTGGCGATGCCCAAGGCCAAGCAGGTGCCCGGTGGCCTGACGCATGGCCTGGCGGTTATCAACACACACCGACGGCAGCGTGATTTTTTGCGGCGCGTTGTGGACCAAGACCACCGGCACATCTTCCCGCTGAAGGTTGGCGAGAACCTGGCTGCTGTCGGCATCGGCGACGGTCAGCACCAGCCCATCAACGCGCTGGCGGAGCATATTTTCCACGATGTCCGCTTCGCGCTGCGGCTGATAATCACTGGTGGCAATCAGCAGCCCGTAGCCTCTTTGCTGAGCAGCCACTTCCATCGCCTGAAGCTGTTCAGCAAAAACGGGGTTACTTAACGAAGGCAACAACACCCCCAGCGTGCGGGAAGATTGGGTGCGGAGCTGGCGGGCAATAAGATTTGGCCGGAAGCCAAGCGCATCTGACGCAGCAAATACTTTCAGCCGGGTCTCTTCACGCACCAGCTCAGGCGAAGAGAAAGCCCGTGCTGCCGTAGCGCGTGAAACGCCCGCCAGTTTTGCTACCCGCAATAAATCCGTCATTCGCTCACCTTTTCACCATGAGATCGATCTCATGGCAGGCAAGTTAACAACGATTTATGACAGAAAAATGATCGCAGAATGGGCCGTGCAGCGGCTCAGGGAAGGTGATCAACGAAAGGCGGCAGAAGCCTGAGTGCGGATTTGCGGGCCAGCGGCCCGCGTTATCGCAGGGACAGCAGAATTACATCGCGAGGAAGGCATAGCCCTGGTTTTCCAGGGTTGAAACCGTGGTCGGGCTGGACAGCGCATGGGTAACGGATTTATCGATCCAGTCATGCTGGAAATGGTGGAAGGCGACAGACTGATCGCAGACCGAGACATCCACTCCTTTGGCCCGCAGCTGGCTGATGAGCTTCAGGTTAGGATTATCCATACCAAACATTTTTTTATACTGTTCGTTATTTAACATCGCCGGGGTGCCATCACCGGTGACAGAAACCACGAACTTCAGCTGGTCGACCGGCACGCCAGAAGCGACATACAGATTCACAACCCTGGCAACACGCTCCAGGCCGAGATTAGGATCGTTGGGGCCATTTTCCGCTTTGGTGATCTGGAAAACGATTTTATTACTCTCACCCACAGCCGGTTTATACGCCACGTCTGATTCGTAATGAATTTTGCCGTAACCCTCAATGGTTGGAGTTGACCAGAAACCTGCGGGATCGGCAGCCGGGGTGCCAAAACGGGCACTGATTTTATCGGCAATATCGGGGGCCTTTGAAAAACTGGCGCCGACAAAACCGGCTACAACAGCGATGACTAAATAGGATACGACAGGACGCATAGGATGCTCTCCGCAACAGGGCAACGAGTCAGATGGCTCACGGATAAAAAGGCTGTAGAGTGTCGCCAACTGCGGCGATAACAGGATCTATACCATAGCTTTGACGAATTGTTTGCGGCTGAAAAAAGCATAAGAGCGCAATTAGTTTAGCGATGAAATCATTGATATTATGCAATATCAAAAAAATATTGAAAGTTACTGATTACAACAGGTTGCGCAAAGATCCAGCCAGTGCTCAGCCCATTAAATAGAGTATATTTTTTATCGTCATGGTTAATATCCAGAATTAAAATTTAACTTAAGTTATTAATGGTACTGTTAGTTAACAAATAAATTAATTATTGGCACGATTTAATTTCTGATATCAGTCCAAATAAAGCAATTATGCTAATAAACACCTCGTTCACTCCCCGGTTCATTGGGGGTATTTTTAGGACTAAACCTAATCAAATTCCATGCCATCATCAGATTAATTGAATAAATTTACCTAACTTTAAGGAAAGCACAGTTATGATTCGCCGATTGGTAAAATTTATTTGTGATCGGGGACGCAGTAAAAGCAGAAATATCAGGCGCTGCCTGTTGTGCTCAGAGCAAAGTGCGTTAAGCCGCGTAATTGGGGTTTGCGATGAGATAGTCAATTTTTTACGGCAATAATGGCCGTTTTGCAGAAAATCATTCAGTAACCGTCTGTTGCAACCGTTTCCTTCCGACTGACTTGTGATTAAGATACCCTGCGAAAAGTGCAACGATTGCCCACGGCTGCCAGAACATTTGGTCAGACTGTCGGTCGAAAGAAGACGTCATCAGAATGGGATTCCGCATGATCAGTAGATTGAAGAAGTGTGCTCTGGCCTCACTCATCTTTTCTCTTTCGGCCGCTTCACTGCCGTTGAAAGCGGACGTCAGCGACAATCTGCCGGATATCGGTACCACGGCAGGCAATACGCTTTCCATCGGCCAGGAAATGCAGATGGGTGACTTCTATGTGCGCCAGCTGCGTGGCAGCGCGCCGTTGATCAACGACCCGCTGTTAAACGACTACATCAATCAGTTAGGCCAACGGCTGGTCGCTCACGCCTGGTCGGTAAAAACGCCGTTCCACTTCTTCCTTATCCGTAATGATGAAATTAACGCCTTCGCCTTCTTTGGCGGCAATGTGGTGCTGCACTCTGCCCTCTTCCGCTATACCGACAATGAAAGCCAGCTGGCCTCGGTGATGGCGCACGAAATCTCGCACGTCACCCAACGACACCTGGCGCGCGCGATGGAAGAGCAGCAGCGCAATGCCCCGCTGACCTGGGTGGGTGCGCTGGGCTCGATCCTATTGGCCATGGCCAGCCCGCAGGCGGGCATGGCGGCGTTAAGCGGAACGCTGGCGGGCGCGCAGCAAGGGGTGATCAGCTTTACCCAACAAAACGAGCAGGAAGCCGATCGCATCGGCATTCAGGTGTTGCAGCGCTCGGGCTTTGATCCAGAAGCAATGCCGAACTTCCTGCAAAAACTGGCCGATCAGTCCCGCTTCTCCTCCAAGCCGCCGGAGATCCTGTTGACGCACCCGTTACCGGATAGCCGCCTGTCGGATGCCCGCAACCGCGCCAACCAGATGAAGCCGGTGGTGGTGCAGTCGTCACAAGACTATTACATGGCGAAAGTCCGCGCGCTGGGCATGTATTCCACCGGACAAAACCAGCTAACCGATGATCTGCTGGATACGCTGAATAAAGGCAACACGCGGGAGCAGGCGGCGGGACAGTACGGTAAAGCCGTGCAGTTTTTACAGGCCAAAAGCTTCGCCAATGCCAAAAAAATCATTGCGCCGTTACTGGCAAAGCAGCCGGACAACGTCTGGTATCTGGATATTATGAGCGATATTGATATCGGGCTTAATCAGCCGCAGCAGGCAATCTCGATGCTGCTGGCCGCGAAAGGCGTCAGTGCCAGCGCGGTGGTTCAGCTCAACCTGGCGAATGCCTATGTTGAAGCGAAGCAGCCGGCCGAAGCCAGCAAGATTCTCAATCGCTATACCTGGGCGCACAAAGACGATCCTAACGGCTGGGATTTACTGGCGCAGGCCAGTGCCGATCAGGGATTAACCGACGAAGAGCAAGCGGCCAGAGCGGAGAGTTTGGCGCTGAACGGCCAGCTCGATCAGGCGATCAGAAGTCTGAGCAGTGCCAGTGCCTCGGTGCCGTTGGGTAGCCTGAAGCAGGCAAGATATGATGCGAGAATCGATCAGCTGCGTCAGTTACAGCAGCGGTTCAAGCCTTATATGCGATCCTAATCCGGGCGGGCTGACGCAGCGGCCCGTTGCCGAACTACAGACCGAGCGCTTCTTTCACAAAAGGAATGGTCAGCTTACGCTGGGCACTGATTGAAGCGCGGTCCAGCTTATCAAGCGTTTCAAACAGCGTGCGCATCTCCCGATCCAGCCTTTTCAGCAGAAAACGGCCCACGTCTTCCGGTAGTTCAAAACCTCGCAGTCTGGCCCGCAGCTGCAGCGCCTGTAACTTATCCTCATCGGATAACGGCTGCAGGCGATAAATCTGCCCCCAGTCGAGGCGGGAAGCCAAATCGGCTAACTTGAGGTTTAACTGGCGGGGAGGACGATCGGCGGTGATCAGTAAGCGGGTGCGGCCGGTTTCCAGAATGCGGTTATAGAGATCGAAAATCGCCATTTCCCAGGGTTCATCCCCGGCAATGCATTCAATATTGTCGATGCAAATCAGCGGCAGCTGCTCCATGCCATCCAGCACTTCCGGCACAAACCAGGTGCGCTTATCCAGCGGCACATAGCCGACGGCCTCGCCACGGGCGGAGAGCTCGGCGCAGGCGGCATGCAGCAAATGGCTGCGACCTCCCCCTTCACGCGACCAGAAATAAAAATAGCTGCCGTGCTCCTGTTGCAGCGCACTTTGCAGCGCGGCAATCAGCGACGGGTTTTCCCCCGGCCAGAAGCTGGCGAAGGTTTCGTCATCGGGCAAATACAAGGGCAAAGACAGCTGTGCCGGTGTGTTCAGAAGCACCTCAGTGTTGATCGGGCAAAATCCGGCTGGAGTTTATCACAACTTTCTTCTGTTAATAAACGCAGGCCGGATTGCCGTCGCTTACAGGCGATCGCGATCCTGCGGATCGAGCACCACTTCTTCAGGGCGGATCAGGCCGATCGCCTTGAAGATCAGGCTCAGCAGAATGCCGATGATGGTGGCCAGCGCCATGCCTTTCAGCTCCGCCGCACCGATATGCACCGATGCGCCGCTCACGCCGATAATCAGGATTACCGAGGTCAGGATCAGGTTCTGCGCCTTGTTATAGTCAACCTTCGACTCAATCAGCACGCGAATACCGGAAGCGCCAATCACGCCGTATAACAGCAGTGATACGCCGCCCATAACCGGCACCGGTACCGCCTGGATCACCGCGGCCAGTTTACCGACGCAGGACAGCAGGATCGCTAGAATGGCCGCGCCGCCAATCACCCAGGTGCTGTAGACGCGGGTGATGGCCATTACGCCAATATTTTCACCGTAGGTGGTGTTGGGCGTGGATCCAAAGAAGCCGGAGATGACCGTAGAAATGCCGTTGGCAAACATCGAGCGATGCAGACCCGGATCTTTCAACAGGTCCTTTTTCACGATGTTGGCGGTGACCACCAGATGACCGACATGCTCGGCAATCACGACCAGCGCGGCCGGCAGGATAGTTAACATCGCATACCATTCGAAACGCGGCGTATAGAAGGTGGGCAGCGCGAACCAGTGCGCGGCTTCTACCGAAGACCAGTCGACAATGCCCATCGCCGAAGAGAGCGCATAACCGGCAATCACCCCAATCAGGATCGGGATAATCGCCAGAAAGCCGCGGAACAGCACCGAGCCAAACACCGTTACGCCCAGCGTCACCATCGAGATGATAATGGTTTTGCTGTCAACGGAAGCGCCGTCAGCGGGCAGCAGTCCGGCCATTTTCGCCGCCACGCCCGCCAGTTCCAGCCCGATAACCGCCACAATCGCGCCCATTGCCGCCGGTGGGAACATCACGTCCAGCCAGCCGGTGCCAGCTTTTTTGACAATCAACGCCACCAGGCAGAACAGCACGCCGCAGAGAATAAAGCCGCCGAGCGCCACTTCATACCCGAGCGGCAACAGCAGTAACACCGGAGAAATAAAGGCAAAGCTTGAACCGAGGTAAGCCGGGATTTTGCCCTTACAGATAAAGAGATAGAGCAAGGTGCCGACGCCGTTAAACAGCAATACCGTGGCCGGATTGATATGGAACAGGATTGGCACCAGCACGGTAGCGCCAAACATCGCAAACAGGTGCTGGAAGCTGAGTGGGATGGTTTGCAGCAGCGGTGGCCGCTCGCTGACGCCAATTGCACGACGTGTCATAGTATTACCCCTTGTTTTACCCATTAAAAAGCCGACTCTGCGGTCGGCTTGTCTCGTTGATGACGGCTTATTTGGTGCCGAAGATCTTATCGCCTGCGTCACCGAGGCCCGGAATGATATACCCTTTCTCATTCAGACCCTGATCGATAGACGCGGTGTACAGCTCAACATCCGGGTGCGCTTTTTCCAGCGCGGCAATGCCTTCCGGTGCGGCGACCAGCACCAGCACTTTAATGCTGGTACAACCGGCTTTTTTCAGCAGGTCGATGGTGGCAATCATTGACCCACCGGTAGCCAGCATTGGATCCACCACCAGCGCCATGCGCTCTTCGATATTGGAAACCAGCTTCTGGAAATACGGGACCGGCTCCAGCGTCTCTTCATCGCGGTAAACACCGACAACGCTGATGCGCGCGCTTGGCACGTGCTCGAGTACGCCTTCCATCATGCCCAGTCCCGCACGCAGGATCGGCACAACGGTGATCTTCTTACCTTTGATTTGCTCGATTTCTACCGGACCATTCCAGCCTTCAATGGTCACCGTTTCGGTGGCTAAATCAGAGGTGGCTTCGTAAGTCAGCAGACTTCCCACTTCTGAGGCGAGTTCACGAAAACGTTTGGTGCTTACGTCATGCTCACGCATCAGACCCAGTTTATGTTTGACCAGCGGGTGTTTGACTTCCACGATCTTCATTGTTGTACTCCCGGAGTGTTAAGCTGCAAAAAAAAATCGCGAGATTATAGCGCCATTTACGCTCCACGCCATATGACTTAGTGCAACTTTTGATTAAACCGTCCCTACCCGTCAATAATTAGCTAAAATCCAGTTATCCGCAACGCGTCTGAAGATGGCACTCGCAAACGTTTGCCTGCGCTGTTAGAATTGCCGCGCTTTATTTTCCATACCACCAACCGCAAACCGCGTGGGGATTTCGCAGTGACCGATAAGACCTCTCTCAGCTATAAAGACGCCGGCGTAGATATCGACGCGGGTAATGCTTTAGTCGATCGTATTAAAGGCGTAGTGAAAAAGACTCGTCGCCCGGAAGTGATGGGTGGACTAGGCGGTTTCGGTGCCCTTTGTGCGCTGCCGCAAAAATACCGCGAGCCGATTCTGGTTTCCGGCACTGACGGCGTCGGCACCAAGCTGCGTCTGGCGATGGACCTTAAACGCCACGATACTATCGGTATCGATCTGGTCGCGATGTGCGTGAATGATTTGGTGGTTCAGGGCGCCGAGCCGCTGTTCTTCCTGGATTACTATGCCACGGGCAAACTGGAAGTCGACACCGCAGCCAGCGTGATCACCGGCATTGCTGAAGGCTGCTCGCAGTCTGGCTGTGCGCTGGTCGGCGGCGAAACCGCAGAGATGCCGGGCATGTACCACGGCGAAGATTACGACGTGGCAGGCTTCTGCGTTGGCGTGGTTGAAAAATCAGAAATCATCGATGGCAGCAAAGTTCAGGACGGCGACGTACTGATTGCCCTCGGCTCCAGCGGCCCGCACTCCAATGGCTACTCGCTGGTACGTAAAATTCTGGAAGTCAGCAACACCAATCCGGAAACGACGCAGCTGGAAGGCAAGTCGCTGGCCGATCATTTGCTGGAACCTACCCGCATCTATGTGAAGAACATCCTCAGCCTGATCGAACAGGTTGATGTTCACGCGATTGCTCACCTGACCGGTGGCGGCTTCTGGGAAAATATCCCACGCGTGCTGCCAGACAACACCCAGGCGGTGATTGAAGAGTCAAGCTGGCAGTGGCCGGCCGTCTTCGGCTGGATGCAGGAAGCGGGCAACGTCAGCCGCTTTGAGATGTACCGCACCTTTAACTGCGGCGTGGGCATGTTAATCGCCCTCAGCGCAGACGAAGCTGATAAAGCGGTACAGCTGATGACTGACGCGGGCGAAAAAGCCTGGAAAATCGGCGTGATCAAAGCGTCCGATTCTGAAGAGCGTGTGGTCATTAACGCATGAAACGGCTAGTCGTGCTGGTTTCCGGCCAGGGAAGCAATCTTCAGGCAATCCTGGATGCCTGCCAGCAAGGCCAGATCCACGGCAGCGTCGCTGCCGTGTTCAGCAACAAGTCGGACGCGTACGGTCTGACCCGCGCGCGTGAGGCCGGTGTTCCGGCCCATGCGCTCGCCGCTTCCCAGTTTGCTGACCGTGAAGCGTTCGATCGCCAGCTGATGCTGGAAATCGATGCTTATGCGCCCGATTTAGTGGTGCTGGCCGGTTACATGCGGATCCTCAGCCCGGCCTTCGTCCAGCACTATGCCGGACGCATGCTGAACATCCACCCTTCCCTGCTGCCGAAATACCCGGGTCTGCACACTCACCGCCAGGCGATTGAAAATGGCGATGAAGAGCACGGCACCTCGGTGCATTTCGTTACCGAGCAGTTGGACGGCGGCCCGGTGATCCTTCAGGCGAAGGTGCCGGTGTTTGCAGAAGACAGCGAAGAGGATGTGAACGCCCGCGTTCAGCATCAGGAGCACGCTATTTATCCGCTGGTGGTCAGTTGGTTTGTCGATGGCAGACTGGCGATGCGTGATGATGCGGCGTGGCTGGACGGTGAAAAGCTGCCTGAAGAAGGGCATGCTGGCGACTAGCTTGTCGTAGCGCATATTAAGGGGGAGATCGTCGATCTCCCCCTTTTTTATTAGCCGTAGCGGCCGGTAATGTAATCTTCCGTGCGACGCTGGCGCGGCGTGGTAAACAGTTCGTCAGTCTCGCCAAACTCCACCACACTCCCCTGATGCATAAACGCGGTGTAATCTGACACCCTCGCGGCCTGCTGCATATTGTGCGTTACCAGAATCAGCGTGAAGTGCTGCTTCAGGCTGCTCATCAGCTCTTCAATCACCAGCGTCGAAATCGGATCCAGCGCCGAGGTTGGTTCATCCAGCAGCAAAATTTCCGGTTCAATCGCAATGGCACGGGCGATCACCAACCGTTGCTGCTGACCGCTGGACAGCGTCAGCGCATTCTGCCACAGGTTATCCTTCACTTCGCCCCACAGCGCCGCCGCCCGCAACGCCCGCTCAACCGCTTCATCCAGCACCCGCCGATCGCGAACGCCCTGCAGGCGCAGGCCATAAACGATGTTTTCATAGATGGTTTTCGGAAACGGGTTGGGCCGCTGGAACACCATGCCAACGCGCCGACGTAGCGAGGATAAGTCCTGACTGCTGCCGAGGATCGACTGCTGATTCAGCCGGATATCGCCTTCGGTGCGGCAGCCATCTATCAGTTCGTTCATCCGGTTCAGGCTGCGTAACAGCGTCGATTTTCCGCAACCGGAAGGGCCAATCAGCGCGGTGATGCGATTTTTTGGGATCCGCAGGTTGATCTCATTCAGCGCCTGCTTTTCGCCATACCACAGCGACAGGTTCTCCAGCTCAAGCGTGCTTTCCAGCAAATCGGACTTCACCATTTTTCTCTCACCATCAGTTCATCAGGGCGCGATAGCGTTCCCGCAGGCGATGCCGTAACACCATCGCCAGCAGGTTCAGCGCCAGAATTATCGTTACCAGCAACAACGCGGTGGCAAAGACCAGCGGACGATCCGCCTGAGCATTCGGGCTCTGGAAAGCCAGATCGTATATCTGGAATCCAAGGTGCATAAATTTACGGTCCAGATGCAAATAAGGAAACACCGCATCGATCGGCAGTTCTGGCACCATTTTCACCACGCCCACCAGCATCAACGGCGCGGTCTCCCCTGCTGCGCGCGCCACGGCGAGGATCAGGCCGGTCAGCATCGCAGGAACGGCCAGCGGTAGGGTCACGTGCCACAGCGTTTCCGCCTGGGTGGCCCCTAAGGCTAGCGAGCCCTGACGCAGGGATTTAGGAATACGCGACAGGCCTTCTTCGGTGGCGACAATCACCACCGGCAGCGTCAGCAATGCCAGCGTCAGCGAGGCCCACAGCAGGCCAGGCGTGCCAAAGGTAGGGTCGGGCAAGGCATCGGCAAAGAACAGCTTGTCGAGGCTGCCGCCCACCAGCCAGACAAAGAAGCCGAGGCCAAACACGCCGTAAACAATCGAAGGCACGCCCGCCAGGTTCACCACCGCAATCCTCACCAGCCGGGTCATCAGGCCGTTTCCGGCATATTCATGCAGCCAGATCGCCGCGATCACCCCCAGCGGCATCACCACGATCGACATCAGCAGCACCATCAGCACGGTGCCAAATATTGCCGGGAACACGCCGCCTTCGCCCAGGCTGTCGCCCTGGGTGCCGCTGACAAAGTGCCAGATCTGCCAGGCCAAATGCAGCCATTTCTCGCCGTAGCTCATCGCATTGGGATACCAGGCGCCGAGGATCTCGTTCATCGCAATGCGGTGCTGCTGGCCCTGAGCATCCCGCAGGATCAGCACCGTGCTGCTGCTTTCATCATTCAGGTCGCTGAGCTGCTGGGCTTTTTGCACAAACTGACGCTGCAGCTCGGCACTGTCCGCCTGATGGATCGACTGTGCCTGCGCCGTGTACTGGTGCTGTTGCTGAAGATGCCGCTGTTGCTGCGCCAGCTGCTCCAGTTCGCTGTTCAGCCTGGCCATGCTCACCCGGCGGATTTTCTCCGCCTGCGACATATGCTGTTGCGACTGTTTAATTCGCTGCTGCAAGGTACGCATCATATTGCGCGCCACCAGCGGCTGACCGTTCTCCAGCAGGCCGTCGAACCAGCCGTACGCCATGCCGCCGGTACGACGTTGCAGCGCGATCACCCCGGTAGGCTGCTCGCTGGACACAATCTGGCTGCTTAAGATGCTGTGAAAATCGGACGCGGCGAAATCGCGGTTGCCGGTTTTAATCAGATAGCGGGTCAGCTCTTGCGGCAGCCCGGCTGGCAACACGCGGCCACTCTCCTCAAGCTGCTGGCGGGAAACCGTCTGTGACTGGGCAACTTCACCCAGCATCTGCGTGGTGCCGACCGTTTGCTGAACCGTATACAGCGTAACCGGATGCGGCCAGAAATACTTCATGCCCTGCCAGGCAAGCAGAGCGATCAGCAAAATAAACGCCAGCAGGCTGACCGCCACCGCGCCACCGGTCAGCCAGCGCCAGCGGTGATTGTTCATCACTCCACTCATAACGTCTCCTCCTGCTGACTGTAACGCCGGCGAAGGCGCTGGCGGATCAGTTCAGCCAGGGTATTTACCGTCAGGGTAAACACCAGCAGCACCAGCGCGCTTAAGAACAGGATGCGGTAGTGACCGCTTCCGGCAGCCGCCTCGGGCATTTCAATCGCCACGTTAGCCGCCAGGCTGCGCACGCCCTGTAATAAACCGCCTTCGGTGACCGGCGTGTTGCCGGTTGCCATCAATACAATCATCGTTTCACCCAGCGCCCGACCAAAGCCGATCATCAGGGCGGCGAAAATGCCGGAAGAGGCGCCCGGCACCACCACGCGAGTGAGCGTTTGCCACTGCGTTGCACCAAGCGCCAGTGAGCCCTGCCCTAGCGATGCCGGCACGCTGAAGATGGCATCTTCCGCCAGGGTGAATATTAACGGCACCAGCGCAAAGCCCATCGCCACGCCGGCAATCAATAAGTTACGTTGCTGATAGCCGCTGCTGAAACGGTCGGCCAGACCCTGGCCAAACAGGCTGTGCTCAATGGCGGGCAGCAACCCCAGGCAGAAGACGCCGGTCAGCAGCATTAGCGGCAGCAGGATCCAGATTTCACGCCCTTCATCACACAGGCGGCGACGCCAGCGCGCAGGCAGTTTCAGCGAGGCCCAACTGCATAAAAGCAGGACGCCAGCCAGCATTAGCGGCAACAGCAGCACGCCGAGCAGTTTGTCAGCCAGTAGCGGGGCCAGCCACAGCCCGGCAATCAGGCCGATGACCACGCTGGGCAATGCGCCCATCATCTCTATCGCCGGTTTCACCCAGCGCCGTAAACCCGGCGCCATAAACCAGGCGGTATACATTGCCGCAGCCAGTGCCAGCGGCGTGGCAAACAGCATCGCCAGGCCAGCCGCTTTCAATGTTCCCATCACCATCGGGACCAGGCTGAATTTGCCCTGATATTCGTCATTAGCCGAGGTCGATTGCCAGACGTAATCGGGCGATGGATAGTGTTCATACCAGACTTTTTGCCAGAGGTTTCGCCAGCTGATATCGGGCCACGGGTTATCAATTTTGTAGTGCTGCAACATGCCGCCGTGCTCCAGCAGCAAACCATCACCCTGCGGCGAAAATGCGCCATTTTCGGCATTGGCAGCCAGCTGGCGTGACAAAATCGCGCCTCTTTGCTTACTGGCATACAGCTTGAGTTCACCGGCGGGGCTGAGCGTGGCAAATACCCGCCGATGCGCCTCGCTGAACAGCAGCCCGCGATCTTCTGCTCCGGCAAACTGGCGGATAGGCTGCAAATGCGGCCCGGTTTCGCTGGCGATATCAAACCACTGCGCAATCCCATTGGCATCGGACAACAGCAACGAGCTTCCGCCGCTCAGTAAGGCAATTCGATGGGGTGCGCTGGTTAAGGTGCGCGTATCGCGCAGAACCGGCCCGTCCGGGGCGATCCGCCAGACGCGGAGAATATTGCCGGCGACGCCGAACAGCAGTTTGCCATCCGGGGAAAGCAGCAGTTGATTGATGTCCGGCACCACAAGCGTGAATTTCTCAGGCGCTGCGCCTGCCGCATACCGCAACAGCGTGATCTGCTGCGCACTGCCCTGAGCAATCAGCCAGCGATCGTCGGCATGGGACAGGCTCATGACCGTTGCATTGGCATCGCTGCCCGCTAACGGTCGATCGCCGAGCGGGAACTTCCACACCGGTTCATCGTGGCTGACGGTTAGCTGTGGCTGAACCAGCACCAGCCCGCTGGCGCTATGCAGCAACACGCTGCCATTATCGGCGGACGTCACGGCACTGACTTCGCCAGCGGCAAGCGGAAAGGCCACTGACGGCGGCTGTGCATCAAGCGGGATAAACATGCCCTGTCCCTGGCGGTCAATTCGCCATGCCCACTTTTGTCGGGTATCCATCCCCAGCGCCACTGACGGTGTTGAGACGGGCAGCCTGATGGTTTGCGCACTGCCAATCGACGGTGACGAGAACAGCGGCACCACCACCCACAGCAGCCAGACAAACAGCAGCAGCATCACCAGCAGGATCGCCAGCCCGCAGACTCTGACGACGCGGCGAGTCAGCCGATCAATAAATTGACGGCGCCGGTCGTTGAACTGGGCGGGAATGGGGGTCGAACTCATGCGTTAAGTGCTTTCCTGTGGGCGTTGAAGCCGCTATGTTGCCCGTATGTGGTTAATAAGACAATCAACAATGTCCGTTGGACTTTCCTGCCATACTCTCGCCATAATGAAGTGAGACAATGGCCGGTCAAGGGCAGGATCTTCATACGGAGTAAAAATGGGTCAGGAAAAGCTGTATATAGAAAAAGAATTGAGCTGGTTATCGTTCAATGAGCGCGTTCTCCAGGAAGCGGCAGATAAATCCAACCCCCTGATTGAGCGTATGCGCTTTTTAGGCATTTACTCCAATAACCTGGAGGAGTTCTATAAAGTCCGCTTCGCCGACCTGAAACGCCGCATTCTGATTGGCGAAGAGCAAGGCATTCCCAATACCCCGCGCCACTTACTGAAAAAAATTCAGGCCAGGGTGTTGAAAGCGGACCAGGAATTCGACGGCCTGTACAATGATTTGCTGCTGGAGATGGCCCGTAATCAGATCTTCCTGATTAACGAGCGCCAGCTTTCGCCAAACCAGCAGAGCTGGTTGCGCCACTATTTCAAACACCAACTGCGTCAGCACATCACGCCGATTCTGGTCAATCACGACACCGACTTGATTGAGTTTCTGAAGGATGACTACACCTATCTGGCGGTAGAGATCATCCGTGGCGATCAGATCAGCTATGCGCTGCTGGAAATCCCGTCAGACAAGGTGCCGCGCTTCGTCAACCTGCCGCCGGAAACGCCGCGCCGCCGCAAACCGATGATCCTGTTGGACAATATTTTGCGCTATTGCCTGGGCGATATTTTCCGCGGCTTCTTTGATTACGATGCGCTAAATGCCTACTCGATGAAGATGACGCGCGATGCCGAATACGATCTGGTCACCGAGATGGAATCCAGCCTGCTGGAACTGATGTCCTCCAGCCTGAAGCAGCGTTTAACCGCCGAGCCGGTGCGCTTCGTTTATCAGCGTGATATGCCGGATGCGATGGTTGAGATGCTGAGCAAAAAGCTGAACATCACCAACTACGACTCCATTGTGCCGGGCGGCCGTTACCATAACTTTAAAGACTTTATTACCTTCCCGAACGTCGGCAAGGCCAATCTGGTTAACAAACCGCTGCCGCAGTTGCGCCACATCTGGTTCGACCGTTTCCGCAACGGCTTCGATGCCATCCGTAATCGCGATGTGCTGCTGTATTACCCGTACCACACCTTTGAGCATGTGCTGGAACTGCTGCGTCAGGCGTCGTTTGACCCGGCGGTGTTAGCCATCAAAATCAATATTTACCGTGTCGCCAAGAACTCGCGCATTATCGACGCGATGATCCATGCGGCCTATAACGGCAAAAAAGTCACCGTGGTGGTGGAACTGCAGGCGCGCTTTGATGAAGAAGCGAATATTCACTGGGCCAAACGCCTGACGGAAGCCGGCGTACACGTGATTTTCTCGGCTCCTGGACTGAAAATTCACGCCAAGCTGTTCTTAATCTCACGGCGTGAAAACGGCGAGATTGCCCGTTATGCCCATATCGGCACCGGTAACTTCAACGAAAAAACCGCGCGTATTTATACCGACTACTCATTGTTGACCGCCGATGCGCGTATCACTAACGAAGTGCGCCGGGTGTTTAACTTTATTGAAAACCCTTATCGCCCGGTCACCTTCGAGCATCTGATGGTTTCGCCACAGAACTCGCGCCAGATGCTGTATCAGCTGATCGATAATGAGATCGCCAATGCGCAGAAAGGCATTCAGGCTGGCATCACGCTTAAAGTGAACAATCTGGTGGATAAAGGCCTGGTCGACAGGCTGTATACCGCTTCCAGCGTCGGCGTGAAGGTCGATCTGCTGATCCGTGGCATGTGCTCGCTGATCCCTAATCTGGAAGGCATCAGTGAAAATATCCGCGTAATTAGTATTGTTGACCGCTACCTTGAGCACGATCGCGTCTATATTTTTGATAACGGTGGCGACAAAAAAGTCTATCTCTCCTCGGCTGACTGGATGACCCGCAACATCGATTACCGTATCGAAGTGGCCGTCGCCATTCTTGACCCTATTCTGAAACAGCGGGTGCTGGATATTATTGGCATCCTGTTAAGTGATACGCTTAAAGCGCGCTTCGTAGACAAAGAGTTGAGCAATAAGTATGTTCCGCGCGGCAATCGCCGCAAAGTGCGCGCCCAGCTGGCTATTTACGATTACATTAAATCTCTGGAACAACCTGACTAACTCACTATGCCAATATCCCAGAAAAATACGCCCAAACCGCAGGAATTCGCCGCAATCGACCTGGGCTCGAACAGTTTTCATATGGTGATTGCCCGCGTGGTGGATGGTGCCATGCAGGTGCTCGGCAGGTTGAAACAGCGGGTTCATCTGGCCGACGGCCTGGATCACAATAACGTGCTGGGCGAAGAGGCGATTGAGCGCGGGTTAAGCTGCCTGGCGCTGTTTGCCGAACGTTTGCAGGGTTTCAGCCCGGCCAATGTGACCATCGTGGGTACTCACACGCTGCGTGAAGCGGTAAACGCCGAAGATTTTCTGCGTCGTGCCGCCGATGTCATCCCCTACCCGATTGAGGTGATTTCCGGCAATGAAGAGGCCCGTCTGATCTTTATGGGCGTCGAGCACACGCAGCCGGAGAAAGGACGCAAGCTGGTCATTGATATCGGCGGCGGCTCAACGGAAATGGTCATCGGGGAAGACTTCGAGCCCAAGCTGGTCGAGAGCCGCCGCATGGGCTGCGTCAGTTTTGCTAACCTCTACTTCCCTGGCGGCGTGATCAGCAAAGAGAATTTCCGCCGTGCCCGCCTGGCCGCTGCGCAAAAGCTGGAAACCATGGCCTGGCAATATCGCCTGACAGGTTGGCAGTTTGCCCTCGGCGCGTCTGGCAGCATCAAAGCCGCCTGTGAAGTGTTGCTGGCGATGGGTGAGAAAGAGAAGCTCATCACGCCTGAACGCATTGAGATGCTGTACGACGAAGTGATCAAACATAAATCGTTTGATGCCCTGAGCCTGCCAGGCCTGTCTGAAGAGCGCAAAGCGGTGTTTGTGCCGGGCTTAGCCATCCTCAGCGGCGTGTTCGATGCGCTGGCCATTCGCGAACTGCGTCTGTCGGACGGCGCGCTGCGTGAAGGCGTGCTGTATGAAATGGAAGGTCGGTTCCGTCATCAGGATATTCGTAGCCGGACCGCGCAAAGTCTGGCCAATCATTATGCCATCGACAGCGACCAGGCGCGACGCGTGCTGGAAACCACCGAAAAACTCTACCTTCAATGGCGCGAACAGAATCCGAAGCTGACCAATCCACAGCTGTCAGCCATGCTGAAATGGGCCGCGATGCTGCATGAAGTCGGACTGACCATCAACCACAGCGGCATGCAGCGCCACTCCGCGTATATCCTGCAAAATACCAATCTGCCGGGCTTTAACCAGGATCAACAAACGCTGCTGGCAACCCTGGTACGCTTCCACCGTAAAGCGGTGAAAGTCGATGAAATGCCTCGTCTTACCCTGTTCAAGAAAAAGCAGTTCCTGCCGTTAGTGTTCCTGTTGCGCCTTGCCACGCTGCTGAATAATCAGCGTCAGGCCACCAACACGCCGGACGTGCTGAAACTGGATACGGATGATGGCCACTGGACGCTGACTTTCCCGGTCGACTATTTCAGCCAGAACAACCTGGTACAGCTCGATTTAGAACGCGAGCAAAGCTACTGGAAAGAGGTTACTGGCTGGCAGTTAACGATTCAGGAAGAGAACAAGCCATGATTGTCAGGCCCGATGACTACTACACCGAAAAATATCAGCTTTCCCCGACCCATTCTGAGGTGCTGGAAGCCCTGCAACTGATCGCGCCTGGGCGGGCGCTGGACGTTGGCTGCGGCAGTGGCCGAAATTCGCTTTACCTCAACCTGAAAGGGTTTGAGGTTACCGGATGGGATAATAATCCGGCCAGCCTGGCGCGGCTGAACCAGATTATTGCCGATGAGCAGCTGACCGGGATCGAGACCGCAGAAAAAGATCTCAACGATCTGCGTTTCAACGGCGGCTGGGATTTTGTACTGTCTACCGTGGTGATGATGTTTTTGCAGCCGGAAACCATCCAGCAGTTGATTGCCGATATGCAGGCCAGCACGGTCAAAGGCGGCTATAACCTGATTGTTGCGGCGATGGATACCGACGATTATCCGTGCGATCAGGGCTTCCCTTTCGCCTTCAAATCCGGTGAGCTTAGCGATTACTACCGCAAATGGCACATCCTGAAATACAACGAGCACGTCGGTCAGCTGCATCGTACTGACGAGCACGGCAATCGTATTTCGCTGCGCTTTGCCACCTTGCTGGCACAGAAAGAGATCACGAAAGACTAATCTCTGCGGATTCAGGCTGGCTACATCACTTCTCCACGCCGGCCTGAATCATTTCCTGCAACGGCCTTGCCGCACCGATCGCTTCCCCCTGAAAATAATCCACTCCGAGCTGGCGCAGCGCCTGTTCTGTTTCCAGTGAATTTACGCCACAGGCAATAACGCCCATGCGCTTACTTTGTGCCAGCGCACAGATTGCCGCTATCACCTGATAATTCAGGCAGTCCTGCAGCATGCTGCTGATAAAGCGCGCGTCCACTTTCAGCATATCGCCTTCCAACTCTTTCAGCCTGGCGTAGCCGGCAAACTCACTGCCAAAATCAGTGACCACTACCCGACAGCCCAGTTGCAGCAGCTGTAAAGCTGAACGCCCGCCCCATCTGGCTTGATTCATCAGCGGCGAATCCGCCACCTGGATAATCAACTGCCAGGGCTGCAGGTCATAAAGCTCCAGATACCCTTTGATCTCTTTGGCCAGCGTGGGCCGGCACAAGCTGGAGATAAACAGGGTCACGGCAAAACGGCTGACTGCAAGCCGATCACGCTGCCGGTCGGCAAAGGCCAGCACGTGCTCGAGGGTCCAACGATCCACTTCCCAGCTCAACCCTAGCTCATCCAGTTTCTCCGGGGATAGCGTTTGTCCTGAGCTGTCCTGCATGCTGAGCGTAAGGTCGTAGTAATCATCTCCCCGCACGCCCTGTACCCGCTGTGCCAGGATCGGATAGCCCTGGTTTCGCAACCTGTCGCGGATCTCATCCATCACCGCCACCTTTTCCGCGATCCGGCGCTGAACCGGCAGACTGTTATTACGCAGCAAGCTTTCCGCGATGCCGGTTCTGAGCGACTGTTCGGCCATGGCACTCATCTCGCCCAACAGCTCGTAAAGATGCGTCACCGGGCGCCGGACGGTGCAATAACTGATGCCAATATCGGGATGGATCGGCAGACCTTCCCAGCGCAGATGGAACGCCTTCAGACTGGCCTCAATGCTTTCTATACGCTGCTGACGAGCGGTGTAATTAAGCCTGATCGCCAGATCAAAGCCGGGCAGCTGGTAGACATCCTCGCCCGGCTGCAGGTCATTGAGCAGATAGTTCGCCAGGCTGCGCTTGTACTGGATGCGCAACCGTAATCCATACATACGGCTGAGCCTGTCGAGTTCCGGGATGCTCAGGTAAAACAGAAGAGTCAGTGGGATTTCATTCAAATCCGCGCTGAGTGCGCGCAGATTGGGTAGGTTGAAAACCGGATCGCTTAAGGCAGCCAGCCTGGTTTTGATTAAGATCCGCCGCTGGCGGGTACTGATCGCCGCCATCATCAGGATCGTCAGACTGAATACCAGCAGGTTCGCCGACATCACCGCCAGATGGTAAGGCTCGGTCTCAGGACAGAGAAACCGGTCGCGTAACTGGTACAGCACCACCAGCAGCACGGCCCAACTCAATGACGTGAAGAGGTAACCAAACCGCATTGCCGACCACAGCATCAGCGGCAGCAGCAAAGGAAGGCCATAATCGCTGGCCAACAGGTTGTCTTCGCTTTGCTGCATCAGCAGCAACATCACCAGCAGAAACGCCACCAGCGAGAGCCATGCCACACACTCATACGGGTGGAGATTGGCCGCCCGTTGATGGGTAAGCCGACAGTAAATCACCCGAATAAATCGCGGCTTGCGGATGCAACGGATAGCAAAGTAGTAAATCTGCACCATCGTCACGCAGGACAGCAGTACGGATTGATAATTAAGCAGCGTGTGCAGAGTGAATAAGCCGGGGGTAAAAACCGTGCCATCCAGCGCGACCACGCCCGTGGTTGCCACGCCCTGCATACCAAAGACGAACAGGGTTGGCATCAGAAAAGCCAGCCAAAGCAAACGCACCTGTGCCAGGCTCAGGCCACCATAATCCGCCTTACCGCGCCGGCCAGCATGGAGTTTATAGCCCTTCATACCCAGCGCCAGCACGGCAAGCGTAACGCTAATAATCAGCGCGGCGGGCAGCGGGCTAAAGCGCGAGAAATAGTACAGGCTCAGCACCAGCGCAATTCCCGGCATCGCTCGCCAGTCAAAAACCAACAGCATGGCAAGGTACATGGCCAGTGGCAGATAGATCAGATAGACATAGCCGCCTTCAACCACCAGCCGGATGGAGAGCTGGGTGGAAAGCGGCATCAGCAGCAACGGTAAAATCAGGGGCAACCCGAAGGCGCTTTGGCTGAAGCGGGAGATCCAGTGTGTGATATTCATGGTGCTCGACAGGGTGGCAAAAACGTCAGGCCATAACAGGTCTTTGCACGTTTCTCGGGGTCGGATTCGGTTATAGTAAAGTCAGCAGTTAAGTAAAAATTGATTTAAATCAAACCTGGCTGATTTGCTGTCGTTAATGCCGACACGTTTAAGCAAATGATCGTTTAGCCTTGTCAAAATCTGATTTGGCGCAATCTGTTGGCCCGCGCGCAGCCTCAACGTTGACCTGCTGGGCTGGCTGTGCCTAAATTGTATTAATGCCTGCGGGCTTTTTTCAGGAACCGATGCGTGAATAGCGCTATGTCATTTAGAAAACGTCGTAAAACCAGCCATATGACCCGAATTATATTGCTGGTGAGCTTTATTATCTTAGTGGGACGGTTAATTTTTGTGGTGCCCGGTGCCATCAAACATCATCAGCAAAAAAATCAGGACGTTGCTGTGCCTACCGTCATAACGAAATAATCGGCTCTGCCATCGTATTCCCCCCAGGGAGTTGCTATAAAAATGCGACTTCTCTCACTCTTTTGCCTGATTTGAGCAATACTTACCGTCTCGCTCGTCTTTTGCCAGACACAAGGGAATTTTTATGTCTGTAGCCTTATCCCATGCCCAGCAACTTGCTGAAATCCGTGGCCGTATCCTCAATCTGCTGTTAAATGACGGCGATCTGGTCGATACGCTGCTTGAACGTCCGCTAAATGAAACACCTGCCGAGGCCAGGGCGCACGAGGAACAGGCGGAAGAGATCAGGCAGTATATTCCCCTGCTGCACGCTGCGGATATTGCTGACCTGCTGGAAGCCCTGCCGGAAGATGAACGCCTGGCATTGTGGCATCTGATTGACACCGAGCGCCGCGGGATGGTGCTGGTCGAAGCCTCTGAAAGCGTCTGGGACAGCCTGATCGAAGAGATGAGCGACCGCGATTTGCTGCGCGCCATCGCCCCGCTGGATATTGATGAGCAGGTTTACCTGTCAAAATATCTCTCGCGGGATTTAACCGGCCGACTGCTGACCTCTCTGGATCCGGCGTTACGCTCCCGCGTGCTTGAAGTCATGGATTTCGATCGCGACCGCGTCGGTCGCATCACCGACTTCAAGCTGATCACCATGCCTGCCGACGTGACCCTTGCCACCGTGCAGCGTTACCTGCGGCGTAAAAAATCCATTCCTGATGGCACCGATAAGCTGTTTATCACCGATGAGCACAACACCCTGTTAGGTGAGCTGGCGCTGACTGACATTCTGCTGAACAAGCCGAAGAAGATGGTTCATGAAGTGATGAACGACAAACCGACCACCTTCCGCATCGATGATAAGGCGGAAGATGCCGCCGGGGCCTTCGAACGTTATAACCTGATCTCTGCGGCGGTTATCGATGCCAAGGGCAAGTTAATGGGCCGCGTGACCATTGAAGATGTGGTCGACCTGGTCAACGAAGAGAACGACAGCAACATCCGTAAAATGGGTGGGGTAAACCCGGATGAGGACGTGTTCGCGCCGGTCCGTAAATCGGTGCGCACGCGCTGGACCTGGTTGGCCGTTAACCTGTGTACCGCGTTTGTCGCCTCACGGGTGATTGGATTATTTGAAGGCACCATTTCGCAAATCGTCGCCCTTGCGGCACTGATGCCGATTGTCGCGGGCATCGGCGGCAATACCGGTAATCAGACCATTACTATGATTGTCCGTGCTCTGGCATTGCACCAGGTCGAACCGGGCAACTTCTCCTTCCTGATTGGCCGTGAGCTTGGCGTCGCGCTGATTAACGGAGTGTTCTGGGGAGGCATTATGGGCGGCGTCACCTGGGCGATGTACGGCAATCCGGCGCTGGGCGGCGTGATGATGCTGGCGATGGTGCTGAATCTGTTGCTGGCCGCGTTAATGGGCGTGCTTATCCCGTTGATGATGACCAAATTCAAAAGGGATCCCGCAGTCGGTTCCAGCGTATTAATCACCGCGCTGACCGACACCGGCGGCTTCTTTATTTTCCTCGGTCTGGCGACGATTTTCCTGATCCACTAACCGGTCTGGCTCCGCCCAGCAGCCTGATAACGGACATAAAAAAGCCCGCGATTACGCGGGCTTTAGTTTCAACGTTCAGAACGGGTTAGCTGAGCGCTATTCCCACTCAATCGTCGCCGGTGGTTTACCTGAAATATCGTAAACCACACGGGAGATGCCGTTGATTTCGTTGATGATGCGGTTAGAGACGCGGCCGAGGAATTCATACGGCAGGTGCGCCCAGTGCGCGGTCATAAAGTCGATGGTCTCTACCGCACGCAGAGAAACAACCCAATCGTATTTACGGCCATCGCCCATCACGCCAACGGAACGCACTGGCAGGAACACGGTGAACGCCTGGCTGACCTTGTTGTACAGGTCGGCTTTATGCAGCTCTTCAATGAAGATGGCATCCGCACGACGCAGCAGGTCACAGTACTCTTTCTTCACTTCGCCCAGCACGCGAACACCCAGACCAGGGCCCGGGAACGGGTGACGGAACAGCATGTCGTGAGGCAGACCCAATTCCAGGCCGATTTTGCGCACTTCGTCTTTGAACAGCTCTTTCAGCGGCTCAACCAGACCCAGCTTCATCTCTTTCGGCAGTCCACCCACGTTGTGGTGCGACTTGATCACGTGCGCTTTGCCGGTGGCAGATGCAGCAGACTCGATCACGTCCGGATAGATGGTGCCCTGCGCCAGCCATTTCACGTCCTGCAGCATGGTGGCATGCTCGTCGAACACTTCAACGAAGACGCGACCAATGGTCTTACGCTTCGCTTCAGGTTCGTCGATGCCAGCCAGCGCATCCAGGAAACGGTCTTCAGCGGCAACGTGAATGATGTTCAGACCGAAGTGGTCACCGAACATATCCATTACCTGCTCGGCTTCGTTCAGACGCAGCAGGCCGTTATCCACGAACACGCAGGTCAGGCGGTCGCCAATGGCGCGGTGCAGCAGCATCGCGGTCACAGAGGAATCCACACCGCCTGACAGGCCGAGGATAACTTTGTCGTTGCCCACCTGCTCACGCAGACGCTCAACGGTGTCTTCGATGATTTTTGCCGGTGTCCACAGCGCTTCACATTCACAGATATCGCGAACAAAACGCTCCAGCAGACGCAGGCCCTGACGGGTATGCGTCACTTCCGGGTGGAACTGCACGCCGTACAGACGCTTCTCTTCGTTGGCGATAATCGCGAACGGACAGGAATCCGTGCTGGCAACGGTGACGAAATCAGCCGGGATAGCAGACACTTTGTCGCCGTGGCTCATCCAGACATCCATCAGCGGCTTGCCATCTGCGCTCAGGGAATCTTCGATGCCACGGGTCAGTGCGCTCTGCAAGGCAATTTCAACCTGTGCATAGCCAAATTCACGCTCGTTAGAGCCTTCCACTTTGCCACCCAGCTGCATTGCCATGGTCTGCATGCCGTAGCACACGCCCAGCACCGGCACGCCCGCATTGAAGACATACTCAGGCGCACGTGGGCTTGCGTGCTCGGTGGTGCTTTCCGGGCCACCAGAAAGGATGATGCCGTTCGGGTTGAACCCGCGGATCTGCTCTTCGGTGACATCCCACGCCCACAGTTCACAGTAGACGCCCAGCTCACGCACGCGGCGTGCAACCAGCTGCGTGTACTGCGAGCCGAAATCAAGGATCAGAATGCGATGTTTATGAATATTTTCCGTCGTCATTGGGCTATTCCAGGGCGATATAACAAATTCAGGGAGAAGGAGTAAAACGCCCGGCTAAGCCGGGCGTGGGGTTCAGCGATGTTATGACCCCATACGGTAGTTCGGGGACTCTTTGGTGATCGTCACATCGTGAACGTGACTTTCCGAAATACCGGCGCCGCTGATGCGGACAAATTCTGCTTTGGTGCGCAGGTCGTCGATGGTAGCACAACCGGTCAGACCCATACAGGAGCGCAGGCCACCCATTTGCTGGTGAACGATCTCTTTCAGACGGCCTTTGTAAGCCACACGGCCTTCAATCCCTTCCGGTACCAGTTTGTCCGCCGCGTTGTCGGTCTGGAAGTAACGGTCAGAGGAGCCTTTGGACATTGCGCCCAGCGAACCCATGCCACGGTAGGATTTGAATGAACGGCCCTGATACAGCTCGATTTCGCCCGGAGATTCTTCGGTACCCGCCAGCATTGAGCCAACCATGACCGCGCTTGCACCTGCGGCTATCGCCTTAGCGATATCGCCCGAGAAGCGGATACCGCCATCAGCGATAACCGGAATCCCGGTGCCTTCCAGCGCTTCAACCGCGTCAGAAACCGCAGTGATCTGAGGCACACCGACGCCGGTCACGATACGCGTGGTACAGATGGAACCCGGACCGATACCCACTTTCACTGCGCTGACGCCAGCTTCAACCAACGCCAGTGCGCCTGCACCGGTCGCCACGTTGCCGCCCAGGATCTGCAGATCGGGATATTTCGCACGGGTTTCACGGATACGTTGCAGAACGCCTTCAGAATGGCCGTGTGAGGAGTCAATCAGCAGCACGTCAACACCCGCAGCCACCAGCGCATCAACACGCTCTTCGTTGCCGGCACCGGCGCCAACCGCAGCACCAACACGCAGACGGCCATGCTCGTCTTTACAGGCGTTAGGTTTACGTTCGGCTTTCTGGAAGTCTTTCACGGTGATCATGCCCAGCAGATGGAATTTATCATCCACCACCAGCGCTTTCTCTACGCGTTTTTCGTGCATTTTGTGCAGAACTACTTCGCGGGCTTCGCCTTCGCGAACGGTAACCAGACGGTCTTTCGGGGTCATTACCGCCGAAACCGGCAGGCTCAGGTCGGTCACGAAGCGCACGTCACGACCGGTAATGATACCGACCAGTTCGTTGTCGCCGTTCACCACCGGGTAGCCTGCAAAGCCGTTACGTTCGGTCAGCACTTTAACATCGCTCAGCGCGGTGGTTGGCAGAACGGTCTGCGGATCGGTGACCACACCACTTTCATGCTTCTTCACCTTGCGAACTTCTTCCGCCTGGCGCTCGATTGGCATGTTTTTGTGGATAAAGCCGAGTCCACCTTCCTGTGCCAGTGCAATAGCCAGACCGGCTTCGGTCACGGTATCCATAGCAGCGGAAAGCATTGGGATGTTCAGACGGATAGATTTGGTAAGCTGGGTGCTGAGGTCAGCCGTGTTTGGTAATACTGTGGAGTGAGCAGGAACGAGCAAAACGTCGTCGAAAGTCAGGGCTTCTTTAGTGATTCTTAGCATGGCAATATCTCAACCTCAGGGTGAATGAGAACTTGTAAAATATTGCCGCGGCATTATACAGGCCGTAATCGATTGCCTCCAGCATTATTTACGAAAAGTTCTTGATCCCGCCAGTCAGGCCTGTAGTATCGGTCAATTAACCCTCTGATTTAAAGTTTGATCTTCATCACATGTCGCTACCGCCATCAGCCAATATTTTTACCGTCAGCCGTCTCAATACCACAGTGCGCAAGCTGCTGGAGATGGAAATGGGCCAGGTCTGGCTGAGTGCTGAAATCTCCAACTTCTCGCAGCCCTCTTCCGGTCACTGGTATTTCACTCTGAAAGACGATGGTGCCCAGGTGCGCTGTGCGATGTTCCGCAACAGTAACCGGCGCGTCACCTTCCGGCCGCAAAATGGCCAGCAGGTGTTAGTCAGAGCAACCATCACCCTGTATGAACCGCGCGGGGATTACCAGCTGATTGCCGAAAGCATGCAGCCCGCCGGTGAAGGTCTGTTGCAACAGCAGTTCGAGCAGTTGAAGCAGAAGCTGATGAGCGAAGGGCTTTTTGAACAAAGCCATAAACAGCCGTTGCCGGACCCGGCCCGTCAGGTTGGGGTGATCACCTCGTCCACCGGCGCCGCGTTGCATGACGTCCTGCGCGTACTGCATCGACGCGATCCCTCGCTGCCTGTCGTCATCTACCCTACCCCGGTTCAGGGCGTGGATGCGCCGGCCAGCATTGTTCGCGCCATTGAAACCGCCAACGCCCGTGCCGAATGTGACGTGCTGATTGTGGGACGCGGCGGCGGCTCTCTGGAAGATCTGTGGAGCTTCAACGACGAGCGGGTTGCCCGCGCGATTTACGCCAGCCGCATTCCGATTGTCAGTGCCGTTGGCCATGAAACCGATGTGACCATCGCCGATTTTGTTGCCGACCTGCGAGCACCGACGCCTTCTGCTGCCGCCGAGCTGGTGAGCCGTAACCAAATCGAACTGCTGCGTCAGCTGCAATCTCAGCAAACCCGGCTGGAAATGGCGATGGATTATTACCTCGCGCAGAAGAGCCGGACCTTCACCCGCATTCAGCATCGTTTGCAGCAGCAGCACCCGCAGTTGCGCCTGGCCCGTCAGCAGACCGCGCTGATGCGTCTGCAACGCCGTCTGGACGACGCAATGCAGTTACGAGTGCGTCAGGCTGGCCGTCAGCAAGAACGCGCTAAGCAGCGTCTGAGCGCGTTTCAGCCGCAGGCGCGCATCCATCGCGCTCAGCAAAACCTGCAGCAGTGGCAGTACCGTCTGCAACAGGCGATGCAGCAGCAGCTGAATGGCGGAAAACAGCGCTTCTCAACGCTTACCGCGCAACTTGAGGGCGTCAGCCCACTGGCGACGCTGGCGCGTGGGTTTAGCGTCACCACGGCCCAGGATGGCCAGGTGGTGAAAAAGACCCGCCAGGTACAGACCGGCGACACGCTGAAAACCCGGTTAGATGACGGTTGGGTCGAGAGTGAAGTCACTGCCGTAACCCCGACTAAAAAACCGCGCAAGCCGAAAAATCCCGCATCCTGATTGCCATGCCGCCTGATTAACAGGCGGTACTGACTTCACCGCACAACTCTCCCCTGGCGACTATACTTTTCGCATACCCATCATCGACCAGGGAGCTTGGTATGCACTATGGCGTTATTCCCCCTTACATCCTGCGCAAAATAATCGATAACGGTTCCGGGCAGCAGCAAAGCTGTGCGCGCAATACGTTAGTCCACGTTCAGACGCTGATGGCCGAGAACTGGATCAAACCTGAAGGCACAACAAACGCCACGCCCGGCGAGGTCCAGCGGGAAATTTACGATTCAGAACAGACGCAAAATCTGCCCGGTACGCTGGTTCGTCGCGAAGGCCAGCCCGCAGGCAGCGATATCGCCTCGACCGAGGCGTATGACTATCTTGGTTTTACCTATGATTTCTTCTGGCAGGCCTACCAGCGCAACTCGCTGGACAATCAGGGCCTGACGCTGAAAGGCACCGTCCACTATGGTAAAGACTATCAAAATGCCTTCTGGAACGGTCAGCAGATGGTGTTCGGTGATGGAGACGGCGAGATATTTAATCGCTTTACCATCGCGCTGGATGTGGTCGGTCATGAACTGGCACACGGCGTCACCGAAACCGAAGCCGGATTGATTTACTTCGAGCAGGCTGGTGCGCTAAACGAATCGCTGTCGGATGTCTTTGGCTCGCTGGTGAAGCAATTTCATCAAAAGCAGACAGCCGACCAAGCCGACTGGATTATTGGCGAAGGCCTGCTGGCCGACAAAATCAAAGGCAAAGGCCTGCGATCGATGTCAGCGCCCGGTACCGCCTATGACGACCCGTTATTAGGCAAGGATCCGCAGCCCGCCGACATGAAAGGCTACATCCAGACCCGCGATGATAACGGTGGTGTGCACCTCAATTCCGGCATTCCAAACCGCGCATTCTATCTGGCGGCAAAAGCGCTGGGTGGCTATGCATGGGAACTGGCCGGATACGCCTGGTATGACACGGTCTGTGACAAAACCCTGCCGCAGAATGCCGATTTCAAAACCTTTGCCGGTTTCACCATCAAGCATGGTCAGAAACGGTTTAACAAATCCGTCGCGGAAGCGATTGAAGAGGCCTGGAAACAGGTTGGCGTACTCTGATGGACAGCTTGCCGGAACTGAGCGATGACGCGGTGATTGATGTGGCGCGTGAAGGAGGCTTTGCTTATATCCCTAAACTGTCGGGACCGCGACGCATTGCGCTGGCACAGCTTAGCGGGCCTCAGCGTGAGCATGTGTGCAATGTTTTGCGCCAGGCCATGCCGCTGGCCGAATCGCCGGCAGAACAAAGCCGGGCTGGTCAGGGCGATCAGCGCTATTACCGCATAGAGATCAGTTATGCCACGCCCGATCGGCTGGGTAACATCGTGATTATCATTGCCGAAGATCAGGCACCGCCGGCGCTGGTACAGCTCTGGCAGGACGGGCAATAGCCCTGACACGCAGGCAATAAAAAAGCCCCTTCAGTGATGAAGGGGCTTTGGTTTTTCAAGCCTTCAGAGGTTTCCCCCGCAGGACTTACTTATCCAGTGCGTAAGCAATCACGTAGTCGCCACGGTCTGGAGACTGACGGCCACCGCCTGCAGAAATCAGGATGTACTGCTTCCCGTTCTCTGGTGAGACGTAGCTGATTGGCGTACCCTGGCTACCCACTGGCAGACGCGCTTTCCACACTTCTTTACCGGTTGCGGTATCGAAGGCGCGCAGGTAGTAATCCTGAGTACCGGCAATGAACACCAGACCGCCCTGAGTGGCCATGGTGCCGCCCAGTGTTGGCATACCAACTGGCATCTGTGCATGCATTTTGATACCAAACGGACCGGTATCCTGCACGGTGCCGACCGGCACCTGCCAGACGATTTTCTGGGTGTTCAGGTCGATTGCAGACAGCGTACCGAACGGTGGCTTCTGGCAAGGGATGCCCAACGGCGACATGAAGCGGTTTTTGTTCACTGCATACGGCGTGCCTTTCATCGGCACCAGGCCCATACCGGTGTTAACGGCTTCACCGCCGTTGTTCACCGCGCCATCTTTCGCCGGTGCCGCAGCAACCATCTGCTGCCACAGGCCCAGACGCATATCGTTGACGAACAGGTAGTTATGGTTTGGATCGGTAGACATGCTACCCCAGTTCATTCCGCCCAGAGAGCCAGGGAAGCTGAGGGAGATATCGGTGCCTGGCGGGGTATAAAGCCCGTTATAGCGCATCGATTTGAAGCTGATACGGCATGCCAGCTGATCGAACGGCGTTGCACCCCACATGTCAGACTCTTTCAGCGTTTCGTTGCCGATCTGCGGCATGCCCACTGAACGTGGCTGAGTTTTGGAATACTGCTCGTTCGGGATATTAGCCGTCGGAACCGCCTGCTCTTCCACTTTGGTCAGCGGCTCACCGGTCAGACGATCGAGAACGTAAATCTGACCAGACTTGGTGCCGATCACCACGGCCGGTTTCTTGCTGCCATCTTTCATCGGGAAGTTGACGAGGCTTGGCTGCATTGGCAGGTCGAAGTCCCACAGATCGTTATGCACGGTCTGGTAAACCCACTTCTCTTTACCGGTCGTTGCATCGACGGCCAGCACCGCTGCACCGTATTTGTGGTCAAGCTTGGTACGGTTAACGCCCCACAGATCGACAGACGAGCTGCCCATCGGGATGAACACGGTGTTCATGTTCGGGTCGTAAGACATCGGTGCCCATGAGTTAGGCGTGCTGCGGGTGTAGTGCTCGCCCGGCATCAGGATCGCATTTGGATCGTCTTTGCCTGGATCGAACGCCCAACGCATTTTACCGGTGATCACGTCAAAGCCACGCATTACGCCGCCAGGCATATCGGTGCTGACGTTATCCGCCACACGTCCACCCACCACGACGGTGCTGCCAGCCAGCGTTGGCGCTGACGTCAGTACATAGCTTGGGTCTTTTGCATCGCCCATACCTTCACGCAGGTCAACGATGCCGTTCTTGCCGAAGTCAGCACAGAACTGGCCGTTATCGGCATCCAGCGCAATCAGGCGGTCATCAATGGTGTTCATCAGAACACGACGCTGACAGGCAGCACCTGCAGGCAGGTTAACCGGTGCCGGTGCGTTTGAACCCGGCGCAGCAGGCTGCGTCAACGGTTTGGTCGCGTCGAAGTAAGCCAGACCACGGCAGCGCATCCAGACGGAGGATTTCGCGTTGATGTCCGCTTTCCAGATCTGCTTACCGGTATCAGCCGCAACGGCAATCACGTTGTTGTGCGGCGTACACAGGAACACGGTGTTACCAACCTGCAGAGGCGTCTGCTGATCTTCCGCACCATTGCCGTCCGGGCTCAGTGGGATATCACCGGTGTGGTAGGTCCAGGCAACTTTCAGATCCTTCACGTTATCGCGTGTGATCTGGTCCAGCGCCACAAAGCGGCTACCGCCAGGGGTATTACCGTAGTTGTCCCAGTCTTTCTGCTGCTGATCTTTCGCAACAGGAACCAGTGGCAATTCCTGACCGTTTGCCACGGTAGGATGCGGCTGGAACATCTGCACCAGCGTGGCCACCAGGCCAACCACCAGTACCGCAGAGATCGCGTAAGCCGGTTTAGCCGCTGATGATTTGCCTTCGCGCTTGCGCAGGGCTGGCAGCGTAATCATCGCCACCAACAGCAGGCCGGCCAGCGTCATCAGACGGGAAACCAACGGCCAGAAATCCATGCCCGCGTCCTGCACGGCCCAGATAGCCGAGCCAATGAACACCAGCGCGAAAATCGTCACGGCAGAAGATTTGCGGCGGAAGAATTGAATCGCGGAAAGAACGGTGAACACGCCGGCAATAACGAAATACCAGCTACCGCCCAGTGAAACCAGTTTCCCGCCACCAATCACAAAGAAAAGGCCGGTCGCCAGCAGGATTAACCCGAGCAATACGCACCACAAGCTCAGCCATTTTGATGGCCGGGCATTCAGTTGAGACATGGTAAAAATACTCCTGAACAAAATAGGGCTTCAGCACAATCTTCATTTTGCATCTGTACCGCAAACACCAAGGTTGGCAGGTAGCGGAGGGCGATGAACATTATTCTTAAGTCACTAAACTTATTAACAATTCGATACGGGCTGTCCCCGTCCTGTGTTAGCCAAAGCCCCTGACGACGCCTGTTGCAGGCGGAGTGGCTCTGAAATAACGGCAAAATTGTACCACGTGGTTCGTAAAGGAATAAACACAAACTTAACAAACTTCACACTTCTGGCTCTTTTTGGCAAAAGCAGGCAGCACGCGTAGAAAGCGGAAGAAATAGTTCAGCGCCACAATTATCCATTATAGCTGAAGTGATTTTTTTGATATTCGGAGGCGGGAATAAAATAATGGGAATAAAAAAAGGGAGCCAGGCGGCTCCCTTAATATCTAATTTACTTTTTCTTCAAATGGCTGATTAAACGCTTACGTTTGCGCAGCTGATTTGGCGTCAGCAGGTTACGTTTTCCTTCGTACGGGTTATCGCCTTCCTTAAACTGGATACGGATTGGCGTACCCATCACTTCCAGCGAACGGCGGAAGTAATTCATCAGGTAGCGTTTGTAGGAATCCGGCAGATCTTTCACCTGATTACCGTGAATAACCACAATCGGCGGGTTATATCCCCCGGCGTGAGCATATTTCAGCTTCACACGGCGGCTACGGACCAGCGGCGGCTGGTGGTCATCAGCAGCCATGTTCATGATGCGGGTCAGCATAGAGGTGTTCACGCGGCGCGTGGAACAGTCATAGGCTTCGGTGACCGATTCAAACAGGTTACCCACACCGCTGCCATGTAAAGCAGAGATGAAGTGTACACGCGCAAAGTCGATAAAGCCCAGACGGAAGTCCAGCGTCTCTTTCACTTCATCACGTACTTCCTGTGACAGGCCATCCCACTTGTTAACCACAATCACCAGCGAGCGGCCGCTGTTGAGGATAAAGCCCAGCAGCGACAGATCCTGATCGGAAATGCCTTCGCGGGCATCGATCACCAGCATTACCACGTTGGCGTCTTCGATAGCCTGCAGGGTTTTGATTACCGAGAATTTCTCAACGGTCTCCGTTACCTTGCCACGCTTACGTACACCGGCGGTATCAATCAGGATGTATTCGCGACCGTCGCGCTCCATCGGGATATAGATACTGTCACGGGTAGTACCCGGGGCATCAAACACCACCACGCGGTCTTCGCCCAGAATACGGTTAGTCAGCGTTGACTTACCGACGTTAGGACGACCGACGATAGCCAGTTTGATCGGCAGATCCAGCGGGTTGAAGTTGTCTTCAGCTTCCGCTGCTTCGATTTCACCCTGCTCTGCCGCTTCCAAATCAGCCCAGTAAGCGGCGTTCTCTTCTTCTTCGGTCAGCGGTGCAGACTCTTCCACGACTTCGCGGTAAGGCTCCAGCACATCTTCCAGCAGGCTTGCGACGCCGCGGCCATGAGAAGCAGCAATCGCATGGATCTCGCCCAGGCCTAACGAGTAGAAATCCACCACGGCAGAATCAGGATCCAGACCGTCAGTTTTGTTCGCCACCAGGAAAGTCGGTTTTTCGCGCGAGCGTAAATGCTGGGCGATAGCGATATCAGCAGGCATCAGGCCGGCACGGGCATCAACCATAAACAGCACCACATCGGCTTCTTCAATCGCCAACAGGGACTGCGCGGCCATGCGCGTTTCCACACCTTCTTCGTTACCATCAATACCGCCGGTATCGATGCAAATAAACTGCTGCCCTTCGACCTCAGCACGACCATATTTACGGTCACGCGTCAGTCCAGGAAAATCCGCCACCAGCGCATCTCGCGTATGCGTTAAACGGTTAAACAGGGTGGATTTTCCCACATTGGGACGCCCGACCAGCGCGACCACAGGTACCATATTGAAGCCTCATGACAAAAATTAAGCGCCTGACATACATACTATTCATGCACGACAAACAAAAAGAGTGCTGACGCACACGCAGGCTGAAGGCGTAGAGGATACCACGCCCAGAGAAAAACGAAACGGCCCCTGACGAATCAGGAGCCGTTTAAGACCAGAACAGCGGGTGGAAGTTAGCGGGTAAACGCGTAAACTTCGCCGCCTTTTGCCTGGATCAGTAACTTATCGCTGGCGACGACTGGTTCAGTCTGGAAGCCGGAGCTGTCGACGTTCTGCTGAGCAACGAAACGACCGTCATCGGTATTAATCCAGTGCAGATAGCCTTCGCTATCGCCGACAACCAGATAGCCATTGTACAGCACAGGCGAGGTCAGGTTACGGTGCAGCAGATCGCTCTGACGCCAGATGGTCACGCCACCTTCGGTGTTCAGGGCAACCACACGGTCATCCTGATCGACCAGGTAGATACGGCCGCCATCAACGATCATATCGTGCACGGAGCCAATTTCACGCTTCCACAGGATCTGACCAGAACGCAGGTCCATCGCGGTCAGGTTGCCGTTGTACGCCAGGGCATAAACCACGCCATTGACCACCACCGGCGTGGTATCCACGTCAGACAGGCGATCGATTTCCGTGGCGCCGCTTGGCTGGGAAATACGCTGCTGCCAGATAATCTGGCCCTGGTTCATCATCACGGCGCTCACGCGACCGTTATCACCGCCAACAATCGCCGCACCAAAGGCTGCCGTAGGCGCAGACTCACCGCGCAGGGAAAGCGCCGGCACGTCGAGGTTCACAGACCACTTAATGGCACCGCTGGTCTGATCCAGACCCTGCAACATGCCGTTACTGGTGTGAATCAATACCAGGCCATCGCTGACCACCGGACGGGACAGCACTTCGCCGGCCGCCTGGGTCTGCCAGGCAACGGAACCGTCACTGGTGTTCAGGGCATAGACCTGAGCACGTTCGCTACCGAGGTAGACATGACCACCGTCAACCGTCACGCCGCCTGAAATCAGCGCAGGACGATTGCTGGAGAAGAAGCCGGTTTTTTCTGACAGGTCAACTTTCCACTGTTCTTTACCGTCGCCCGCGTTCAATGCTTTCACAATGCCATGGCGATCGGCGGCATAAACCGTACTGTCTGCCCAGCCTGGATGCAGGTTGGAGTAGTAATCACCTACACCATCACCTACTGAGGTGCTCCAGACTTTTTCCGGGGTAAACTGATTTTCAACTTTTGGTAACGGTGACATTTTGACGACGTCTTCTTCACCGCTAAACCATGAACATCCGCTGAGCAAAGTGACTGAAATCAGTCCCGGCAGAAGTATCTTACGCAATTCCATGAAATCCCTCTTGAGCCTGTGGAGGCAATTTTATACCGCGGGTAAACTTAGCCGGGTAAATTATTCATTTTCATCTGCAGCATCTCTTTCAGCGCCGGAGACGCGTCAGAGTCAATGCCTTTGCTCCAGGCATCGTGGGCGCCTTTGGTGTCGCCTTTGCTGAGCAGGGCTTCACCACGCACGTCAGCCACGATAGCTGTCCAGCCGTCACCTTTGATTAAATCGAGGGTTTTTACCGCCTCATCAGGTTTCTTCTGCTGCAGCTGAATACGCGCCAGGCGCAGATTCAACACGGCTTGCAGGTTCGCGTCTTTAGTATCTTTCAGGCCGCTTTGCAGCTGGGCTGCGGCTTGATCCAACTGGTTGCCGTCGGCGTAGCGCTTGGCCACGTCCAGAGAAGCCAGCGCACCGTAGGTGTTGCTGTTTTCACTGGCAAATTTGGCCGCAGCGGCCAGCGTTTCTGGCTTGCTGCTGTCCAGCGCGCCAGACACCTGCTGATAAGCTGCGGAGGTTTCACGGCTGCTGCCATCTTCATGGCTGCTCCAGTAGCGCCAGCCGGCCAGGGCACCAATACCAATAATGACGCCGATAACCAGTGCTTTACCGTTCTGGGCAAAGAAACCGCGTAACGCATCAACCTGTTCGTTTTCGTTGCTATAGACTTCCACGCAAACCTTCTCCTTTAAAACCGCGATACCGCTTTTGGCTTATTTCAACATCGCTGCCAGTGTGGCTGCAGCATCACGTTGCGCCAGCGTCTGTTGCTCGCCATTGCGCAAATCTTTAATAGTCACCTGCCCGTTGGCAACTTCATCTTCGCCAAGCATCAGTGCAACGCGAGCGCCCCACTTGTCCGCACGGGCGAACTGCTTCTTGAAATTACCGCCGCCGAAGTTAGTCATTAACTTCAGTGTCGGGTCTGCATCACGAATCTGCTCGGCCAGTTGCATGGCGGCTGACTGCACGCCTTGACCCGAAGCGATAACATAGACATCGACAATTCGCGTCGGTTCAAATTCCGGATTAACTGCCTGAACCAGCAGCACCAGACGCTCCAGCCCCATCGCAAAACCGACGGCTGGGGTCGCACGACCGCCAAGCTGTTCAACCAGACCATCATAACGGCCGCCGCCACAAACGGTGCCCTGTGAGCCCAGACTGGTGGTCACCCACTCAAAGACGGTGCGGTTGTAGTAATCAAGCCCGCGCACCAGACGCTGGTTAACGGTATAGGCGATACCCGCCGAGTCCAGCAGTTCACACAGGCCAGCAAAGTGCTCGCGTGATTCAGCGTCCAGATACTCGCTCAACTCCGGTGCAGCGTTCAATAACGCCTGAATATCCGGGTTTTTGCTGTCCAGCACACGCAGCGGATTGGTGTACATACGGCGCTTGCAGTCTTCATCCAGCACGTCCTGATGTTGTTCCAGGAAAGCGATCAGCGCATCACGATAGTTAGTACGCGCCTCCAGTGAACCAATTGAGTTCAGCTCGAGCTTAACGTGTTCAGAAATGCCCAGCGCTTTCCACCAGCGCGCGGTCATCATGATCAGCTCAGCATCAACGTCAGGGCCCTGAAGACCGAAGACTTCCACACCCATCTGATGGAACTGGCGATAACGGCCTTTCTGCGGACGCTCGTAGCGGAACATCGGTCCCACATACCAGAGACGCTGCTCCTGATTGTACAGCAGACCATGTTCGATACCGGCACGTACGCAACCTGCCGTGCCTTCCGGACGCAGCGTCAGGCTCTCACCGTTGCGGTCTTCGAAGGTGTACATCTCTTTTTCAACCACGTCGGTGACTTCACCGATGGCGCGTTTGAACAAAGGGGTCTGCTCTACAATCGGCAGGCGGATTTCACTGTAACCATAGCTGGCCAGCACCTGCTTGAGGATCTGCTCAATGCGTTGCCATACGACGGTTTCCGCGGGGAGGTAATCATTCATGCCACGGATAGCCTGGATATTCTTCGCCACTTTTTTTCTCTTCTTAACTCTGGGGCTGGTTAAAAGGGCCGGGACAGAAAGTCAGTAAACTCTGTCCTCCGGCCTTCGGGCCAACCCGTAAATGCGATTTATTTTTCTAACTGCTGGATAGCAATGCGGCGGCTTTCGTCCATCATCGTGGCTTTAGCACGGATGCGGGCTTCCAGCTGATCGATCATGTCGTTGTTATCAAGACGTTCACGCAAGCGCACGCCGTCTTCATATAAGCCACTTTTCTTGTTGCTACCGGTGACGCCAAGGGTGGAAACCAGCGCTTCACCCGGGCCATTCACCACACAGCCGATAATGGAGATATCCATCGGCGTCACAATATCTTCCAGCCGCTGCTCAAGCTCATTCACCGTGCCAATCACATCAAATTCCTGACGTGAACAGGTTGGGCAGGCAATGAAGTTGATACCACGTGAACGAATGCGCAGGGACTTGAGGATATCGAAGCCGACTTTCACTTCTTCCACCGGATCGGCGGCTAACGAAATACGCAGCGTATCGCCAATGCCTTCTGAGAGCAGCAGGCCAAGACCGATGGCAGATTTCACTGAGCCAGCACGCATGCCACCGGCTTCGGTGATGCCAAGGTGCAGTGGCTGATCGATCTGCTTAGCCAGCAAACGGTAAGACTCAACGGCCAAAAACACGTCGGAGGCTTTAACGCTGACTTTAAACTGATCGAAGTTCAGGCGATCCAGATGATCGACATGACGCATGGCAGATTCCAGCAGGGCCTGTGGCGTAGGTTCGCCATACTTTTCCTGCAGGTCTTTTTCCAGCGAGCCGGCGTTCACGCCAATGCGGATAGGGATGTTGTAGTGACGCGCGCAGTCCACAACCTGGCGGATACGCTCATCATTGCCGATGTTACCTGGGTTGATGCGCAGGCAGTCAACGCCGTATTCGGCAACCTTAAGGGCAATGCGATAGTCGAAATGGATGTCAGCAACCAGCGGGACATTGACCTGCTGTTTGATCAGGCGAAAAGCCTCAGCGGCGTCCATGGTAGGAACAGAAACGCGAACAATGTCGACACCGACACGCTCAAGCGCTTTGATTTGATTGACCGTCGCCGCCACATCGGTGGTTCGCGTGTTGGTCATGGACTGAACGGCTATTGGTGCACCATCGCCCACTGGCACCTTGCCGACGTAAATGCGCGTAGATTTGCGACGGATAATGGGTGCTGCGTTATGCATAGTCTTCTTTCTCCACAATTACTCGCGATCAGAAAGATGCGTTATTGCGCACCGACTGTCAGGCGAGCAACCTGGTTGGTACGGATGAAACGACTCAGATCGACCGGCTGGCCCTGATACTGGATCTGAACGGCGCCCGGCGCACCAATCTTCAGACGATATGGCGCTTTACCGGCGAGGCTGAGTTTACCACCACTACGCTGCATTCCGCTGAACAGTTTTTTCCCTGTTGCATCGGCGACTTCCAGCCAGCAGTCTTTATCGAAGCTCATCACCAGCGCATTGCCGTCGGCAGCAGGCGCGCTAACGCCTGCAGATCCGGTTGGCATCTGGCTGTTGGCCGTGTTGTCCACTGGCGCCTGAGAAGGCGAAACGGCAACAGGCTGTGAAGAAGCCGCGGCATTATTTGCCGGGGTCTGAGTTGCCGCAGGTGCGCTGGCTGCTGCTGGCGCCGAAGCTGATGGCGTCTGGGCTGAAGCGTCAGCAGGAACACTTTGAGCGGCCGAGTTATCGGCCGGCGTGTTGTCATTGCTGCTGTCACCCAGCGGGATCGACTGGCTATTATCGCCACTGGTTCCCGCGTTCTGATCGGCCATCGACACCAGATCGTCCTGAGCAGCCTTGTGGTTTTGCCACCACCAGGCGCCGGTCAATCCGACGACAACAAACAGGACCAGCCAGGTGAAAATCATCAACCAGCCATCGCGTTTTTTGCGACGTTTGCCCAAAGAAAAACTCTGCATCGGCTCCACTTTGGCAGCACGAACAGGTGAATGCTTAGCCATCATCGGCAGCAGTTCATCTTCAGGTACGTGTACCAGACGGGCATAAGAACGGATATATCCCCGCAGGAAGGTCGACGCCAGATCGGCAGGCGACTTGTCCTCTTCAAGATCACGGACGGTGGAAAGTTTCAGGCAAAGGCGTTCAGCAACGTTCTGCTGAGTCAGTCCCATTTGCTCACGGGCACTGCGCAGGCGCTGGCCTGTTGAATTTACTGCTGAGTTATCTTGAGTGGCTTCAGTATTCATTAGCTAAATAATGCAGGTGCTGTATCGATTGTGGAAAATTTCGCGCCAACTGCGCCCCGGCAAGCTTTACGCCTTCGGGTTGCTGCGCCAGCGCGGCGAAGCGAATCTCTAACCACAAACTCTCAGCCGTGGCTGAAAAGTTGCGTTGATAAACATCTAAAAGGAGCCGCGATACCTCGCGCTCATTCTTTCCAAATCGCCTTTCGGCTTCTGCCAGCAGAGCCTTTCCCTTGTCGACAGCGTTTTGTGTTGCCTCAACCAATGCGGTCCGTGCCCTGTCCTGTTCCCCCGCAAGGAGGTAGCAGTAACCGGCATTTTCACGCGCATCGGCAAGCACGCCGTTTTCAGGTAATTCAGCGGCTTTGCTGAACTGCTGCTGAGCCGCATCATACTGCCCTAAACTACAGAGAAACGCACCGTAATTATTGATTACATCACGGTTTTGTCCTGCCAGCAGCAGAGCCTTCTGATAATGCTCGCTGGCGGCAACCGGGTTATCCGATCGCTGGTAAAAACGCGCTATCGCCAGCTGAACACGATAATCCGTCGGTGCAAGCACCACGGCCTGATGCAGATTGCGCCCGGCAGCAGATAAATTATCGCGGGCCAGATAATCCAGCCCCAATTGTAGTCGGGTCTGCAGCAGTTCATTGCGTTGCGATGACGAGTGGCAGCCTGCTACAAGCAACAGTGCCAACCAGAACGGGAATCCTTTACCCATGCAACCTCCTGATTTGAGTTAAGCGTATGGTACGCTTTTCACATCAGGGCGGACAGCACGGGTCACTGCCAACGTTCAGGTTTCAGAGCGCTTTCACAGAAATCGCTTCACCGGCCATTTTTTTACGCAAGGTACGCTTGGTACGGTCAATCACTTCCCCGGCCAACTGTCCGCAGGCCGCATCAATATCATCACCGCGCGTCTTACGCACAATAGTGGTAAATCCGTAATCCATCAACACTTTAGAGAAACGATCGATGCGACTGTTCGAACTGCGACCATAAGGAGCGCCCGGGAAGGGGTTCCATGGGATCAGGTTGATTTTGCATGGGGTGTTTTTCAGCAATGCCGCCAGCTCGTGTGCGTTATCGGTGCTGTCATTCACATGATCCAGCATCACGTACTCAATGGTCACACGGCCCTGATTGGCATTGGACTTAGCAATATAACGGCTCACCGAGGCTAAAAACGTCTCGATATTGTACTTTTTGTTAACCGGCACAATTTCGTCACGAATTGTGTCGTTTGGCGCATGCAGGGAGATCGCCAGCGCCACGTCAATCATGTCGCCCAGCTTATCCAGTGCGGGAACCACGCCTGAAGTGGACAGGGTGACGCGACGCTTGGACAGACCGAAACCAAAGTCATCCAGCATGATTTCCATCGCCGGAACAACGTTGTTCAGGTTAAGCAGCGGCTCGCCCATACCCATCATTACCACGTTGGTAATAGGGCGCGTACCGGTGATTTTAGAGGCACCGATAATTTTTGCTGCACGCCATACCTGGCCGATAATTTCAGACACGCGCAGGTTGCGGTTAAAGCCTTGCTGCGCCGTCGAGCAGAATTTGCATTCCAGCGCGCAGCCCACCTGGGAAGAGACGCACAGGGTGGCGCGGTCTTTCTCCGGAATGTACACGGTTTCGACCTGCTGACCGCCAACGGTGATCGCCCATTTGATGGTGCCATCGGTCGAGCGCTGCTCGGTTGCGACTTCAGGAGCGCGGATTTCAGCAACTTCTTTCAGCCTGTTGCGGAAAACCTTGTTGATGTCGGTCATCTCGTCGAAATCATCACAGCAGTAGTGATACATCCACTTCATCACCTGATCGGCGCGGAACGGCTTTTCGCCCATGCTGGCAAAAAACTCGCGCATTTGCTGACGATTCAGATCGAGCAGGTTGATTTTTTCTGTTTTTGGCGTGGCAATGACAGGAGATTCGGACGACGGACTCACAATTAGTTCAGACATAATATTCTCTGGCCTCGTTATTACACGTTATGGCTCTGGGGGAATGGAAGGTAAAGTAATGCGCCCCTGACAGCCAGGCTGGTCAGGGGCGCATTATCATACAAGCGTGTAGCGACAGGTTAAAGCGCGTCTGCAAAATAAATTGTAAACGCCCGGCGCTATTCGCCCTGTAGTAACGATCTTAGCGGGTGCGTGGGCAAACTTCACCTTCGCCGAAGAAATAGGCGATTTCACGGGCAGCAGATTCAGCAGAGTCAGAACCGTGGGTCGCGTTCTCGGTGAAGCTGTCAGCGTAATCTGCACGCAGAGTACCTGCCAGTGCGTTAGCTGGGTTAGTTGCGCCCATCAGGTCACGGTGACGCTGAACGGCGTTTTCGCCTTCCAGCACAGAAACCACAACCGGACCTGAAGTCATGAACTCTACCAGACCGTCGAAGAACGGTTTGCCCTGGTGTTCAGCGTAGAAACCTTCAGCCTGCTCTTTGCTCAGGTGCAGCATTTTGCTGCCAACGATTTTGAAGCCAGCGCTTTCAAAACGGTTGAAGATGGCACCAATAACGTTTTTTGCCACCGCGTTCGGCTTAACGATAGAAAAAGTACGTTCGATAGTCATATGGACCCCTGTTTGATGTCGAGTTTGGCCGGTGAAAAGGCTCCCCGGCCTGGAAAATGGCGCCGATTATAGGGGGCATCGCCGCCCTTGCCTATCGGAGATTCAACAATTTAATAAAAAAATGCGATCTATAAACCCACAATTATTTAGCGGTTTTATCGCATTCAAGCGGAATCACTCCACAGTAAAAGTTGCCGAGGCGACTTGTCCACCCTCATCCAGCACCGTTAGCTGGTAGCTACCGGCTTTACCTAATGACAAATTTACGGTGTCTTGCCGGTTTGGGCGCGGAAGCGCACTGCCGTCCAGGAACCACCAGCGTTGATTTCCGCGGCCTCCCTGCGACGTGACGTTCACATCCAGCTGACTTTTACCTGGCAGACGATGCAACAGCTGACCACTGCGAACGCCCGTTAAAATCAGAGGAACCGCACTGCCGTTATCCAGTGGCGGACAGCGGGGATCCACGGCGGGCAACCGCTGTTGCCGTCGCTCAGACACCGGCAGCCAGGGTTCCAGCGGTAATGGCCACAACACCACATTTGCCCCCTTCGCCTGCGGGCAATCCGCTGCCACGCGCAAGCCTGCGGCATTTATCCATACTGGCTGTTGCAGCCCTGCCAGATTTTCCTGTCCTTCCGCCAGTAAAGTGGGCGGTGTCGTCCCTTCCAGAATCCAGCTTTGCTTAAGCTGCCGGCAATTGCTATCGCCTTCAGGTAACGCCTGTCCACCCGGCCAACACAGCGATCCGGCGGAGACCGTCGCAGGACGCGGTTCGACGGGTAACCAGTTACCGCGAAAACCGGGTGAGGTCATCAGCAAATTATTGATTTGATTCAACACCGGTACGGCGCTGGCAAAGCCAAACTGCCCGGCAACCGGTGTTCCATCCGGACGGCCAACCCACACGCCGATCAGATAACGAGGATTGACGCCGATGGCCCAGGCATCCCGGTAGCCGTAACTGGTCCCGGTCTTCACCGCCAGCGGGACAACGCCCGGTAACAGGTTGTCTGCTAAGGGTTTGGCCTCCCCGGCAAGGATGCGCCTGACGATCCACGCAGCGCCGGGAGAGAGTAACGGCCTTTCCACCAGCGGTTGTTCCGGCATAAAGCGTAATCCTGCCGCCAGCCCGTTGCGGGCAAAGGCACTGTAGGCCGCAACAATCTGATCCATTCGCGCGCCGGTCCCACCTAAAACTAAGGACAGGTTTGGCTCCGCTGCCGGCGGGAAACGCAACGTCAGGCCCACATTGCGCAAGCTGGCAGCCAGAAACTTCGGCCCGACCGCCTCCAGCAGCTGCACCGCAGGCAAGTTCAGCGAACGGGTCAGTGCTTCGCTGGCGCTAACGGCGCCGTGAAATCCGGTATCAAAATTTCCCGGCCGGTAATCACTAAAACGGCGTGGGACATCCTGCAACAGCGATTCCGCGGCGATCAGCCCCTGATCCAGCCCCATGCCATAGACGAAAGGCTTCAGAACCGACCCCGGCGAGCGGATGCTGCTGATCATATCCACATGGCCGAAGCGGCTGTCATCGTCCAGATCGACCGAGCCCAGATAGGCCCGCACTTTCATCGTGGCATGATCGACCACCAGGACAGCCATTGAGGTGCGCGGCGGTAGCTGGCTTTTCCAGCCTGACGCCAGCGCCTCTATCTGCCGCTGCAGTGCGGCATCGACCGTTGAGACGATCTTTTGCTGGCTGGACATCGCCAGTAAACGGCGGGATAGCAGTGGGGCCAGCTGTGGCATCTGCCTTGGCGCCAGCCAGACAGGCTCCGGATAAATCTCCTCAACCAGCTCTTTCGGCCAGACATGCAGAGCGACCATTCTTTCCAGTACTTTATTACGCGCGGCCTGAGCCCGCTCTGGCCAGCGATCGGGCCTCAACCAGCTCGGTGCCTGTGGCAACACCGCCAGCAATGCGGCTTCGCTTTTGGTTAGCTGCGAGGGAGGCTTACCCAGCCAGGTCCAGCTTGCTGCGCCGACGCCTTCTACCGTGCCACCAAAAGGCGCACGGTTGAGGTACAGCGTCAGAATGTCACGCTTGGACAGATGCCATTCCAGCTGCATGGCGCGCCATGCCTGCCAGAGCTTGCCGGTAAAGGTTCTTGGGTGGGGATCAATCAGTCGGGCAACCTGCATCGTTAGCGTGCTGCCGCCTGAAACGATCTCACCTCCGCTCAGATCCTGCCAGGCGGCCCGGATAACCGAGAAGGGATTAATACCCGGGTGATACCAGAACCAGCGATCTTCATAGGTAAGTAACGCTTGCAGGTAATCAGGGGAAACGTCTTCTGGCGTAACGGGATAACGCCAGACGCCCTGGGCATCAGCAAAGCGCCACAGCGGCGTGCCATCTTCCGCTACAACCACTCGCGCTGGCTGCAGCTCCTTCAGCGGCAACGGCCACAGGCGATCCGCCAGTACAAGCAGCAGCACAACGGCAATCGGCACCATCAACCAGCGGGTATAGCGTAAAAGCTTATTCATTGGTTAGCGGTGCCCGGCGTTAAGCCAGGCACCTGCAACTCAGTGAATCGTCAGGCTGTCTGGCGTAGTTCCCAGCGCCCGCCATTGTGGGACATACATCGATTCCACCTGTGGAGGCGGCATCAGGTACTGACCCGGCGTCACCGCCCTTGCCAGATAAAGCAGGGTAACCGGGCGATAGCCATCCACATCCACCGCGGCAACAAAGCGATCGTCGCGGAACTCGATGTGTTTGATATTGGCCTGCTGCATATCCCCCATCAACTCCTGCACATCGGCGGCGCTCTCCTGCAGGCTGGCGCTGCTGTTGGCCAGGTTCTGGTTTTCCAACTCAAGTCCCGCCGGCAGAAGATCGACCACCAGCGCATCTGGCACCCGGCGATCCGCCCAGACCTTCAGGCTGACCAGCAGCAAATCACCGCTCTTCAGGTTTTCCAGTGAGATCTCCTTGCCCTGAAGATCAAGATAGCGTCGGGTGACATTCAGCACACTGTTGAAAGGCGCCGGCTTAGCCGTTGGGTAGCCAACCACATCCAGTCGACTGTAAATGGCATCCGCAGAATCGTTTTGCAACTGAACCCCTTCCGCCAGCTCTGGGAAGTTTAATGGCGTGGTCACCGGTCCTTTACCATTGAGGGAACTGCCGTTGAGCGTGGCCTGCCAGGCTGAACCTGAGGCATCGGTCAGCGCCCTGCCCACCAGGAACAGGGCATTATTTTCCTGAGTAGACAGCCAGCGCTTACCATTCAAGTTCTGCGTCAACGTAAGCAGTAAGCTGTCCTGCGCCTGTGGCAGAAGCTTATTCTCTGACAACAACACGTAGATCATGGCCTGGTCGCGGATGTCGCTGCCGTAATCGCCCAGCCAGCTCTCTTTCTGGCTGCGCTGCGTCGCCAGTCCGAGGTTCAGGGCTTGTTCAGAACGCGGCCGATCGCCCATTAATTTCAATGCAACGCCCAGTTGGACCAGCGACAGCCCGGTTTTCGCCTGACCTTGTTTATCGAACAGGGCACGCAGTGCGCCCAGTGGCGCTTTTTGCTGACGCGCAAGGACCAGCGCAGCATATGCCTGAACGCTAAAGCGGGAGGCAAAGCTATCCTGGCTGTAGTAAACCTCGATCTGAGTGGGGTCCTGCAGATAGCGCAGCAGGCGCTGGTCTGCATTTTCAATCACTGATTTTTCCACGCCATAGCCCATCTCGTTGGCCCGCACGAGGAAATCAGTGACGTAGGCCGTCAGCCAAAACTCTTCCGGACTCTCTTTGCTCCACAAGCCAAAGCCGCCGTTTGCACGCTGCATTCCCGCCAGACGGTCAATGCCCAGATCGATGGAGGCCCGCCGCGCTTCATCAGTGCTGGTCTTGATCCCCAGCGCCTTCAACTGCAATTGATTGGTAAACAGTGAAGGATAGAGTCCGCTGGTTGTCTGCTCCAGACAGCCGTACGGGTATGCGTAGAGTTCGGCAATATAGCGGGCGATATTCAGCGGAGGTTTATTGCTTAATACCAGCTGCCCCTGCAGGGTTTCCGTTGCCAGACCAGAAAGCGCATCTGCCGGCAAGGCCCACGGCTCACCCGCATGTAGCACGCTGCTAAAGCTGCGCGTCACGCCCGGATAGGCTGGACGAACGCCAATTTTCCATTGTTGTTTCATCGGTTTGAACGCTTCACCTGGCAGCGACAGGCCAGTAATTTCCGTGCTGACGTCGCCATCTCCAAATCCGGCTGAGGCGGTGACGGGCAGGAACAGCGTTTTGCGTTCTCCTGCTTTCAGGATCACTGATTGCGTCTGCGGATCATCCAGCTTAAGCAAACCACCCGCACTGAACGCTATTTGCAGCGTTTGCGGCTGTGGGGTCAGGTTAGTCAGGTCCATCGCCAGCCTGGCGCGGTCGCCACCCGCCATAAAGCGCGGCGTCGCCAGTTCACTGACTAACGGTGCCGCGACAACCACTTTCTTCTCTGCCGAACCAAAGTCGCTATCACTCCAGGCCTGCGCCATTACGCGCAGTTCACCGTTGAACTCCGGTATTGCCAGCTCAAGCGTGCCCTCGCCATTGGCATCCAGCGTAACGGCCTGCAGCTGTTGGGCCACAATATTGACGTGAGTGACCGGTTTCTGCCCGCCACGGGTTAACGGATCTTCGTCATCGCCGTCACCACCGAAGCGCAGTGCCGCCAGGCGACCGCTGCCTTCAATCAGCTGACCGTAAACATCATATTGATCGGCGTTGTACCGTTTGCGGCCAAAGAAGGCTTCCCACGGGTCCGGCGTTTTGTAATCGGTAATGCTTAAGACACCACTATCAACAGCTGACAGCAGTACGGTGATTTTTTGCGGCACAGGTCCCTGCGAAACGCCCGCTTTCACCTTCACTTTCAGCGTCTGCTGCGGGCGAATTTTCTCTGCGGCATCCAGGCTGAGGGACAAACGTCGGTTCTCTTGCGCCAGCGGAAGATGCAGTAAGCCTACCGCACGTTTTGGCGTGCTTCCCTGGGTTTTATCCCCAGGGCGGATCACCAGCGCGCTGAGGTACAGGTCATGGCGTTTCCAGGCGTTATCAACCGGCACGTCAACATCCATGCCACCTGCCGGTACGGTGATCTCCTGCCACCACAATGGACCGTTACTGGACTCCACCATCAGATAGCCTTTACCCGCAGCCGGAGATTCAACGTGCACCCTGGCTTTCTCACCCGGTTTATAAGCCGGTTTATCGAGCTTTAACTTGACCTGATCCGGCCGCAGTGCCCCGGAGCCATCGGTATTATCCTGCCAGCTGTAGCCTGCCCAGAAGCGCACGCTGCTGAGCACATTATTCTCCGGGTCACGCACTTCAAGACGGTAAGATCCCCAGTCCACTGGGTATTCGACACGCGTGCTGCCGTCAGCGGCAATGGTGACGTTGTGTTCATCTTCAACCAGATCTTTCTGATCGAAGCGGGACTGCCAGCCTTCGCTGTCCGAGAAGCTCCAGTAATAATCGCGGCGTTCATGGATCAAACGGACATTCAAATCCTGGGCAGCCAACTTCTTGCCGCGACTGTTGGCATACACCAAATCAAAGGCGGCGGTACTGCCCTCTTCCACCATGGGCTGGCTGTGATAACTGTCGCTGCGATAATCGTACACGTCCTTATTACCAAATAAAGGCCGGATACCGGGTAAAATCTCAGCAGGCCAAATCGCCTGAGAAGCACGGCGCGTCACCGGTCGGCCACCCGCCTCCAGCAGGCTGGCCTGCAGAATGACGGTCAGCGGTGAATGCACCTGTTTCCAGCTCGATTCGGCCACCACGCTGCTGTTGCCCTCGGCGTCCAGCTTGAGGTCAACTTCATCAAGCGTGCGTTTCAGGTCGGATTCATTGATATCGCCAAACTGATAGCCTGGCAGGCTGGCGACAGCATCCCTCAGCGGGCGCAGGAACAGTTGACCTTGCAGAGTGTTTCCGGCAGCCGGAGCACCATACAGATAACGGCCATTCACCTGGAAGGCAGCATCCTCCTCCATAGACTGCGGAAGTGGGCTGCTTTTCAGGGTTAATGCCATGCGCTCTGGCATAAAGTCTTCTACGTTAAACGCCCAGCTTCGTTTACGGTTATCGCCGGTATTCAGGCGGAATGACCATTTGCCGGTGGTTGCCGACTCCGGCAAGGTGAAACGATATTGATAGAGGCCATTTTCTGGCAGCCAGACTAACGTGCGGGCAACCTCGCCATCCGGCTTAACCACTTCCAGCGTGACCGGCTGAGGAGCCAAAGGTTGACCATCGGCATCACGCATCAGCGCATTGATCACCACCGTCTCACCCGGGCGATACAGGTCGCGTGGGCCAAAGATAAAGATCTGCTTGTCGTACCCTTCCGGGCCAGCCACCGCGAATTCCGCCAGATCCAATGCCGGACGCGTCAGATCCAACAGCGTGGTTTGCTCACCCAGCTTTGCCAGCACGATTTTGGCTTTCGGGAAGCGGGCAAATTCCGCATGGCCCTGCGCATCCGCAGTCGCTTCGGCCAGAACCTGCCCTTTTTCGTCCAACAGTGAAAGCTGAGTACCAGGCAGAGCCGCCCCGCTTTCCAGGCTCTGGCTGAACAATGCCAGCGTTTGCGGGAACTGATGCAGAGACAGGCCGATATCGCTCAGCGTGAATAGCGTGGCGGGGTTGCTGTAGTTATAGGAACCGGCCTGCTTCATCACTGCCAGATACACGCCAGGCTGTTTAAGCGCGTCAATGTTGCTGAGCGGCAGCAGCATTTTTTCACGGGTATTGCGCTGCGGATTGAAATCAAAACGGCCGGTGTAGACCAGGTCGGCTTTGGTCAGCACATCTTGTGACTGCCAGCTGGAAAGCGTGGTGCCATATTGCCAGGACGCCAGAAAAGAAGGCAGTGAAGCCGGTTTTACCCGGAAGAAATCGACATCAATGCTGTTAATGTTGAGCGCCAGAACCGGCAGACCCTGCGTAACTTTGGTCGGCAGAAGAGAACCGCGGCTGGCAAAGCCAACCATCGGCTGCACGTCACGCGTGGCTATTTTTTGCTGGAAGGCCTGCTCAAGGACAGCGCCATTGGCGGCTTTTATCCCGCTATCAACCGAGACGGTCAGCTCACGCGCCGGTTCAAGATGACGGAAACGCAGTTCTTTACGCGAGGGAGAAAGCTCCCATCCGCCTTCGACTGCACCGGTTTTGGTGTCGATCAAATGTAACTGGCTGGCATAGTTTTGCCGATCGTCAAGCGGGATGGAAAACGTCAGCACCAGCGTGGAGGCGCCATCCAGCTGCACTTCGGAAGCATCAATAAGCGTTAATGATTTACCCGCATCACGTTTAGCTTCAGCTGCCCTCTGCGCGTCACTTAGTAAGGGAGGCTTACTGGCTGGCGCCTTATCAGATGCACTCTGGCTGGCCGGTGTCGATGATGTTTCTTCTTTTTGATCGCAGCCACCTAACAGCAGCAGCGAGAGAAAAGCCGCAACATATAATCCATTCCGTTTAACGTTCATCATGACTCCATGGCCAGCTCCCGATAATTGAGGTGCACAGTATGACCTCAGCAGGGGCAAAAAAAAGCCTGTTTTTTCACTTTTAGCAACATTTCGCAAAGTTATTCAGGACCCGTCAGCCAACGACACAAGAATTGCGTGCTGCATTCAGATTCTTACGCAATATCATCCTGATAGTGCGGAACATCTTGTGATGGAGTAACAGCGCGGTACACTGGAACTATCGTTACTTCATGTCCCAACGCGAGGCCGCTATGACATCCTCTTTCTTTGTTACCGCCGACTGGCTGGCAGAACACCTTTCGGATCCCGATCTGCAAATTGTAGACGCACGCATGTTGCCTCCGGGTATGGAAAACCAGCGGGACATTAAGGCTGAATATCTGGCAAAGCACCTGCCTGCCGCGCCGTTCTTTGATATCGAAGCCCTGTCGGATCACACCAGCCCTTACCCGCATATGTTGCCGAGGGCGGAAACCTTTGCCGTTGCGATGCGTGAGCTGGGGGTCAACAGCGATAAACACCTGGTGGTTTACGATGAGGGCAACCTGTTCTCTGCTCCACGCGCCTGGTGGATGCTGCGTGAGTTCGGCGTGGCGAAGGTGTCGATTCTGGCTGGCGGATTAAAAGGCTGGGAAGATGCCGGTTATGCGCTGGAAAGCGGTGCGGTTGACCTGCCCGAAGCGGAATTTGACGCCCGCTTTGACAGCAAACTGGTGAAACGCCTGACCGACGTGCTGTTAATCAGTCATGAAGGCGGCGCGCAAATTTTGGATGCGCGAGCAGCTAACCGTTTCAGAGGCGAAGTGGATGAACCTCGTCCCGGCCTGCACCGTGGACGCATTCCTAACAGCCTGAATGTGCCGTGGAATTCGTTGGTCGAAGACGGTGAGTTGAAGTCGCCCAAGGCGCTGGAAGAGATTTTCAGCCAGCAAGGCGTCGATCTTACCCAGCCGATCGTCACCAGCTGTGGCTCCGGCGTGACGGCGGTGGTGGTCATTCTGGCGTTGACCACGCTGGGCGTCGAAAACGTTACGCTGTATGACGGCTCCTGGGGAGAATGGGGAAGTCGTGACGATCTGCCCATCGCCGTCGGCTGATTCGCGCGGATAAAAAAGGCGGGTCAACTAAGCTGACCCGCCTTTTTTCACCTTATGCCGACTCGACGAGCTTATGCCGGCTTATTGTTCGCCTTAAACTGCCGCAGGAAGCTGCCCCACTTGCGTTCATAAAACGGGGTGATATGGGCGGTAAAGAAGTGGCTAATGCCTTTATCGTTTTCCACCACTTCACAAATATCCACCGGCTCATCTTCCAGCAGCGTATCCGTTGCCACACTGCCCGCCGCCTGAATAATCGCCTCGATATCGCTGTCCGCTTCAATCCCAATCAACAGGTTTGGCCGATCCTCTGCCGCTTCTTTGATATGCGCCACATAAGCCCGACGAACCTGCTTATATTTCGCAAACAGCTGGGTCAGGGAATCAATCATCTGCGCTGGCGGTTCAGCAATCTCAGACAGTAACAGCGAGGTTCCCCCTTCCAGCACCGTTTGCTGGCTAAGCGCATTCGCGCCTTCGCCCAACAGGCTGGTGATTTCGCGTGGAGAGAACTCTTTGCCTGTCGGCAGCTTAGGGTTAAGAAACAGCGTTTCTCCCACCGTCATTTCAAACAGGGTGCGTACCGGCATCACCAGGAACGGCTGCTCTTCGGTGACCGCCTGCTCCATCGCTTCTACCGAGGTAAAGAAGGGAATGATGCTGGTGCCGTCGTCTTTTTCCCAGTGCTGCAGGTCCACCTGAGATTCAGCGGTGACGGCCTGTTCCTCCGGGCTTTCACCTGGCACCCAGACGCTGGCGTCCATCAGCAGAGCAAAAAATTCAGGGCGATGAGCAGGCTCAGTCGCGGCCAGTTTTAGCACCTCTTCAAGGCGCTGATTGGTTTCATTCATCGGTTCGATCCAGGCTTATTTCAGCAGCATATTGGCGACGGTACGCACGCCTAAGCCCGTCGCACCGGCAGACCACTGATCGACAGCACCTTTACGGTAGGTGGCTGAACAGTCGATATGCAGCCAGCCCTGCTGATAGTTCTTCACAAAATGCGACAGGAAGGCGGCCGCAGAGCTGGCACCGGCGGTGTGTGACGGCGCAGCAATGTTGTTCAGATCGGCAAAGTTGGATGGCAGGTGGCCACGATGGAATTCAGCCAGCGGCAAGCGCCAGAACGGCTCGTTCTCATCCGTTGCACTGCCCAGTAACGACTGAGCCAGCCGATCGTCAAAGCTGAACAGCGCGTGGTAATCATTACCTAATGCGGTTTTCGCCGCGCCGGTTAAGGTGGCGGCATCAATCAGCAGCTCGGGATTTTGCTCGCTGGCATCAATCAGGCCATCAGCCAGCACCAGACGCCCTTCGGCATCGGTATTCATCACTTCAACGGTTTTACCGTTACGGTAAGTGATGATATCGCCCAGACGGAAAGCGTTGCCACTAACCATATTGTCGGCACAGCAAAGATAGAGTTTGACGCGTTTGGTCAGCCCACGGCTGATGGCCAGCGCCAGAGAACCGGTCAGCGTCGCTGCACCGCCCATATCTGACTTCATTGAGTCCATTGAACCGCTCGGCTTCAGGCTGTAGCCGCCGGTATCAAAGGTGATGCCCTTACCCACCAGGCAGGCAAACACCGGTGCGTTCTCATCGCCCGTTGGGTTGTAATCCAGCGCCAAAAACGCCGGGCTGCGGGTCGAGCCACGACCGACGGTGTGCAGGCCCATATAGCCCTGCTTGCGCAGATCTTCGCCTTTGGTGATGCGGTAGCTGACCTTGTCGCTGCCTGCGCCACACAGCAGATCGACGGCACGCTGAGCCAGTTGCTCAGGGCTAAGGTCTTCTGCAGGCAGGTTGATGGTGTCGCGCACCCAGTTGATGATCTTCATGCGGCTGTCGAATTCGGCACGGTCGCTGTCATTCAGCGTCGCCCACTCAACGGTGCGCTGCCCTTTCGGCCCACGATAACCCTGCCAGAATGCCCAGCTTTTTTCCAAATCCCAGTCGCCACTCAGGCTGACATGACGGATGCCCTGCGCATCAATTTTACGCGCTGCGCGCTGGATAGTTGCCAGCACATCGCCGCCGGTCAGATGAATGGTCATCCCGCTGTCATTGCTGGTCAGGGTCGCTTTTTCGCCCCAACGTGCATCCGCCGCTGCCGTTGACAGTGTTATTTTCATTGGTGTGGTTGTCATCGCATGGCTCCTTCTAGAGTTTATTATTTGGTCCGTCCTTAAAAACGGTCGGTCACTACAATAAACCTTTATTTGCGTTCGTCTAATCAGACTTGCAGAAATGAGAGCAAACGGACTGAAAAAGTGTTCAGTCCGTTGGAGAGTCGTAGAGGGAAAGTGCTGCTAATTCAACGAGAAGTCGTTGCTGTCTGACTGTTAGCTTTGAATGCTTTCCACTCCGGGGAAAGCTCGCGCAGGCGGCCAATCGACTTCTGCACCAGCTGAATCGCATAGTCGATCTCTTCTTCGGTAGTAAAACGGCCCAAAGAGAAACGCAGTGAACTGTGCGCCAGCTCATCATTCAGCCCCAATGCGCGAAGCACATAGGAAGGCTCAAGGCTGGCAGAGGTACAGGCAGAGCCTGACGACAGCGCGAGATCTTTCAGCGTCATAATTAGCGACTCACCGTCGACATAATTAAAGCTGACGTTGAGGATATTCGGCGCACCCGCCGCCAAATCGCCATTCAGATAGACTTCCTCGATGTCACTGAAGCCCGACCAGAGTTTGTGGCGAAATGCGCTCAGGCGCGCCATTTCACCAGCCATCTCCTGCTTAGCGATGCGGAATGCTTCCCCCATGCCGACAATTTGATGCACGGGAAGCGTTCCGGAACGCATACCGCGCTCATGACCGCCGCCGTGGATCTGCGCTTCCAGACGGATACGCGGTTTACGGCGAACATACAGACCGCCGATGCCTTTAGGGCCGTAAATTTTATGCGCAGAAAATGACATCAGATCGACTGGGATCTGGGTGACATCGACCGGTAATTTACCGACGCTTTGCGTCGCATCAACATGGAACAGAATACCGCGCGCCTGGCAAAGCTCAGAAATTTTGCCAATGTCCTGCACCACGCCCGTTTCGTTGTTCACGTGCATGATCGACACCAGGATGGTGTCATCGCGCATCACCGACTGCAGCAGATCCAGGTCGATCACCCCGTTGCTGGCTGGTGCCAGGTAAGTGACTTCGAACCCTTCACGTTCCAGCTGAATACAGGTGTCCAGCACCGCTTTATGCTCGGTCTGGCTGGTGATGATGTGCCTGCCCTTCTCCTGATAGAAGTGAGCAATGCCTTTGATCGCCAGATTATCGGATTCGGTCGCGCCGGAGGTGAAGACGATTTCGCGCGGATCGGCGCCAATTAATTCGGCCACCTGATTACGGGCGATATCCACCGCTTCTTCGGCTTGCCAGCCAAAACGGTGAGAACGGGATGCGGGATTACCAAAGGTGCCGTCGAGCGTCAGGCACTTGATCATTTTCTCGGCTACGCGAGGATCGGCAGGGGTGGTTGCAGCGTAATCAAGGTAAATCGGAACCTTCATTGCTTTTGAACTCCATACATCATGCTAAATGTAAGTCATTCAATGCGACCCGATAAGGTTATCACCCTGCCGCCACCGGCTGAAACTATCAGCCGGTGAACGACAGGAGACAGGTTCGCGTTAGCGACAATCAGGCACGCAGATTGACGTTAATGGTTTCATGCACGCGGCCATTGGACACGCGCGCTTTTTCAGTATTGTTCTGACGGTCAGCCACTTCCAGGATTTCCTGGTTGTTAACCAGCTCAGCCAGTGAAATGTTGTTCAGGAAGTCGCTGATACGCTCGCTCAGGTCACGCCACAGCACGTGAGTCAGGCAGCGTTCGCCACCCTGGCAGCCTTCTTTACCCTGACACTTAGTCGCATCAACGGATTCGTCAACCGCCGTAATCACGGCACCGACCGCGATCGCGTCAGAGCTTTTACCCAACAGGTAACCACCGCCTGGACCACGTACGCTAGCCACCAGGCCATTTTTGCGCAGGCGTGAGAACAGCTGCTCCAGATAAGACAGGGAGATGCCCTGACGTTCTGAAATATCAGCTAACGGCACAGGCCCCTGATGGGAGTGAAGTGCAACGTCGAGCATAGCAGTAACGGCATAACGGCCTTTGGATGTCAGTCTCATGGCGTAAACGACCTCAGTAATTACCCTGGTTGGGTGTTAACAAAATATGCCTGAAGTCTGCCATTCCCGACTAAATTGGTCAAGTATTTAACCTAGTAAAACACTCAACTATTTAACCAACCGTTTTAGTCAACTATTACCCCCGCAAACCGGGGGGTAAAATAGTCTACTTTTCGCCCTTTGGCTTTTGCAGCGAAGAGAGCATGCCGCGCAGAATATTCAGTTCATCGCGCTCCGGGCGGGCTCGAGTGAACAGGCGACGCATTTTACTCATTACCTGGCCAGGGCTGCCTTCACGGATAAAGCCGCTGTGGGTCATCATCTGTTCCATATGCTGATAGAAGCGCTCAAGGTCATCGACCAGCGGATATGGCGACTCTTCGTACTCTGGCTGCACGGTTTCCTGCGACTGTAAAAACGCCATACGCACTTCATAAGCGATGATCTGCACCGCCATCGCCAGGTTCAGCGAGCTGTATTCCGGGTTAGCGGCGATTGCCACGTGGTAGTGACATTTCTGCAGCTCTTCATTAGTCAGACCCACGCGCTCGCGGCCAAAGACCAGCGCGACCGGCGCCTGCTGACCTTCCTGCACGCTTTTGATCCCGCATTCGCGCGGATCCAGCATCGGCCACGGCAGCGAACGGGAGCGGGCACTGGTGCCAACAACCAGACTACAGCCGGCCAGGGCTTCATCGAGGGTGTCAACAATGTGGGCTTCGCCGATCACATCGCTGGCACCCGCCGCCAGGGCGATAGCCTGGGAGTCAGGCTTGACGAGAGGGTTAACCAGATAAAGGTTGGTCAGTCCCATGGTTTTCATCGCGCGGGCGACGGATCCCATGTTGCCGGTGTGAGAGGTTTCAACTAGCACGATTCGGATGTTTTGCAGCATAGGAGTTCAGGTCAGTGAGATAATTTGAGGATGCTATCATATTTTCAGGACATTTTACGATCTCCCTGCTATAATCCGCGCCGTTTTCCCGTTCTTTAACATCCAGTGAGAGATAACGATGCATCCAATGCTCAACATTGCCGTGCGCGCTGCGCGCAAGGCCGGAAATTTAATCGTCAAGAATTACGAAACCCCGGACGCTGTCGAAGCGAGCCAGAAAGGCACCAACGACTTCGTTACCAATGTTGATCGCGACGCTGAGCGCCTGATTATTGAGGTGATTCGCAAGTCCTATCCGAAGCACACCATTATTACCGAAGAGAGTGGTGAATTAGCCGGTGAAGACGAGGATGTACAATGGGTTATCGATCCACTGGATGGCACCACTAACTACATCAAACGCCTTCCTCATTTCTCTGTTTCTATCGCCGTGCGCATTAAAGGCCGCACTGAAGTCGCCGTCGTTTACGATCCAATGCGCAATGAGCTGTTCAGCGCCGTTCGTGGACAGGGCGCGCAGTTAAACGGTTACCGCCTGCGCGGCAGCACCGCTCGCGACTTGGATGGCACCATCCTGGCAACCGGCTTCCCGTTCAAGCTGAAGCAACACGCCACGCCTTACATCAACATCGTAGGCAAGCTGTTCACCCAGTGTGCTGATTTCCGTCGTAGCGGTTCTGCTGCCCTGGATCTGGCCTACGTGGCGGCTGGCCGTGTTGACGGTTACTTTGAAATTGGCCTGAAGCCATGGGATTTCGCGGCCGGTGAACTGCTGGTGCGTGAAGCAGGCGGCCTGGTGACTGACTTTGTTGGTGCACACGGTTACCTGACTTCCGGCAACATTGTTGCGGGCAACCCACGCGTCGTTAAAGCGATGCTGGCTAACATGCGTGAAGAACTGAGCGAAGCGCTGAAGCGCTAGGTTCCCCTTCGGGATCGTTCAGTGACAAAAAGGCGGAGCTCAGCTCCGCCTTTTTTGCTTTCAGATTAGCCTAAAAACATCGGTCTTATGCCGCCGGACATCGCCGGCGTGGCGCTCAGCCACAGCATGATGCCGACCGCGACCAGCAGCACGCCTCCCACCAACGACAATCCTGACCAGCCGACCTTCTGCCAGCCCGCCGGAGAGGCGCCACGGCTGAGTTTTAGCGCCAGCGCTCTGGAAACCTGCACCAGCAAGGCCATCGCCGAAACGGTCAATGCCGTGCCCACCGCCATCGCCAATGCCGACAGCACGCCCCAGCCATAAACACCGATCACTTTTGAAAACAGCAGCATCATGATCGCCCCGGAACAAGGGCGCAGTCCCATCGAAAGCACCACGATCGCTTTGGTTTTGCCATTGACCGCTTTATCCAGCATCTGGGCGTCCGGCACATGCTGATGCCCGCAACCGCAGCTATCGCTGTGTTGATGCCCCACCGGCACGATCCGTTGAATCTTCATCGCTGGCAAGGGCCGTAAGGCTTGCCAGATTTTGCGCAGCGCGCGCCAGCACAGCCAGAGGCCCAGTCCGGCGACCATCAGATAACTTCCCTTCTCCAGCCAGTAACTGCTGAGATGCAGCTGGCGGGATGAGAGGCCGAGCACCACCAGCATCACGGTGACCAGCAGGATGGCCACCCCGCCCTGAACCACCGCCGCGGCCAGCGTCAGTTGCAAACTGGTTTTGACTTTCGTTGGATGCGTGGCAAGAAACGTCGCGATCACCACCTTGCCATGCCCCGGCCCCAGCGCATGCAGCACGCCATACATCAGGCTGAATCCCATCAGCGCCAACCCCGCCTGATGCGGATGGCTGGCCACCTGCTGCAGCAACGCGGTCATCTGTTGATGAAGCGTTTTCTGCCACAGAATACTTTGCAACAGGATCTGCGGCCAGTGTTGCCAGACAGTGAAACCTGCGGCAATAAACAGCAGCAGCACAACATAGAGCGGCCACGCTTGCAGCCAGCCACGTTGCGGCCGGGGAGTTATGGCATTTACTGACATGTCAGGGTCACCGTCTGCGCAAACTGTTGCCCCAAATCCATATCCTCTGGCGGCGCGTCGGCTTTATCCAGCGACAGCGCATAGGCCTGCATCGACGCATCCGGTTTCGGCGTTTTCAGGGTGAAGGTACAGCGCTGCGCCAGCTCAGGGGGAATGTGCAGGGACTTTTCGGAATCGTAATACATATCAACGAAGTAACTCGGGTCAAAGGTGGTAAAGACATACGTCTGGCTGGCCAGCGGCTGCGGTTCGCCCAGCGGTAAAACATAGTCCAGCACCGCCTTGTTTCCCTGCCTGGAGAGATGGTATTCCGGCGGTAAGTTATCGAACTTCACCGGTTTGCCCTGATGCCAGAACTCACTGAAATAATGCTGTCCGAGCACGTTGGCCATCACCTCTGCCGCCAGCTTTTTCCAGACTACTGAATCGGGTTTGGCCTTACCGGCGTCGTACAGCAGATCGGCCGAGGTAATCTCATCCATCACCCAATGCATTTTCAGGCCAGTGATCTTATCGTCCTGATGCACTAGCGTTGCCTGCATATCAATAAAGCTGTGCGGATGGGCCCACGCGTGCGGTGCCAGACACAGGCATAATGCCCCGATTAGCCGCCCAACAATAATGTTATAATGTAACAAATTCAATTCCCTCTGCTGTTCAGGCAAAAATTCTGTGACCTGCCTAGAAAGCTATAAATAAAACTGGCCGCACCACGCTGCCACCGGCAGCAATCACGCTATGCTTAGCGATGTTACTTTTCACTGGGATTGCCGACGATGAGTTTACCCTCACCCGAGCCTTCAGCTTTCTCCAGTCCGCAGCGTCATTGTCATCTGCTTTTATTGCTTTATCTCCCTGAACTTCCCGTGACTCTTGAGGTGATGAGTCAGATTAACGGGGTGGATCGGTCGGTTACCCGGCAAGATATAGCGGAGGTCGAAGCAGAAATCCAGCGCTATCACCGCCTCGCCCTGCATCAGGATGCCGCGGGGAAGTGGCAGATAAGCGGTGCGGAACTGGACCAGCGGTTGTGCCTGTTTCACTGGTTACGTCGGGCATTGCGGCTGACACCGGATTTTGTGCAGCAACATTTTGCCCCGCACGTTAAGCAGCAGCTCAAACAGAAGCAGATTGAGAAGGCGCTTTATGATGAGCGAAACCTTCTGGCGCTGGTGCAACATTGCGGCCAGAAGCTCGCACGCCAGTTCACCGAGCGGGATCGCCAATTCTTGCAACTGCTAATGCAGCATTCACTGTGCCGGCAATCACGCACGGAATTCAATGACGCGCAGCAAAGCTGGCTGGCGGCAAAAATCGAACATCAGGTGGCGGAGGAAGTGGTTCGTCACTGGCAAAAACGCTGTAAAACGGCCCCCGATGGCAGTGAAACCTGGCTGTTTGCCCTGCTGTTCAGTCAGATGCACGCACCCAGCGCTGATGATGCCCACCATGATTATGAACATCAACTGCTGGACGCGGTGCGCCAGTTAATCGATCGCTTTCAGCAGCTTTCGGGCATGCGCTTCAGTGATGATAAGGGGCTGGCCGACCAGCTTTATACCCATCTGGCCCAGGCGCTGGAACGCTCGCTGTTTGGTGTCGGCATTGATAACAGCCTGACTGAGGAAGTGACCCGCCTGTATCCAAAGCTGTTGCGAACCACCCAGGCCGCGGTAGCGGAATTCGAGCAGCAGTATCAGCTGACCTTCTCGCAGGAAGAGATGGGGCTGATTGCGATAATTTTTGGCGCCTGGCTGATGCAGGAAAGTGCGCTGCAGGAGAAGCAGGTTTTGCTGCTTACCGGCAAGGATGAGGCGCTGGAGCGGGAAGTTGAGCAACAGGTGCGCGAGCTGACGCTGCTGCCACTGAATATCAAATACCTGGATGTGGCCGAGTATCAACGCAGCAGTGCGCCTAAGGGCATTGCGCTGGTGATTACTCCGTACGCCACACCGCTTCCTCTCTACTCGCCGCCGTTAATTCATGCCGAGCTGCCGCTGCAACCTCATCAGCAGCAGCGCATCCGGCAGCTGCTGGAGTCGTGATCAGGCGACCTTCGGTCGCAGGAACAGCGCAGGTATCACCACCATCGCCATCACCCAGAAGACGCCGCCGTGCAGATGCTGGAACAGCACGCCGCAAATCATGGTCATCACCGCAATACCGCCACCCATCGCCAGCGCCGAATAGACCGACTGCAGACGGATCACCTCTCCTCCCTCGCGCGTGGCAATAAAACGCATCGCCGCCAGATGACAAACGGTGAAGCTGCCGCAGTGCAGGATCTGCGCCACAATCAGCCAGGGTAGCGCGGTGGTTGATGCCATCAGGCTCCAGCGTACCAGCGCACAAATCCCTGACAGCAACAGCAGGTCTCGCGCGCCCCAGCGACGGAACAGTCGGTTGCTGGAGGCAAAGACAATGATTTCGGCCACCACGCCCAGCGACCAGAGATAGCCGACGACGCTGGCTGAGTAGCCGGCTTCCTGCCACCAGATGGCGCTGAAGCCGTAATAGGCGGCATGCGCGCCCTGCATCAGCGTCACGCACAGCAGGAACCGCCAGACGGCATTTTCCTGCAGCAATCGCTTCCAGTCAGCCCATCCGGCCGTTTCGGTCTGCTTCGCATTGCCTGTAGGCAGCACGGATGGCCGCAACAGCATGCCAGCAAACATCGCGGCAACGCCGATACACAGCATCACCAGGATCGCCTGATAAGAGAAAGCATTGACCAGCACGCCGGTCAGCGCCGAGCTGATAACGAACGCCAGCGAGCCCCACAGGCGGACCGGGCCATAGGCCATTGAAATTTGCTTTTGCCAGGTCGCTGCCAGCGCATCGCTGAGCGGAACCAGCGGCGAGAAGAACAGGTTGAAGCCAATCATCACCAGCAGCAGCCAGATCCACGAAGTGCTGATCCAGAAGCTGAGCACAAAGCATAACGCCATCACCGCCAGCAGGCGAAGCGCGGTAATCAGTTGCGAAGGATTGGTGACTCTTGAGGCGATGATCAGGCTGCCGAGGAATCGGGCGATCATGCCGCAGCCCAGCAGCAGGCCAATTTTCTCTGGCTGCAGGCCAGAGTCTTTCAGCCACACTCCCCAGAAAGGAAGCCAGACGCCATAGGCAAAGAAGTACGTGAAATAGCCCAGACCGAGCCAGTAAGCTGAACGAATCGCCATGTTCCCTCCGACAAAAGTGCGCGCTACTTTCTCAGAGGTCAGGCCTAAGATCAATTAACGGGACAGTATTGTCCCGTTAATGTGTTCCGGATCCCCTTTCGCGAGGGAAAGGGGTAACGCAACGTTATGCGTAAACCGGGAAGCGTGCGCAGATTTCCAGAACCTGCTTCTTCACACGTTCCTGAGTGCCTTCATCCGCGACGTTGTCCAGAATGTCGCTGATCCAGCCAGCCAGCTCGCGGACGTCAGCTTCTTTGAAGCCACGGCGAGTAACCGCAGGAGAACCAATACGAATACCTGAAGTCACAAACGGGCTCTTCGGATCGTTTGGTACGCTGTTTTTGTTAACGGTGATGTTGGCGCGACCCAGCGCGGCATCCGCTTCTTTACCGGTCAGGTTTTTGTCAACCAGGTCCAGCAAGAACAGGTGGTTATGCGTGCCACCAGAAACCACTTTGTAGCCACGCTCCAGGAACACCTCAACCATCGCTTTAGCGTTTTTAGCCACCTGCTGCTGGTACACCTTGAACTCAGGCTCCATCGCTTCTTTCAGTGCGACCGCTTTACCGGCAATCACGTGCATCAGCGGGCCGCCCTGGCCGCCAGGGAAGACAGCGGAGTTCAGCTTCTTGTACAGGTCTTCGTCGCCGCCCTTCGCCAGGATCAGGCCGCCACGCGGACCCGCCAGGGTTTTGTGGGTGGTGGTGGTAACGATGTGTGCATGCGGGAGTGGGTTAGGATAAACGTCCGCTGCGATCAGACCGGCAACGTGCGCCATATCAACAAACAGCCAGGCACCGATGCTGTCAGCGATTTCACGCATTTTCGCCCAGTCGCACAGACCGGAGTACGCGGAGAAGCCACCGATGATCATTTTTGGCTTGTGCTTCTGAGCCTGCGCCGCCAGATCGTCATAATCGATTTTGCCGGTTTCATCGATGCCGTAAGGCACGACGTTATACAGCTTACCCGACAGGTTAACCGGGGAACCGTGAGTCAGGTGACCACCGTGTGCCAGGTTCATCCCCAGAATGGTGTCGCCCGGCTGCAGCAGCGCGGTGTAGACGGCGAAGTTCGCCTGGGAACCTGAGTGTGGCTGCACGTTCGCATAATCGGCACCGAACAGCGCTTTCGCACGATCGATCGCCAGCTGCTCAACGATATCCACATACTCACAGCCACCGTAGTAGCGCTTGCCCGGATAGCCTTCGGCATATTTGTTGGTCAGCTGAGAACCTTGCGCCTGCATAACACGCGGACTGGTGTAGTTTTCAGAAGCAATCAGTTCAATGTGCTCTTCCTGACGCACTTTTTCCTGCTCCATTGCCTGCCATAACTCGGCATCATAATCGGCAATATTCATATCACGCTTTAACATCCGCATCTCCTGACTCAGCTAACAAAATAATCGGTATCGATCGGCCCGTTTGGGCGAAGGCCAACAGTGTAAACTGTTTTACCTGCTTAGGGGTAGCCACAAAGCGCCCTTTTTACGCAATCGATTGGCTTCAGGACTGGCGAGGGTTGCCTAACCAAATGATGCCCCTGCCAGTTAAAGGTGTATTTACAATACGTGTTTATAAGTTATAAGATGCATTTTAAATACATGTTTAAACCCTCAAGGGAGTTCACCTATGTTAGACGCAAAAACCATTGCCACTGTGAAAGCCACCATTCCTGCCCTGCTGGCGACCGGTCCGGCGTTGACCGCCCATTTCTATGACCGAATGTTTGCGCATAATCCCGAGCTGAAAGAGATTTTCAATATGAGTAATCAGCGCAACGGCAATCAGCGTGAAGCGCTGTTTAACGCCATCTGTGCCTATGCCAGCAATATTGAAAATCTGGCTGCTCTGCTGCCCGCCGTGGAAAAGATTGCGCAGAAGCACACCAGCTTCGCCATTCAGCCCGCGCAGTATCAGATTGTCGGCCAGCATCTGCTGGCAACCCTAGACGAAATGCTCAGTCCGGGCGACGAGGTGCTGGATGCCTGGGGCAAAGCCTATGGCGTACTAGCGGGCGTGTTTATTCAGCGGGAAGAACAGCTTTATCAGCAGGCCGAGGAAAAAGTGGGCGGCTGGCGTACGCCGAGGGCGTTTCGCATCAGCGCCATTGAGCCGCAAAGCGAGGTGATCAAAAGCTTTATTCTCAGCCCGACCGATGGTCAGCCGGTGGCGGATTATCAGGCGGGTCAGTATCTTGGCGTCTGGCTGCGCGACAAGCGTTTTGCCAATCAGGAGATCCGCCAGTATTCGCTGACCCGCGCGCCCAATGGCCGGGATTATCGCATTGCCGTGCGCCATGAACCGGGCGGCACGGTGTCTGGCTGGCTGCACCAGCATGCACAGGTCGGTGATGAGCTGAGACTGGCCGCACCGGCGGGTGACTTCTTGCTGGCCGTCTCTCCCGAGACACCGGTCACCCTGATCTCCGCCGGCGTCGGCCAGACGCCAATGCTGGCGATGCTGGATGTGCTGGCCTCTCAGCAGCATCCTGCCCGCGTGCAGTGGTTCCATGCTGCCGATAATGGCAACAGACATGCGTTTGGTGAAGAGGTGGCGGCTTCAGCACAACGTCTGCCCAATTTTTCGCAGCACCTGTGGTATCGCGATCCGCTGCCGCAGGATGCCGGACGTTTCGACAGCGCCGGCGTGATGAATTTACTGCCGCTGGAGAGCCAGCTTAGCGATCCGAAAGGTCATTACTACCTTTGTGGGCCGTTAGGCTTTATGCAGCAGGTGGCGCAACAGCTGGTCACGCTGGGCATCGACAGCGCCCGCATCCATTACGAAGTGTTTGGTCCGCACAAGGTGCTGTGATCGGTCAGCCAGAAACGACATCGCCGCCCTGTAAAGGACGGCGATGTGATGGGCCAGACGGGAGAGGCAAAAAATCAGATCGCTTCTTCGTCTTCCTCGCCGGTACGAATACGCACCACGCGTGCCACATCAAAGACAAAGATTTTGCCATCGCCAATTTTGCCGGTCTGCGCGGTACGCATGATGGCTTCGACGCAGGTATCGACGATATCGTCAGCGATAACCAGCTCAATCTTCACCTTCGGCAGAAAATCGACCATGTATTCCGCACCACGATAAAGCTCGGTGTGTCCTTTCTGACGACCGAAGCCTTTCACTTCAGTCACGGTCATTCCAGTAATCCCTACTTCGGCCAGTGCTTCACGCACATCGTCGAGTTTGAACGGTTTGATTATGGCATCAATCTTTTTCATGGCAGACCCTTTTCATTCTCTCCGCGGCCGGAGAGTAATCTCTGTTCAGTATACGTGCAACGGACAGCTCCCGCTGCGCGGTCTGTCTCTTTTTCAGCGTGCTTAAGCTAACATATCTCAGCCGTGAAGCGGCACAAAAAAACTACTCTTTAAAATCAGAGGCATCCAGCTCGTGGCGGGATAACAGCTTATAGAATTCCGTGCGGTTGCGCCCGGCCAGACGTGCGGCATGGGTGACGTTGCCTTTGGTCATTTGCAGCAGCTTGCGTAAATAATTGAGTTCGAACTGGTTTCTCGCTTCCACGAAGGTCGGTAGCGCGGTGTTTTCGCCCACCAGCGCCTGTTCAACCAGCGCTTCACCAATCACCGGTGCCGAACTCAGCGCCACGCACTGTTCAATCACGTTGACCAGCTGACGGACATTCCCCGGCCAGCTGGCGGCCACCAGTCGCTTCATCGCGTCGGTCGAGAAACTGCGCACAAAGGGTTTGTGCCGCTCGGCCGCCTGCTTCAACAGATGATTCGCCAGCAGCGGAATATCTTCTGAACGCTCATGCAGCGCGGGAATTTTCAGGTTAACCACGTTCAGGCGGTAGAAGAGATCCTCACGGAACTCTTTCTTTTCCATCGCTTTCGGCAGATCGCGGTGCGTTGCCGAGAGGATGCGCACGTTAATGTCCTGATCGTGGTTGCTGCCGAGCGGACGCACCTTGCGCTCCTGCAACACGCGCAGCAATTTCACCTGCAACGCCTGTGGCATATCGCCGATTTCATCGAGGAACAGCGTGCCGCCTTCGGCTGCCTGAAACAGACCTTCACGCTGGCTGACCGCGCCGGTAAAGGCCCCTTTGGCGTGACCAAACAGCTCCGATTCCAGCAACTGCTCAGGCAAGGCACCGCAGTTAATGGCGATAAAGGCTTTGCCGGCTCTTGGGCTGGCGGCATGGATCGCCTGGGCGAGGATCTCCTTGCCGGTGCCGCTCTGGCCATTGATCAGCACGCTGACATCCGACTGAGCGACCATTCTGGCCTGTTCTAACAAGCGCAGCATTACCGGGCTGCGGGTCACAATGCTTTCGCGCCAGGCATCATCACTTGCGGGTGCGCGGTGTGCCAACGCCTGATCGATAGCACTGTAAAGCGCATCGCGGTCGACGGGTTTGGTCAGAAAGCTGAACACGCCCTGCTGGGTAGCGGAGACCGCTTCAGGTATTGAACCGTGGGCGGTAAGAATGATCACCGGCATGCCAGGCTGCTGCTTTTGGATTTCGTTAAACAGCTCGACGCCATTCATTTCGTCCATCCGCAGATCGCTGATCACCAGGTCGATCTTCTCCCTTTGCAACAATCGCAGCGCTTCCGGCCCGCTTTCGGCCGTTTGCACGCTAAAGCCTTCGCTGCTCAAACGCATTCCCAACAGTTTCAACAGGCTGGGATCGTCGTCCACCAGCAGCAGATTGGCTGATTTCTTTATCATGGCTGCGCAGCATCCTCGGGTGTTGTGGCCGGCGTGCTTCCGTCGCTCTTATCGGTGTGGCTGCTATCGGACGCATCCGGAGAACGGCGGGATGAGAGCTGGCGTTCAATATCGGTCAGTGACTCCAGCTTACGGCGGGTGACGCTGAGTTCGTTAGTTAACGCCAACTGGTGCTGGCGCAACGCATCCAGCTCGGCATCACTGCTTTGCTGCAGATGGTGGTAGCGGGTTCTCTCTTCCGACAGTTGCAGTAGCCCCATCTGATCGTCCCGCCACAGTTGAATAAGTGGACGCAGCGAAGAAGGATAGTCGGCACTAAAGGTGTCCAGCCGCGCCATATACTGCCGCCGTTCGACCGGCGTGACGTTGCCATTATTCAGCAATACGCCCTGCTTGAAGGCGCTTTGCCAGTTATCCGTTGGCCAGCGCCGGGCTTCTTCACGGGCTTCAGCCGGGGAAAGACGCACCGCACAATCCATCGCCCGTAACCAGTACAGTGAACTGTTCAGCGCCGTGTCACTGTCGATGTCCCATAAGCGGTTGCAGTCAATCAGCTGGAAATTGACGATTTTGATTTCGGGTTCGGTCAGCGGTTTACCGTTAATGGTCATGGCCGGATCGGGGGCTTTGCTGCTGCATGCCGCCAACAGCATAGCGATGGCGACCACAGCGGAAACAGGGAGGGTTCTCATTATTGGGCATTCCCGACGATGGCGTTAAGTTCGATACGAAAACAGACTTCTTCCGCTTCACTGTTAACCAGTTGCAGATCGCCCTGCAGGCGATGGATACAGTCCCTGGCGATGCTCAGCCCAAGTCCGCTGCCCTTTACGGCGCCTTTGCGCTGCTGGTTGCCCTGGAAGAAAGGCTCAAAGATCATTTTTCTTTCACCTTCAGGGATGGTGCTGCCGGTATTTGCGACCTCGATCAGCACCTTGCGCCCCTGCTGGCGGCTGCGGATCCAGATGGTACCGGATTCTCCGCCGTAATGTATCGCATTCGAATAAAGATTATCGATGGCCCGCGCCAGCAGCGTGGCGTCGGCGCGACAGGCCGCAACCGGTAGCGTCACTTCAGTCTGCATCATTTTAGCTCTGGCGGTCAGGCTGTGCGAACTGACGATGCCGTTGATCAACGGATCCAGCTGCACCTCGCCCATCGCCACCGGGGCTTCAGATAGCTTGCGGTTGTAGTCCAGCAGCTGCTCGATCAGCCGCTGCAAATGGCGGCTGCTTTGATCGAGGATGCTGACCACTTCCTGCTGGTCCGGCGTTAAGGTGCCCACCACTTCGTCCGCTAACAGCGCGGTGCCTTCACGCATACTGGCCAGAGGGGTTTTAAGCTCATGAGAAATATGACGCAAAAACTCATGGCGCTGGGATTCCAGCCACGCAAGCCGTTCGCTCAGCCAGAGGATCCGTTGCCCTAACGAGCGCAATTCACGCGGGCCTTTGTACGCCAGGTTGTGGCTGAGCTGTCTGCCCTCTCCCAGCCGATTAATCATTCTCTCAACCGCCTTGACCGGGCCGATAATCATTCGGGTAAACAGCAGCACCAATCCCAGGCTCAGTAAGAACAATATCAGCGCCTGCCAGCCGAAATACTGGCCGCGTTCGGCAATTTCGCGCTGAAGTTGTAAACCGCGCGAGAAAACCACTTCGCGCGTCGACTGAACCAGCTGCGCATTTGCCGTCGAGAACGCCTCCAGCGCGTCGGAAGCGGCCTTCACTGGATTGCTGTTATCGCAGCTGATTTTTACCAGCTGGCCCAAGGCGTTATGCAGCGTGGTGGCAATCCGGCTGTCGGGCAGTACGGAGGATTGGGCATCAAGCATCTGCGCGTATTTGGTGCGTTGGGTCTGATAGAGGTTGGCGAGCATCGGATCGTCCAGCACGCAGTACTGCCGATAGCTACGCTCCAGTTCCAGCGCGGTTCGCGCCATCGCCTCGCTGCGACGAACGTCGGTCAGCGTAGTGCGGTTGGTATCCGCCGCCCTTTCGCTCAGCGCAGACAGGCTTTCCCATGCCTGCCAGGCCAGCACCAGTAAAGGCAGCAGCACCAGCAGAAAGGCCATTAATACCAGTTGACGAAGGGAACGAGGGAATAAACGCCATTTTTTCACAAGAGTTTCTCATTTTGCACGCTGCAACGATGCTAGCTGAGTGACGCGCGGGAAGAAAGCCCTGGATCCAAAACGAAAAATGGCAGATTCAAAGAATCTGCCATTCACGCTGTGAGGACATCCGTCATCACAGAAAATTAGGTGGTGCCTAACTCAACGTTGCGTCCGAAGCTTGATAGAGCCACAAAGTGGACTGTATCGGTTTGGTGGACGGCAGGCACCGTATTGTGCGTCATTCGGGTTGTTATGAAGCGCTTGACCGCTTTCGCAGGGCTGTCGTAACCAGGTGAATGAGCCACTGCAGAGATATTAGCAATAGTCGTGCCAATTTTATAATTAATCATTAACACAATGATTTCTATAACAAAGATAAATGCGGGGTAACTGGAGTCAGCGCGTTCCGGACCTGATGGTCAAAAGAAACTGTCGCTGAATAGAAACGTTATTCGGATAAAACTCAGCGAGTGAGTGAAATCAATAACTTAGATGTCACTTATTGGCGACAGTGCCAACAGGCCACTGTCGCAATTTTGCAACAGGTGGGCAGAACGTAAAAGGGCAACCCCGGAGGGTTGCCCTGTAAACCCGACTTAGCCGAGTTGTTTGCGCGCGTTACGGAAGATCCGCATCCACGGGCTGTCTTCGCCCCACTCTTCCGGGTGCCATGAGTTGCTCACCGTACGGAACACACGTTCCGGGTGCGGCATCATGATGGTCACGCGACCGCTTTCGTTGGTCACCGCGGTAATACCGTTTGGTGAACCGTTAGGGTTCGCCGGGTACTGCTGAGTCACCTTACCGAAGTGGTCAACGAAGCGTAATGCCACCAGACCTTTGTGCTCCAGCGTCGCCAGATGCGCATCATCACGCACTTCCACGAAGCCTTCACCGTGCGATACCGCAATTGGCATACGCGAACCCACCATGCCTTCCAGCATCAGTGATGGGCTTGCCGCCACTTCCACCAGGCTGAAACGGGCTTCAAAGCGCTCGGACTGGTTGCGCACAAAGCGCGGCCAGGCTTCGCTTCCCGGCACCAGTTCGCGCAGGTTGGACATCATCTGACACCCGTTACAGACGCCCAGCGCCAGCGTTTGCGGACGGTGGAAGAAGGTTTCGAACTCATCACGCACGCGGGAGTTGAACAAAATCGACTTCGCCCAACCTTCGCCTGCGCCCAGCACGTCACCATAAGAGAAGCCGCCACAGGCCACCAGCGTCTGGAACGCTTCCAGACCACGGCGTCCTGCCAGCAGGTCACTCATGTGCACGTCAACCGCATCAAAACCAGCGCGGTGGAACGCGGCCGCCATTTCAACGTGGGAGTTAACGCCCTGCTCACGCAGCACGGCAACTTTCGGACGCGCACCGGTTGCGATGTATGGCGCGGCGATATCTTCTTCTGGCTTAAAGGTCAGCGCCACGTTCAGGCCTGGATCCTGGTCGTTTTTCTTGGCGTCGTGTTCCTGATCGGCACAGGCCGGGTTATCACGCAGACGCTGCATCTGCCAGGTGGTTTCTGCCCACCAGGTACGCAGCGTGGTGCGGCTTTCGCTGTACACCGCAGAGTCGCCAGAGGTGATCACGAAACGATCGCCCTGAACGGCCTTGCCAAGGACATGCACACAGTCAGCCAGACCGTGTTGAGCAAACACCTGCTCAACCTGAGCACGGTCTGCCGCAGCCACCTGAATCACGGCACCCAGCTCTTCGTTGAACAACGCGGCCAGTGAATCGTTACCCAGCGCAGCGATATCCGCTTCAACACCGCAGTGACCGGTAAAGGCCATTTCAGCCAGCGTGACCAGCAAACCACCGTCTGAACGGTCGTGGTAAGCCAGCAGTTTGCCATCCGCCACCAGCACCTGCATGGCGTTGAAGAAGCCTGCCAGCTGCTGCACGTCACGCACGTCTGCCGGCTTGTCGCCCAGCTGACGATAAACCTGTGACAGCGCCGTGGCGCCCAGCGCATTGATGCCTTTGCCGAGGTCGATTAACAGCAGCGCGTTATCCTGCTGCGGCTGCAGCTGAGGCGTTACGGTGCGGCGCACGTCTTCCACGCGGGCAAACGCGGTGATCACCAGCGACATTGGTGAGGTCATTTCACGCTGTTCGGTGCCATGCTGCCAGCGGGTCTTCATCGACATGGAGTCTTTGCCCACCGGGATAGTAATGCCCAGCGCCGGACAAAGTTCTTCGCCAACCGCTTTCACCGCTTCATATAAACCGGCATCTTCGCCCGGGTGACCGGCTGCGGCCATCCAGTTAGCCGAAAGCTTGATGCGCTTCAGCGAACCAATCTGCGTGGCGGCAATGTTGGTCAACGCTTCACCCACCGCCAGACGGCCGGATGCGGCAAAGTCCAGCAGGGCAACCGGCGCACGTTCGCCCAGCGCCATCGCTTCACCGTAGTAGCTGTCGAGGCTGGCCGTGGTCACCGCACAGTTCGCCACCGGGATCTGCCATGGACCGACCATCTGATCGCGCGCAACCATACCGGTCACCGAACGGTCGCCAATGGTCACCAGAAAGGTCTTCTCAGCGACCGCAGGCAGGTGCAGAACACGGTTTACCGCATCCGCAACCGTTATGCTGTCGCGGATCAGCGGCTCACCCTGCGCTTTCAGCGTGGTGACATCGCGGGTCATTTTCGGGGTTTTACCCAGCAGCACGTCCAGCGGCATATCGATAGGCTTGTTATCGAAGTGGCTGTCTTCCAGAGACAGATGCATCTCTTCGGTGGCTTCGCCAATCACCGCGAATGGCGCACGTTCACGCTTACAAAGTTCGGCAAACAGTTCCAGCTTCTCTGGCGCAACCGCCATCACGTAGCGTTCCTGGGACTCGTTACACCAGACTTCCAGCGGGGTCATACCCGGTTCGTCGTTAAGAATGTCACGCAGGTTGAAGCGACCGCCGCGCTCGCCGTCGCTGACCAGTTCAGGCATCGCGTTAGAAAGACCGCCTGCACCCACGTCGTGGATAAACAGAATCGGGTTGTCTTCACCCAGCTGCCAGCAGCGGTCGATCACTTCCTGGCAACGACGTTCCATTTCTGGGTTGTCGCGCTGTACCGAAGCAAAATCCAGATCGGCATCAGACTGGCCGGAAGCCATGGAAGAGGCTGCACCGCCGCCCAAACCAATGTTCATCGCCGGGCCACCCAGCACGATCAGCTTGGCACCGACGGTGATTTCGCCTTTCTGCACGTGGTCAGCACGGATGTTGCCAATACCGCCAGCCAGCATGATCGGCTTGTGGTAACCGCGCAACTCCACGCCGTTATGGCTGTTGACCTGCTCTTCATAGGTACGGAAGTAGCCATTCAGCGCAGGACGACCAAATTCGTTGTTGAATGCCGCGCCGCCCAGTGGGCCTTCGGTCATGATATCCAGCGCGGTGACGATACGGTCAGGTTTGCCGAAGTCTTCTTCCCACGGCTGTTCAAAACCTGGGATACGCAGGTTAGAAACCGAGAAGCCAACCAGACCCGCTTTCGGTTTCGCGCCACGTCCGGTTGCGCCTTCATCACGGATTTCACCGCCTGAACCGGTTGCCGCACCCGGCCATGGCGAAATCGCCGTCGGGTGGTTATGGGTTTCGACCTTCATCAGAATGTGCGCTTCTTCCTGATGGAAGTCGTACTGCCCTTTTTCTGCGTCCGCATAGAAACGGCCCACCTGAGAACCTTCCATCACCGCGGCGTTGTCTTTATAGGCAGACAGCACGTGGTCCGGGGTCTTCTCCATGGTGTTTTTGATCATCTTGAACAGCGATTTTGGCTGCTGCTCGCCGTCGATAATCCAGTCGGCGTTGAAGATTTTATGACGACAGTGCTCGGAGTTCGCCTGGGCAAACATATACAGCTCGATGTCGTTCGGGTTGCGCCCGAGTTTTTCAAAGGCCGCCAGCAGGTAGTCGATTTCATCATCGGCCAGTGCCAGACCCAGCTTACGGTTGGCTTTATCCAGCGCGTCACGGCCTTCACCCAGCACGTCGACGCTTTGCAGCGGAGCAGGCTGGTGATGAGCAAACAGTTGTTCAGCCTGGTTCAAATCGCTGAGGACCACTTCCATCATGCGGTCATGCAGCAGCGCAGCCAGCAACGACCACTGGGCGTCGGTCAGCTGTGGGGCCTTAACATAGAAAGCCAGACCGCGCTCCAGACGAAGCACCTGAGGCAGATCGCAGTTGTGCGCGATGTCGGTCGCTTTAGACGACCACGGCGAAATGGTTCCCGGACGTGGTGTCACCAGAATCAGGCGCCCTTCCGGCGTATGTTCCGCGAGAGAGGGACCGTACTTCAGCAGGCGCTGTAAACGGGCTTTTTCATCAGCGGCCAGAGGCGTGCTGACGTCAGCAAAATGGACGTACTCAGCGTAAATGTCACTCACCGGCAGGTGAGCGTCCTGAAAGCGGGCCAGCAATTTAGTAATACGAAATGCCGACAGAGCGGGCGAACCACGCAGAATTTCCATCATCAAAGATCTCTCGTCTTCGAAGCGCCGGGCGACGCTTCTTTGGGCGCAACAGGGAAAGCGGGCGGTATTATAGAGAATCCCCACCGGTTACGAAACCGTTTGCGCAGAATAAATCGCACCAAGGAATTGGCTGAAATTCACACAATTCAGGTTGAATTCAGTTGCGCAGGGGCACCGAGTTGCGCAAAATGCCCCACGCTCAGGAACCATTATAGACATCAAATACTGCCGTTACAGACAGAACCTGAGAGCAATCGAGAGATAACCATTTGAAACGCCTGAAAATTAATTATCTTTTCATCGGCCTGGTTACCGTGCTGCTTGCGTTGGCACTGTGGCCATCGATCCCCTGGTACGGGGGTCAACAGGACCAGATAGAGCAGATAAAATCACGGGGAGTTTTGCGTGTGAGCACGTTAACTTCCCCGCTGACTTACTACACCATTAATAAAGCCCCAGCCGGAATGGACTATGAGCTGGCGAAACGCTTCGCTGATTATCTTGGCGTGAAGCTGCAGATCACCGTCCGGCAAAACCTCAGTGACCTGTTTGACGACCTGGAAGATGATAAAGCTGACGTGCTGGCCGCAGGCTTAATTTACAGCGGCGAACGTCAATCGCGCTTTCGTACTGGCCCCACTTATTACTCCGTATCCCAGCAACTGGTTTACCGGATGGGTAAGCCACGCCCAAAAAACCTCGGTGAGCTGCATGGCCGACTGACCGTCGCTTCCGACTCGGCCTACCTTTCCACCCTGCGCGGCATTAAGCAGAATCAGTATCCCGATCTGGATTGGGCGATTTCGACCGATCAGAGCCCGAACACCCTGCTGGAAGCGGTGGCCGATGGCAAACTGGATTACACGGTGGGGGATTCCGTGTCGATCGCCCTGCTCCAGCGCATCCATCCGCAGCTGGCGGTCGCCTTTGATATTACCGATGAAGAGCCGATTACCTGGTATATGCAGCGCGATCAGGACGACAGCCTGAATGCGGCGATGCTCGACTACTTTAATCAGATGGGTGAAGAAGGCGCGATGGCCCGTCTGGATGAGAAGTACCTCGGCCACGTGGGGACCTTCGATTATGTCGATACCCGCACCTTCCTGCGCGCCATTGATGGCACGCTGCCGGATATTCGCCCGCTGTTTGAAAAGTATGCCAGCGAGATCGATTGGCGTTTACTGGCGGCGATTTCCTATCAGGAGTCGCACTGGAATCCTCAGGCAACCTCCCCGACCGGCGTGCGCGGGATGATGATGCTGACCCGCAACACGGCTGAAAGTCTGAACGTCAGTGACCGCACCGATCCCGAGCAAAGCATCCGTGGCGGCAGTGAATATCTGGTGCGAATGATGGAAAAAGTGCCGCAAACCATCCCAGACGATGAGAAGATTTGGTTTGCTCTGGCGGCCTATAACATGGGTTATGCCCATATGCTGGATGCCCGTAAGCTAACGGAAAAACAGAAGGGAAATCCGGATAGCTGGGCAGATGTGAAGCTGCGTTTGCCGATGCTGAGCCAGAAACGCTATTACAGTCAGACCAACTATGGCTATGCCCGTGGTCAGGAAGCCTATAACTACGTGGAAAACATCCGGCTGTATCAGATAAGCCTGGTGGGCTATTTGCAGGATCAGGAGCGGAAGCTGGCACAGCAGGCGGCTTATGAAGCCGAGATGGGGGAAGGCTATCCGGCTGTGGCCCCTAAAATTGCGCTGAACTAACGGCATTCAGGGGCAACAGACCGCAACTCACTGGTCGTCTTCGGCAGCCTGCTCGCGTTGTTGCAGGCGCAGTGCCTTTTTTTCTGCGCGACGGTGACGGAAGAAATCACTCAGCATGCCCGCGCACTCTTCCGCCAGCATCCCCTCTTCCACCTTAACCTGATGGTTCATGCCTGCGTGGCCCAACACGTCGATCAGCGATCCTGCTGCGCCGGTTTTCTCATCCCTTGCGCCAAACACCAGCCTGCCGATCCGTCCATGCACCATCGCCCCGGCGCACATCACGCAAGGCTCCAGCGTGACGTACAGCGTGGTGTCCAGCAGCCGGTAGTTTTCCAGCACTTTCCCACCCTGACGCAGCGCCATAATCTCGGCATGCGCAGTGGGATCATGGTGGCCGATCGGGCGGTTCCAGCCTTCGCCAATCGCCTTATCGCCCTGTACCAACACCGCACCGACCGGCACTTCACCCTCTTCCCAGGCACGACGCGCCAGCATCAGAGCATGGCGCATCCAGAATTCATCGCTTACTTTGTCGCTCACCTGAGTCTCCAGCTAAAAAACGCGGCACAGTATACCTGTTTTACTCAAGCTGTTGCAGCTCGCCCTGCGGCGTGACGCGCCAGCGGTGCTGGCAGAAGAACAGCAGCGGGTTATCCTGCTTACTGTCGCTGTAGCCGCTGTACAGCTGCAACGGCGTGCCGATCTTCTCTTCCAGCCGGGCCACTTTTTCATGCCCCAGGCAGCGCATCGACAGCACCCGGCCACCGAAACCGCGGCTCATCTGGCTGGCGATCAGCTTTACCTTCGGCAGGAAAGCCGAGTCAAAATAGACCTGCTCCACCAGCCGTTGCGGTGAACCGGTGATTAACCAGACGTCCGCATCCGAGCTGTTCAGATAGTCCGTCAGCCGTTGCTGAACCACCGGGAAGGCCGTGACGCGCTGACGGAACCACTGCGCAAAGGCATTTTCCTTCGCCGTCAGGCTTTCCTCGCTATGGCCAAAGGTGATCGACCACAGCAGCAGGCTCATCGGCCAGCGTGCCGCCCGTCCCTTTATCAGTAAACCGGCGCCAATCACCGGCAGCAACGGCACCACCAATAGCAGGTTCAACGGCTGGCGCTTCAGTAAATAGCGCATAAAGGTGCCGAACATATCCTGCTGATGCAGCGTGCCGTCTAAATCAAAAAACACCACGCGTCGTTCCTGACCAGTTATCAAAAATTACTCCTCAGGGTCATTGAATCCCATAAACCAGGCAAAGAGAAAACCGCAGACTACCGCGGCAAGCCACCCTGCGAGATAGAGCATTACCTTACCAGAGATGATAGTGAGCGCCAGCGGCAGACCCGAAATACCAAAAGTAATCACCGTCGCCACCTTGGCATAGCTGATCACCGCGCCGCCGACCGCACCGCCCAGACAGGCGGCAATAAATGGCCGGCCTAAAGGCAGCGTGACGCCGAAGATCAACGGCTCGCCAATACCCAAAATCCCCACCGGAAGCGCCCCCTTCACCAGCTTTTTCAGTCGCGCATTGCGGGTTTTCAGCAATACCGCCAGTGAAGCGCCCACTTGCCCTACCCCGGCCATTGCCAGAATTGGCAGCAGCGCGTTGTAGCCATGCGCCTGAACCAGCTCGACATGAATCGGCACCATGCCCTGATGCAAACCGGTTAACACCAACGGCAGGAACGTGCCCGCCAGTAGCGCGCCGACCAGGATGCCACCGCGATCGATGGCCAGGGTTGCGCCGTGCGCAATCGCATCTGACATGATCCCGCCAAGCGGCTGTAATGCCATAATCGCCAGCGTTGCCGTGATAAGTGTAGTCAGAAGTGGGTTAAGGATCAGCTCCAGTGCTTCTGGCAGCCACTGCCGCAGCTTTTTTTCAATCCAGCACATCAGCACAACCACCAGCAGCACGGCAATGACCCCACCCCGGCCGGGTTGCAGATTTTCACCAAACAAACTGATTTGCGCCAGCGCCGGACTGGAAAGGATCCCCGCCATCACTCCGCCGAGGGCGATCGAACCGCCAAACACCCTGGCGGTATTGACCCCTACCAGAATGTTCATGATGGTGAAAATGGTGCTGCCGAAAATCGCCGCCAGACCTAACAAATTGGGATAATGAGTGGCAAAATCCCCGATGATATCCGGGCGTTTAACAATGTTGATGATGCCGGTTATCAAGCCGGAGGCGATGAATGCCGGAATAAGCGGGATAAAAACGTTGGCCAACTGGCGCAATGCGTCGCTCATCGGCGCTTTGTACTTTTGCTTCACCTGAGCTTTGGTCCGATCGATCGCCTGCGGTTGAGACGGCGCGGAAGCCATCAGACTGCGCATCGCCTCCACCACCTTGGCCGCGGCACCCGGCCCGACGATGAACTGATGCTGGCTTCCCTGCTTGACGTATCCCTTCACGCCGTCGAGCTGACGTAGTCGGGTTAGATCCAGACGCGCATCGTCATTCACTTCAATACGTACTCTTGTCATGCAGTTTTCCAGCCGGGTGATGTTCTCCTCCCCGCCGATCCCCTGCAACAGGTGGCCAGCCAGCGTCATCGCCTTATCCATCGCCTATCCCCTGTCCTGAAGCGCTGCGCGCAGGAACCCTTTATGCCTGGTTAACAAACTTTTGGCCTGGTCAGCCGCGAGGCCGCTCAGCACCATCAGAATGGCGGTTTTTACCTCGTACTGGGTTTGTTTCAGGGCCGTTTCCGCCTCTTCGGCTGAGCAGCCGGTGGCCTGACACACCATGCGACAGGCGCGATCCACCAGCTTGATGTTGGTCGCCTGCATGTCAACCATCAGGTTCTGGTAAACCTTGCCAATTCGCACCATCGCGCCGGTTGAAATCATGTTGAGCACCAGCTTCTGCGCGGTGCCCGATTTCAGACGCGTCGATCCGGTCAGGGCTTCCGGGCCCACCACCGGGGAAATGGCAATTTCGGCTTCATGGGCGATCGGTGACGCGGGATTGCAGGAGACCGCTGCGGTATGGCAGCCCAGCTGGCGGGCGTAACGCAGTGCGCCAATCACATATGGTGTGCGGCCGGAAGCGGCAATGCCGACCACCATATCTTGCGGCTTTAGCTCCAGCGCCTGCAGATCGCTGACGCCCAGCTGCGCATTATCTTCCGCACCTTCAACCGCTTTCAGCAACGCACCCGGGCCGCCGGCAATCAGTCCGACCACCACACCGTGCGGGACGCCAAAGGTTGGCGGGCATTCAGACGCATCCAACACGCCCAGACGCCCGCTGGTGCCGGCACCCAGATAAATCAGCCGGCCGCCCGCCGATAACGACGCCGCCGCAGCATCCACCGCTTTGGCCACGTCCGGTAAGGTCAGCCGCACCGCCTCGGCCACGGTGGCATCCTGTTGATTAAACTTTGTGACCATCTCAAGCGTGGACAGGTTGTCCAAATCCATCGTCTCTGGGTTACGCGTTTCTGAAACCAGTGCGCCAAGATCCATGTTTCCTCACTTATGAATTTTTAATTCTTAAAAATAGAGTAAATTTTGAATATTATATTCACTGCAAAACAGAAATTACCTAATTTTAATCATGGATTGTGATAAATGTGCCGATAAACTTACCGCTTATCGTACAGCAAGCTATTATCTGTCCATAGAATTCAAGCTGTTGGCATTTTTATTTAGAGGTAGACCGATGAGTTCCCTGCTGCGTATTCGCCAGCTGTATCCGTCCCTGGCCATGAACGAACGGCGTCTGGCCGATTTTCTGCTGTCGCAGCCGGATCGTGCACGTCATCTCAGCTCGCAGAAGCTGGCGGAGGAGTCGGGTGTCAGCCAGTCGAGCGTGGTGAAGTTTGCTCAAAAGCTCGGATATAAAGGTTTCCCCGCACTGAAGCTGGCGCTCAGCGAATCGCTGGCAGATAAAGATGCCATCACCGTGCACAACCTGATTCTCAGCGATGACCCGCTAAAACTGGTCGGCGAGAAGTTGCTGACGGAAAAGCAGTCGGCGATCCGCGCCACCCTTGATATCAACAGTGAAGAGATGCTGCTGGAGACGCTGCGGCTGATCCGCAGCGCCAACCGCATTGTGTTGGTAGGTATTGGGGCTTCCGGCCTGGTGGCGAAGGACTTCTCCTGGAAGCTGATGAAAATCGGCATTAACGCGGTGGCAGAACAGGATATGCATGCGCTGCTGGCCAGCGTGCAGGCGTTGAATCCCGGCGATCTGCTGTTAGCAATCTCTTATACCGGCGAACGGCGCGAGATTAACCTGGCCGCGCAGGAAGCGCAGCGGGCAGGCGCCAATGTGCTGGCCTTTACCGGCTTCACGCCGAATACCTTGCAACAGTGCGCGACGCATTGCCTGTATACGGTGGCGGAAGAACAAACCACCCGCAGCGCCGCCATCTCTTCAACCACCGCCCAGCTGACGCTGACCGACCTGCTGTTTATGGCGCTAGTACAGCGCGATCCCGAAAGAGCCTCCAGCCATATCCGCCATAGCGAAGCGCTGGTGAAAAAGCTGGTCTGATAACATCAGCGGCGTATAATACCCACGCACTTTATCCTGTTACTGATTGAGAGACTTATGGCGCTGCTTATCACAAAAAAATGCATTAACTGTGACATGTGCGAGCCGGAATGCCCCAATCAGGCCATTTCGATGGGTGACAGCATCTACCAGATTGATGCCGATCGCTGTACCGAGTGCGTGGGTCATTACGACACGCCAACCTGCCAGCAAGTTTGCCCAATCGTGAATACCATCATCACCGATCCCGCGCATCGTGAAAGCAATGAGCTGCTGTGGGAGAAATTTGTGGTGTTGCATCACGGGGGATAAAGGAAGCAGCCGGGCAAGCTGTGCTCAACCCGGGTTGTTGATCAGTTTTCAATAATGACCGTCGCGCAGGCGTAATGCCTTTCGTCAGCCAGCGTGACGTGGACATGCGCCACGCCCAGCTTTTTCGCCACTTCCTGCGCCTGCAGGAAGAAACGCAGTCCCGGCTTACCCAATTCGTCGTTGTACACTTCAAACTGGTTGAACGCCAGGCCACCACGGATCCCGGTGCCAAAGGCTTTTGCTGCCGCCTCTTTTACCGCAAAGCGCTTGGCCAGAAAACGCACCGGCTGCTGATGAGCCTGGTATTGCGCCCACTCATTGTCACTCAGCACGCGTTTTGCCAGCCGGTCGCCGGAACGGGAAATCACCCCTTCAATGCGTGCGATCTCCACGATATCGGTGCCGAGGCCCAGAATAGCCATTAGCGACGCGCTTCCCGCATCAGCGCTTTCATCTCTTTAACCGCGTCCGCCAGCCCACTCATCACAGCACGGCCGATGATCGCGTGGCCGATGTTCAGTTCATGCATCTGCGGCAGCGCGGCGATAGGCTGGACGTTGTGATAGGTCAGACCGTGACCCGCATTGACCTTCAGCCCTTTGCCTGCGGCATAGGCTGCAGCATCTTTGATGCGGATAAATTCTGCGTGACGCTCGCGCCCTTCTTCGGCTTCCGCATAGGCACCGGTATGAATTTCAATGTACGGCGCGCCGGATGCCATAGCGGCATCAATCTGGCGATGATCCGCATCGATAAACAGCGACACCAGGATCCCGGCTTCAGCGAGACGCGTCACCGCATAGGTGACTTTCTCCAGCTGTCCGGCTACGTCCAGACCGCCTTCGGTGGTCACTTCTTCACGCTTCTCGGGGACCAGGCAGCAGAAATGCGGTTTGATTTCGCAGGCGATATCCACCATTTCATCGGTGACGGCCATTTCAAGATTCATGCGGGTCTGGATGGTCTGACGCAGGATGCGCACATCGCGATCGGTAATGTGGCGACGATCCTCACGCAGATGCACGGTGATGCCATCGGCACCTGCCTGCTCGGAGACGAATGCTGCCTGCACCGGATCGGGATAGTTTGTGCCACGCGCATTACGCACGGTTGCAACGTGATCGATATTGACGCCTAACAACAACTCAGCCATGACAATCCTCGGAATTTTTGCAATGAGTGAAAGCAGTGTACAACGTTCGGCACGCTGACCGGAACGGCCTGATGGCTTTACTCTTCGTCCGGCAGCACGTCTGCGCGTTTTTTCGGCACAAACTGACGGAACAACTCCTGGCTTTTGAGTGGCTTTCCGCCGAGATAGGGCTTCAGTGCGATGCGGGTAAAGCGTTTCGCCGCCCGTAAGGTATCGATATCCGGGAATGACCGCTCTTCCAGCGCGCGCAGTTGACGACCGGTAAAGGTGTTATTGCCCATCACCAGGCTGGCGATAAAGCCTTTCTCCGCGCGATAGGTATAGGTCATTCCATCGGCCACTTCTTCCCCGCTGCCGGCGCAATGCATGAAGTCAACGCCATAGCCCAGGTGACCCAGCATGGCCAGCTCAAAGCGCCGGAGTGCCGGTTCGGGTGAGCCAGTGACCGCAGCCAGTGCCTGAAGACAATAGAGATAATCGAAGAAGAGTTCGGTAAACGCGGTTTCCTGCTCCAGTACCCGTGACAGCAGCTCGTTAACGTACAGGCCGCAGTAGAGCGTCAGACCAGAAAGAGGCAAAGCAAGGGAGATGGGCTCAGCGCCACGAAGCGTTTTAACTTCGCCGCGCCCGCCCCAACGGACCAGTAAGGGAGTGAAAGGTTGTAGTGCCCCTTTCAGGCTGGAACGTTTGCCTCGGGCGCCTTTGGCCAGCACCCGAATACGGCCGTAATTCTCAGAAAACAGGTCGAGCAGAAGGCTGGTTTCGCTATAGGGACGTCCATGCAGGACGAATGCGCGCTGCCAGCCTTCCATAGGGATCAAAGGTCGTCGGTGTAGCCCAGGCTACGAAGAGCACGCTCGTCATCCGCCCAGCCAGACTTCACTTTCACCCACAATTCAAGATGCACTTTTTGCTCGAACATCTCTTCCATGTCTTTACGCGCTTCGATACCAATGGTTTTGATCTTGGTGCCTTTGTTACCAATAACCATCTTTTTCTGGCCTTCACGCTCAACCAGAATCAGGCCATTGATGTCATAACCGCCGCGGGCGTTAGTCACAAACTGCTCAATCTCAACGGTCACCGAATACGGCAGCTCAGCACCGAGGAAACGCATCAGTTTTTCACGGATGATTTCTGATGCCATAAAGCGCTGCGAGCGGTCGGTAACGTAATCTTCCGGGAAGTGGTGAACCGCTTCCGGCAGACGCTTACGCACGATACTGGCGATGGTATCAACATTCTTGCCGCTTTCGGCAGAGATTGGCACCACGTCCATAAAGTCCATCTGCTGGCTGAGGAACTGCATATGGGGCAGCAGAATGCTCTTATCAGTGATGTTATCAACTTTGTTGATCGCCAGAAGAACCGGTACGCGGTTGTCTCTCAGCTTGTTGACCACCATCTCGTCATCCGCTGTCCAGCGGGTGCCTTCAACCACAAAAATCACCAGCTCAACATCGCCGATGGAGCTGCTGGCTGCACGGTTCATCAGACGGTTGATCGCCCGCTTCTCTTCCATATGCAGGCCGGGGGTATCCACATAGATGGCCTGGTAAGGCCCTTCAGTATGGATGCCCATAATACGGTGGCGCGTGGTCTGTGGCTTGCGCGAGGTGATCGAGATCTTCTGCCCCAGTAACTGGTTCAGTAAGGTGGATTTCCCGACGTTTGGACGGCCTACGATAGCAATAAAGCCGCAATGGGTAGTTTCTTCGTTCATTCAAGTCCTAGCTTAATCAGCGCCTGTTCGGCGGCTGCCTGCTCGGCTTTGCGACGGCTGGAGCCGGTTCCTACAACCGGTTCTGCCATGCCGCTCACCTGGCAGTGAATAGTAAATTCCTGGTCATGCGCTTCGCCACGCACCTGCACCACCAGATAGGAGGGCAGCGGCAGATGACGACCCTGCAGATATTCCTGCAGACGCGTTTTTGGATCTTTCTGTTTATCGCCTGGGCTGATTTGCTCCAGTCGGCTGGCATACCATTCGAGGATCAGCTTTTCAACGTTCTGAATATCGCTGTCCAGGAAGACGCCACCAATCAGCGCTTCGACGGTATCGGCAAGGATTGATTCACGACGGTATCCGCCGCTTTTCAGCTCGCCAGGCCCAAGACGCAGGCATTCGCCCAGGTCAAACTCACGGGCCATTTCTGCCAGCGTGTTACCGCGCACCAGCGTGGCGCGCATGCGGCTCATATCACCTTCATCCACACGGGGAAAACGTTGATAAAGCGCATTGGCAATCACGTAGCTGAGGATCGAGTCGCCCAGAAATTCCAGTCTTTCGTTATGTTTGCTGCTGGCACTGCGGTGAGTAAGCGCCTGCTGCAACAGTTCCTGATGAGTAAAAGTGTAGCCCAACTTCCGCTGGAGCCTGGTTATTACAATGGGGTTCATGTGTTACCAATATCTGAATGCGTCAATAATTCTGCACACGGAACAGGGCTGGCCAGGCCAACACGAAACTGTTTCGTGTGCAGTGGCTGCCCCGCAGGGCAACCACCCGTTTAACTGAACATGTCTACCGACAAACTCAGTGAATACCGCCAATGCGGCTCAGGCGAACGCCGGTTGGCCATTGCCCTTCCTGCTTGTCAAAGCTCATCCAGATGGCTGTCGCTTTGCCTACCAGATTCTTCTCCGGTACGAAGCCCCAATAACGGCTGTCTGCGCTGTTATCACGGTTGTCGCCCATCATAAAGTACATGCCCTGCGGCACGACCCAGCTTGACTGAGGCTGACCAGGCTGCTGATAGTACGAGCTGGCCTGACTTTGTGCCTGAGTGACCAGCAGAATGCGGTGCGTTACGTCACCCAGCGTTTCATTGCGGGTCGCCAGACGAAGGCCACCTTGCATTGATTCGCCCTGCGGTTTCTCGTAGAAGCCGTTGCCCACTTCATTACCGTCAAAGCCGCTGAAGGTCTGGATAAAATCACTTGGCTGTACATCGGAATAGGTCACCGGCACCGCTTTATCACAGCTCTGCTGGGCACAAGCGGGATTGATGGTGACGGTTTTGCTCTGCGGGTCATAAACCACGTGGTCACCCGGTAAGCCTACTACACGCTTGATGTAATCCATGCTCGGATCTTTCGGATATTTAAAGACCGCGATATCGCCGCGCTTAGGATGCCCGGTTGGGATCAGCGTGGTCTGGGTGATCGGATCTTTAATCCCATAAGCGAACTTCTCAACCAGGATGAAATCGCCGATCAACAGCGTTGGCATCATGGAACCGGACGGGATCTGGAAAGGCTCGTAAATAAACGAACGCACCACAAACACCAGCAACAGCACCGGGAAGACGGACGCTGCCGTTTCTACCCAACCTGGCTGTTTAGTGGCTTTATCCTGCTCCCCTGTGCTACCAGCAGCTGCGCTAGCTTCGGCCAACCTGGCCTTGCGGGCTGGCGCCCACTTGAATTTATCAATGCACCAGATTATCCCGGTGATCAAGGTCGCAATCGCCAAAATCAGGGCGAACATATTAGCCATTCCAGTTCCCTCGTAGCCTTAGGGCTTATTTACTTTCTTTACCAACATGGAGTATGGCAAGGAACGCTTCCTGTGGCAGCTCAACGTTACCAACCTGCTTCATACGTTTCTTACCGTCTTTCTGCTTCTGCAACAGCTTTTTCTTACGGCTGACGTCACCGCCGTAGCATTTCGCCAGGACGTTTTTACGCAGCTGCTTAACGGTAGAACGGGCAATGATATGGGTACCAATCGCTGCCTGAATCGCAATATCAAACTGCTGGCGAGGGATCAGCTCACGCATCTTCTCAACCAGATCGCGACCACGGTAAGGGGCGTTATCACGGTGAGTGATCAGCGCCAGCGCATCAACACGCTCAGAGTTAATCAGTACATCAACACGAACCATGTCAGACGTCTGGAAGCGCTTGAAGTTGTAATCCAGCGAGGCGTAACCGCGCGAGGTCGACTTCAGACGGTCGAAGAAGTCGAGAACCACTTCAGCCATCGGAATTTCATACGTCAGGGCAACCTGGTTTCCGTGATACACCATGTTGGTCTGCATGCCGCGCTTCTCGATACAGAGGGTGATAACGTTGCCGAGGAATTCCTGTGGCAACAGCATATGACACTCGGCAATCGGCTCACGCAGCTCTTCAATGTTGTTCAGCGGCGGCAGTTTACCCGGGCTGTCAACATAGACGGTTTCGCCTGAGGTGGTGATCACTTCATAAACCACGGTTGGTGCGGTGGTGATCAGCTCAAGGTCATATTCACGCTCAAGACGTTCCTGAATGATCTCCATGTGCAGCAGACCCAGGAAGCCACAGCGGAAGCCGAAGCCCAGCGCCGTGGAGCTTTCTGGCTCATAAAACAGCGAAGCATCGTTCAGGCTCAGTTTGCCCAGCGCATCACGGAAGGCTTCATAGTCGTCAGAGCTGATTGGGAACAGACCGGCATAAACCTGCGGCTTCACTTTCTTAAAGCCTGGCAGTGCTTTGTCTGCCGGGTTACGCGCCAGCGTCAGCGTATCGCCGACAGGTGCGCCAAGAATGTCTTTGATGGCACATACCAACCAGCCAACTTCACCGCAGTTCAGGGCATCACGATCCACGCGCTTCGGCGTGAAGATACCCAGACGGTCAGCGTTGTAGGTCTGGCCGGTGCTCATGACTTTGACTTTTTCGCCTTTGCGCAGCGTGCCGTTTTTCACACGGATCAACGACACAACGCCAAGGTAGTTATCAAACCATGAGTCGATAATCAGCGCCTGCAGTGGGCCATCCGGATCGCCTTCTGGCGGTGGGATGTCACGCACTAAACGCTCGAGCACGTCAGGTACGCCAACGCCGGTTTTTGCCGAGCAGCGCACCGCATCGGTGGCATCAATGCCGACGATGTCTTCAATTTCCTGGGCAACGCGATCCGGATCTGCCGCGGGCAGATCGATCTTATTCAGCACCGGTACTACTTCCAGATCCATTTCCATCGCGGTGTAGCAGTTTGCCAGCGTCTGAGCTTCAACGCCCTGACCGGCATCTACCACCAGCAATGCACCTTCACAGGCCGCCAGCGAGCGGGAGACTTCATAAGAGAAGTCTACGTGGCCTGGGGTGTCGATAAAATTGAGCTGGTAAGTTTCACCGTCCGGCGCATGGTACGCGAGGGTTACGCTTTGCGCCTTAATGGTAATACCGCGTTCACGTTCCAGATCCATGGAATCCAGAACCTGTGCGGCCATTTCACGTTCGGTCAGGCCACCGCAAATTTGAATCAAACGGTCGGAGAGCGTTGATTTGCCGTGGTCGATATGAGCGATGACAGAAAAGTTTCTTATATGCTTCATTTATATGAATATTTTCGCTTAAACGTTCGGTTTAATTCTCGCGGTGGACACAGCTATTAACACTTCATGCAATGTACCCGCCATCAATGAGCACGCATCTTACACTGTTAGCCCCTTGCACGAAAGAATTCACATACATAGCCGGACATCAAATTCGCAACCGGAGGTGTCATTTTATAAACAAAATCTCTCTGTAAAGCGCAATAGCGTAACAAAAATAGGCGCTTTGGACTGTCACGATCAATTAAGGCCGCATGGCGGCCTTTATTCAGATAATGAAAAGCGGTTATGGCGTTGCCGGTGGATTCTTTGCCGGCAAGGTCACCCAATAACCTGGCTGATACACCAGCGGCAGGAAGCGTTGATGGAATTCACGGAAGGTGGCATCGGGATCGATATCTGTGAACAAATCCGGGTGCAGCCATTTGGCCATCGCCTGAATCGCCACAAAGTTATAGGGGCTGTCATAGAACTGATGCCAGATAGCATGAACGTTGCCATTGCTGGCGACCGGTAAGGTTCTGAAGGCTGGACGTTCCATCAGCGCTTGCAGACGCTTAATCGCTTCCTTTTGGTCGGCGCCTGGCCCCACACCCACCCAGCCGTTGGCGGTGTTGTAGTTTTTCCAGTTAGCACCCGTCACAATCACCACATCCGGGTTTGAGCTGATGATTTGCTCTGGGTTGAGCATGCCAAAGGTGCCTGGGATCAGCCCTTTGGCGATATTCCGGCCGCCGGCAACCTCGACCATCCGACCAAAGTTTTCATCGCCAAAGGACATGCAGCACTCTTCCGTGTAGCCACCGGCGCGATCCAACATCACTGAAGGACGTTTACCCTGATAGTTTTTCAGACGTTCGGTGACGATCTCGACCTGCTGACGGCGGAAAGCGATGATTTCATCTGCTCTTTTCGGATTGCCGACCAGCTGGCCCATGATGTGAATGCTCTTCTCCGCATTTTCAAACGGCTTCTCACGGAAATCGATAAAGACTACCGGGATGCCCAGTTTGCTCAGCTTATCAATCAGCTGGCCTTCATCGGTTGCCGCTTTAGATTCGAGGTTCATCAACACCAGATCGGGCTTCAGCGTCAGCGCCTGTTCAATGTTGAAGGTGCCGTCTTTCGCCCCGCCAAAGGTGGGCAGATTACTGATCTGAGGGTATTTCTTTTCGTAATTCTGATAGCTGTCGAAATCCGCCTTCGGCAGATCGTCACGCCAGCCGACAACACGCTGGAAAGGTGCTTCGGTATCAAAAGCAGCCAGCAAAAAAATCTGCCGCCCTTCCCCGAGGATAATCCTTTTAACCGGCGATTTTATTTCGACTTTTCGACCACTGACATCTTCCACCACAAAAGACGCTGCCAGTGAAGAGACCGAAAATAACAGACAACCAACAAAGACACAGAACCTGGCCAAACGATGTTGCATGACTTACCCCAGAAAAAGTAATGATAATCATTATCATCAAAGAGTCAGCATGCTACGACGTTAGCAAATTGAAAACAACATGTGTCCGGGGATTTCGTAATGTTTCAGAGGGAGCGTAAGAAAAGTGAGATCGGCGTCACTTTATCGGCAAGATGAGAAGCAGAAAGGAGAAACCCGCCGTTAGCACGGCAGGTTGGCAAGCTTAGCGATCTGTCTCTACGCGCAGTGCATCAGGTGGTAGAGCAACGCTTAAGATAACAGGCTGGAATGAGGCCGATTTCCCCAAATACGTGGAGATGCCTTTCGCCAGGATGAAGCCACCAACCCCACCGAGCAACGCGCCAGATACTGCGGCAATATCGGTGTGAAACAATGCCTGAAACAGGCCAGCGACGATAAACAGTCCGACCAAAGGCGTCATATAGACCAGCAGCGCTGAACTGAGCAGGCTTTTTTCGGCAATCCCCAGCTCAATCCGCTGACCGGCAGCTAACGGCTCGGCGCTGGCGACTTTCATTACGTGCGCATTTTTCGGCCCAAGCTTATCCAGCATATGGCTGCCGCACCCCTTCCGCGCAGAACAGCTGCTGCAGGAGGTTTTGATTTCTGAATGCAGCGTAGCAATGCCGTTGTTCCAGGAGACCACAGTGGCCCATTCTCTCATCATGGTGTTGATCCTAAATTGACCGCATCTGCAATACGCTTGGCGGTTGACGGTGGCAGTTCGCCAACGACAGTTATTTCCGCATTATTACGCACTTCAGTCTGCACCGTACGACGCCCAGTGCGCATTAGCTGCGGAGAACTGTTTTTATCCGCTGCGCTGACGTTGATGGAGAAGCTGAACAAGCCATCTGAGTATAGACGCGACTCAACCGGTTTATTCATTGAGGGGATCTGTCGGCGACTCTGTGTCACTTCTTTCATGCCGGTAGGTAACCAGTCGGCTTTCCACTTTAATGCCACTTTCTCGCTGGGTGGCACGGACAACGCGGGAGGAAGCGTGGATTTTTCCAGCACCTTCATCACGTTCTTCACGCCATCGTCTACCGCAAAGCTAATCACGCGGTATTGCTCCAGCGTTTCGCCATCGCGGTCCAGCAAATCAACCCGCAAAGGCAGTTTGGTTTCGCTGTCCAGCCAGACTATATAGCTGTAACGGGTTCCATCACGCGCCACAATGCGGATCACTTCGCACAGTTGATCGGCGATACGGGTACGCCCAACCGCAACAAAATCATAGTTGTCGGCTAGCTTGCGGAAATCGGCATACACGAGGGACGGAAGTGAATCGACAATATGGTCGCCAGGCAGGGTAAAGGGCTCCAGGCCAGGTTCGAAATAGCTTATTTCGCTCCCACGCTGAATAATCTCACGGCGCGGGCCATCCATCTGCAGCAGCTGAGCGTAGACTTTGTTGCCCAGCATTGCATGACGATAGCGTAAGGATTCAATCCCTAACCGAGAAACGTTGATATAGGCGAATTCATAACTGAGAGACTGGCTGGCCTGCTCCATCTGTTGCAAGAGCGCCCCGGAGGTGGTTGATTCCGCCGGGGCGACACTGGAGTACATCAGGCTGCCAGCCATTAGGCTGACGGCACACCAAAGTTGCTTCATTACTGCTGCTGAATTCCTAACGACTGATTACCGGGAACCTGAACAGCGGCTTGCTGATCGGGTGCCTGCTCAAACTGGAGCTGGTCGGAATGCAAACGACGCTGCAATTCATAATCCTGCAGCATGGCATTCACGCGACGACGCGAGTCCTGCACCTGCTGGCTGGCATTGGTGTTGTTGGTCGCACTTTCAGAAGAAGGTACACCAAGGCTAACAGGTGACGCCTGCCCCATCATCGGCAGCGTGTTAAACACCGGCGAATCGGATTGTGGCTGACCATCCTGCGGCTGGTTGTAATGCTGAACACCAACAATCACGGCCAATGACACACACGCAGCAACCCCAATCTGAGTGATTTGGGCAGCCCATGGACGCACCTTGTGCCAGAACGGCATATTTTCATAGCGCTCTGGTTTGGGTTGCGCTTCCGGGATCAGCGTCGTGGTTTTGTTGACCGGCTCAAGTTCAATGGCGGCGGCAACGCGTGCGGCAATATCGAAATGCATAACCTGACCCACATCGCCACGCATAGTGTCGCGGATCAGGTGATAGCTTTCCCAATTTTTCTGCAGCGTAGCGTCTTTAGACAATGCGGATAAAACTTCATTATCTAAAGCCTCACCATCCATCAAAGCGGAAAGTTGTTCTTTCTGCATGCCTCAGTACCCTTCCTGTGTGCGCTATGACTAGCGTTGGATAAGCGGTTGAATTTTATTATCAATAGCTTCTCGCGCACGGAAAATACGGGAACGTACCGTACCGACCGGACAATCCATAATGGCGGCTATCTCTTCGTAGCTCAAACCATCCAACTCCCTGAGGGTGATCGCCATACGGAGATCTTCAGGCAGCGTCTCAATGGTGCGAAAAACTATCTGCTTCAATTCTTCAGACAACATTAAGTTCTCAGGGTTCGAAATTTCTTTCAGTGCTCCTGCACTTTCGAAGTTTTCGGCGTCTATTGCATCCACATCACTCGCCGGTGGACGACGCCCCTGAGCAACCAGGTAATTTTTGGCCGTATTGACGGCGATTCTGTAGAGCCAGGTATAAAACGCACTGTCGCCACGGAAAGATTCCAGCGCACGATAGGCTTTTATAAAGGATTCCTGCACTACGTCAGGCACATCTCCGGAGGGGACGTAACGGGAAACCAGACTCGCCACTTTGTGCTGGTAGCGAACCACCAGTAAGTTAAATGACTTCTGATCTCCTTTCTGTACTCGCTCAACGAGAACCTGATCCGTTAACTGCTCGCTCATCCGAGGTAATGTCTCCCCAAATCTTGTTCCACGCGTTCTTGAACTACCCGCAATAACTCATATTTTTCGAGCAAGCATCCGCTTTGAGTGATCATCATGAGTAAAGTTCCGTTGCGCCATTATATTTGTGATGTTCTGCCGGAAAAGGATAAATCAGCGATCATTTTTATGATTTCTGACTGATTAAGCAGCCACTGCCCCCCTTTGCACTTTCGCATGTTAGCAAAAAGTGCCCCGTCAACGCCGCAGAGTACCCCATGGAGCCCGCTTTTTCACCTTAAAATCACGGTAATCCAAGGCTGTTCTCAATATTAAACCTTATCCTCGCTTAATTGACGCAAATTGACTTAATTCTTACATTTACGAAAGTCTCGACCAGCTCACACTCTGCCTGTTGACAACGAAAAAGCCTTTTTTCGTGCCGAAGTTGAGTGCTATGCTCAGCAAACAACCTGTTTAGTAAATTAAACACTATGACTTCTTCTCCTGAATACAGCTGTGACGTGTTGATCATTGGTAGCGGTGCCGCGGGCCTGACCTTAGCGTTGCGCCTGGCGGAAAAGCATCAGGTCACCGTATTGAGTAAAGGCCCGGTTAGCGAAGGCTCAACCTTTTATGCTCAGGGCGGGATCGCCGCCGTTTTCGATGAGACGGACAGCATCGAATCTCATGTTGAAGACACCTTGATTGCCGGTGGCGGCCTGTGCGACAGGGACGCGGTCTCGTTTATCGCCAGCAATGCGCGCCACTGTGTTCAGTGGCTGATTGATAACGGCATGCTGTTTGATAAAGAAAACCCGGACGCTTTGGAAGGTCGTTACCATCTAACCCGCGAAGGTGGCCACAGCCATCGCAGAATTCTTCACAGTGCGGATGCGACCGGTCGTGCGGTCGAAACCACACTGGTCAGCCAGGCATTGAGCCATCCCAACATTCATATTATTGAACGCAGCAATGCGGTGGATTTGATTGTCTCTGACAAAATTGGTCTGCCGGGCGAACGCCGCGTGGTCGGCGCCTACATCTGGAACCGTAAGCGCGAAAAGGTGGAAACCTGCCGGGCACGTTCTGTGGTGCTGGCCACGGGCGGCGCCGCCAAGGTGTATCAATACACCACCAATCCGGATGTGGCTTCAGGGGATGGCATCGCGATGGCCTGGCGTGCGGGTTGTCGGGTCGCCAATCTTGAATTCAACCAGTTTCATCCCACCTGCCTGTTCCATCCCGACGCCCGTAATTTCCTGTTAACGGAAGCGCTGCGTGGCGAAGGCGCGATCCTCAAGCGTCCCGATGGCAGCCGCTTTATGCCCGACTTCGATCCACGCGCTGAGCTGGCCCCGCGCGATATTGTCGCCCGCGCAATCGACCACGAAATGAAGCGGCTGGGGGCAGATTGCATGTATCTGGATATCAGCCATAAACCGGCTGAGTTCATCCGTGCGCACTTCCCGATGATCGATGAGAAACTGCAAACGCTGGGCTTTGACTTAACCAAAGAGCCGATCCCCATTGTTCCTGCCGCCCATTACACCTGCGGCGGCGTGGTCGTCGAACGCCAGGGTCTGACGGATATCACCGGGCTGTATGCCATTGGCGAAGTCAGCTATACCGGCCTGCATGGCGCGAACCGTCTGGCATCGAATTCGCTATTGGAGTGTCTGGTTTACGGCTGGTCGGCAGCGGAGCACATCAATCAGCATCTGCAGGACGTCAGCATGCCGGAAAGCTTGCCGCAGTGGGATGAAAGCCGGGTCGATGATTCTGATGAACGCGTGGTGATCCAGCATAACTGGCACGAGCTTCGCCTGTTGATGTGGGACTACGTGGGGATCGTGCGCACCACGAAACGTCTTGAGCGCGCGCTTCGCCGCATCAATATGCTGCAACAGGAAATTGACGAGTACTACGCTAACTTCCGCATCTCAAATAACCTGCTGGAGCTGCGTAACCTGGTGCAGGTTGCGGAGCTGATTGTCCGCTGTGCGATGGAGCGAAAGGAGAGCCGTGGATTGCATTTCACGCTCGATTATCCCGAGCTGCTGGATGAGGCGAAGCCTACCCTTCTCTCGCCGTAGTGAGTTAGCGGAACAGATAGAAATCGCGCGTCAGGCTGCAATGCGCTTCGGAATAATTGTGGTCTGGCCCGCGAATCGTCATACGATCAACAAACGGTTCGCCGGGTTTGGGTGACAGTGCCAACAGCACGCGATTTGGCGGGCGCATTTCGGTATCCGATATATCCGTACGACAATGCAGATGCCAGCCGCGCTGTTGAGCCAGCTCAACCAGTTTGTCTCCCGCAGAGGCTGGCAGCACCACACAGAAATAGCCTTCCTCGGTAATTAATTCTTCCGCGCAGCTCAGCAACACATCGTGCGTTAAATCCGTGGTATAACGAGCAGATGCGCGCTCAGGGCTGGCACAGTCTGTTCCGGGCACAAAATACGGCGGATTGCTGACGATCAGCGAGTAACGCTGCTCAGCGTTTTTTGACCAGTGAACAATGTCGTCCTGCCAGACGTGAATTCTGTCTGCCCAGGGGGACTCGGCGGCATTTTCCCGCGCCTGACCAACGGCCTGCTCGTCCAGCTCAACAGCATCAACCTCAACGTCCTGCCCGGTTCGCTGAGCCAGCATCAGTGCAATCAACCCGCTGCCGGTGCCGATATCCAGCACGCGTTGCGCACCTGCGACTGGCGCCCAGGCACCCAGCAACACGCCATCGGTTCCAACCTTCATCGCACAGCGATCGTGGGCGACAAAAAACTGTTTGAAGGTAAATCCGTTGGACCGAAGGACCGCTTTCTGTTGAGACATTTGACTGACCTGAAATGGAAACGGCGCTAGCATAGGACAATATCCTCGTAAGGAAAAGTCATTCAGACCACACAAACAGATGAAGATCGTGTTCAATCTGTCTATAATCAGCGCCCCAAACTGAGGTAGACCATGACTGTAACCACTTTTTCCGAACTCGAACTAGATGAAAGCCTGCTGAAAGCATTGCAGGAGAAGGGCTATACACGCCCTACGGCTATCCAGGCCGCTGCGATCCCGCCTGCACTGGAGGGTCGTGACGTTCTGGGTTCGGCACCAACCGGTACAGGCAAAACGGCGGCTTATCTGCTGCCCGTGCTTCAGCATTTGCTCGACTTCCCCCGTAAAAAATCCGGACCGCCGCGCGTTCTGATCTTAACGCCGACGCGCGAACTGGCGATGCAGGTTGCCGATCAGGCCCGTGAGCTTGCTAAATACACCCATCTGGATATCGCGACGATAACCGGTGGCGTTGCGTACATGAACCACGCGGAAGTGTTCAGCGAAAACCAGGACGTCGTGGTCGCCACCACCGGCCGTCTGTTGCAGTACATCAAAGAAGAGAACTTTGACTGCCGCGCGGTAGAATCGCTGATCCTCGATGAAGCGGACCGCATGCTGGACATGGGCTTTGCCCAGGATATCGAAACCATCGCGGCTGAAACCCGCTGGCGCAAACAGACATTACTGTTCTCCGCCACGCTGGAAGGCGATGCGATTAAAGACTTCTCTGAACGTCTGCTGAACGAGCCGGAAGAAATTGAAGCCGATCCGGCCCGCCGCGAACGTAAAAAAATTCTGCAGTGGTACTATCGCGCAGATGACGTTAAGCATAAAACCGCGCTGTTGATCCACATGCTGAAACAGCCTGAAGTCACCCGCTCCGTGGTGTTTGTGCGTAAACGTGAGCGTGTGCACGAGCTGTGTGGCTGGCTGCGTGAAGCGGGCATTAACACCAGCTATCTGGAAGGCGAACTGGAGCAGTTCAAGCGTAACGAAGCGATTAAACGTGTGGTGGATGGCCGTGTAAACGTGCTGGTTGCAACCGATGTTGCCGCGCGCGGTATCGACATTGAAGATGTCAGCCACGTGTTCAACTTCGATATGCCACGCACCTCCGACACCTACCTGCACCGTATTGGTCGTACTGGCCGCGCGGGTAAGAAAGGCATCGCGATTTCGCTGGTTGAAGCACACGACAACGTGTTGTTGGGTAAAGTGACTCGCTACATCAAGGAGCCGCTGAAATCCCGCACCATTGACGAACTACGTCCAACCACTCGTCCGCCGAGTGAGAAGCTGAACGGCAAGCCGTCGAAGAAAGTGCTGGCCAAGCGCAAAGAGCTTAAACAGACGGAAGCGAAAGAAGCGCAGCCGCGTGCGAAAGAGCGCCATCGCGATACAAAGAACATTGGTAAGCGTCGTAAGCCTACCGCAGTGGCGAAACCGGACAGTGCTGAATAATTGCACCGCATAACAAAAAACCGCCCGTAGCAGGCGGTTTTTTTATGTCTGTGATGCAGAAAAATAACGGTTCCAACAAATTTTCAATCTGAAAATGGGCATTGTTGCCTCAGTCCAATTTAACCCTGAAACAACAACCCCCTATTTTCATTAACTTTCATCAGATTACAATGAAAATAGCGCTGCTGCACTTTTCAACACGCGTCCTATTTTCATGGCGATAACAGGGGTAATTTTCCCCGATTATTACAGACTTTCTGTGAAGGTACGGGCGATCACATCGCGCTGCTGTTCTGGCGTCAATGAATTGAAACGCACAGCATAGCCAGAAACACGAATTGTCAGTTGAGGATACTTTTCGGGATGATCGACAGCATCCTGCAGCGTCTCGCGGCGTAGCACGTTAACATTCAGATGCTGACCGCCTTCCACACGCACTTCCGGCTTCACTTCCAACGGAATTTCACGGTATTCGATTTGGCCTAACTCACTGACCGGCACAACCTGATCCTGGTTATAACCTTCTTTGGCACACACGCAGCGTGCTTCAGCTTTCTCGTTGTCCAGCAGCCAGAATGAGTTCAGCAGACCGGCGTTGGATGCTTTAGTAATTTGAATTCCGGTAATCATGATTGTGCCTCCAGGCAGTTCAGGGCTGATAACTATCAGCAAGGATAATGGAGCAGGATTGACTCATATCCGATCTGTATATCAGCCCGAAGGTGGTGCCTCTTTGACCAAAATCAATATTCTGCCGCGGATGAAAATGCATCCCCGAACAACTTAATGATTTAGCTCAATTTTCGTCAAACCCTCGCTTCATATTTTTTTGTAAAATATCAACAATATTTTAAGTTTTACCGCTCGCGGTTCCACGTTAAGCTACACGGCTTAAACGTTAAGGAGGCGATAATGGCCAACACACTGACCTGGCACGACGTGCTGGCAGAGGAAAAAGAGAAGCCCTATTTCATTGAAACGCTGGCCAAAGTGGCTCATGAACGTGCGTCGGGCAAAATCGTCTATCCGCCTCAGAAAGATGTGTTCAACGCGCTAAGGATGACGGAATTAGGGGATATCAAAGTGGTTATCCTCGGTCAGGACCCTTATCACGGCCCCAATCAGGCTCATGGTCTGGCCTTCTCAGTGCTGCCTGGCGTGGCTGTGCCGCCATCACTGGTGAATATGTACAAAGAGCTGGTTACAGACATTCCCGGTTTCATCCGTCCGCAGCACGGCTTCCTCGAGAGCTGGGCACGTCAGGGCGTGATGTTGCTCAACACGGTTTTAACTGTTGAAGGCGGCAATGCCCATTCACACGCGAAATTTGGCTGGGAAACCTTTACCGACAGAGTGATCGCTGCGATTAACGAACATCGCGAAGGGGTGGTATTCCTGCTGTGGGGCGCACATGCGCAAAAGAAAGGCAGCATTATCGATCGTCAGCGGCACCATGTGTTGCTGGCACCTCACCCTTCCCCACTCTCAGCCCATCGTGGCTTCTTTGGTAGCGGTCATTTTTCAAGCACCAACGAATGGCTGGAGCAGCACGGCGAAAAACCGATCGACTGGCAGCCGGTTTTGCCGGAATAAGAGCATAAAAAAAAGCACCCGAGGGTGCTTTTTTAATGGGTCAGCGCGATTACGCTTTGGCTTTCGCTACGGCAACCATCGCCGGACGAAGCAGACGGCCATTCAGCGTGTAACCACGTTGCATCACCATCAGAACGTGGTTTGGCGCCACATCCTCAGATTCCATCATCGACATCGCCTGGTGCAATTCAGGGTTGAACGGCACGTTAATGTCGCCAATCACTTCCACACCGAATTTACGGACTGCGCCCAACAAAGATTTCAGCGTCAGCTCAATCCCTTCGACCATTGAGTTCAGTTCAGGATTGCTTTTGTCAGCCACTTCCAGCGCGCGCTCCAGGCTATCGATCACTGGCAGCAGTTCGTTGGCAAATTTTTCCAGCGCAAATTTGTGCGCTTTTTCGACGTCCAGTTCGGTACGGCGACGGATGTTCTCAATCTCAGCCTGGGCACGGATTTGAGCTTCACGTACGCCACCCTGAGACTGTGCCAGCTGGACTTCCAGCTCGGCAATACGCTCATCACGCGGATCGACCGCTTCGGCTGTGTCTGCGCCCTGATTCTGCGCCTGCTCCATCTCGATATCGTCTGAGACTTGCTCGTTTGGGGTGTTCTGTTCTTTACTACTCATGAATTTCTCCGCGTTTATGCACATTCATCTCGCTGGTTCGCTTATTATGGGGATCAGAATTGCGGTTTCAAGGGAACCCGTCACATTGTCTGAGGTAGTTTACCTCATGAGGAACGCCAGCATCATGAACAAACATTTCAACTGTATCGGTATTGTGGGCCATCCGCGCCATCCTACCGCGTTGACGACACACGAGATGCTCTATCGCTGGCTGACAACCAAAGGCTACGAGGTGATTATCGAGCAGCAGATCGCCCGTGAGCTGAATCTGACGGACGTTGAAACCGGCACGTTGGCGGAAATTGGTCAGCGAGCCGATCTGGCCGTAGTGGTCGGCGGTGATGGTAATATGCTGGGCGCGGCGCGCGTACTGGCCCGTTACGATATCAAAGTGATTGGGATCAACCGTGGCAATCTTGGCTTTCTGACCGATCTCGATCCGGATAATGCCCAGCAGCAGTTAGCCGACGTGCTGGAAGGTAAATACATTACAGAAAGCCGCTTCCTGCTTGAAGCGCAGGTGTGCCGCCAGGGCCGTGAACCGCGCATCGGCACGGCCATTAATGAAGTGGTGCTGCATCCAGGCAAAGTGGCCCATATGATTGAATTCGAAGTCTACATTGATGAGTCGTTCGCCTTCTCTCAGCGCTCCGATGGCTTGATTATCTCCACGCCGACCGGTTCAACGGCGTATTCACTTTCCGCAGGCGGCCCCATTTTAACGCCGTCTCTGGATGCCATCGCGATTGTGCCGATGTTCCCGCATACGCTCTCCGCAAGGCCACTGGTGATTAACAGCAGCAGCACCATTCGCCTGCGCTTTTCCCATATGCGCGGCGACCTGGAAGTCAGCTGTGACAGCCAGATTGCCCTGCCAATTCAGGAAGGTGAAGACGTCTTGATCCGCCGGAATAACGATCACCTCAATCTCATCCATCCCCAAAACTATAATTATTTCAATACGCTGAGCTCTAAGCTCGCCTGGTCGAAAAAATTGTTTTAAAAACCAACGCCAGCTACTTTACTGGTTATAAAACCAGTATATACTGTATGAAAAACCATATCTGTGTTTACGTACAGGAATACCCACTATGCTGGCACAACTGACCATCAGTAATTTTGCGATTGTTCGTGAACTTGAAATCGATTTTCAGCGTGGCATGACCGCCATCACCGGCGAGACCGGCGCAGGGAAGTCCATTGCTATTGATGCGCTCGGCTTGTGCCTGGGCGGTCGGGCGGAAGCGGATATGGTTCGCCTTGGCGCTTCCCGCGCCGATATTTGTGCGCGCTTCTCTCTAAAAGATACCCCTTCTGCTTTGACGTGGCTGGTTGAAAACCAGCTTGATGAAGGTAACGAGTGCCTGTTGCGCCGGGTGATCAGCAGTGACGGCCGTTCACGCGGCTTTATCAACGGCACTGCGGTTCCCCTTTCTCAGCTACGCGACCTCGGTCAGTTGCTGATCCAGATCCACGGTCAACATGCTCACCAGCTTCTGCTGAAACCCGAACATCAGAAAACGCTGCTAGATGGTTACGCCGGAGAAACCGGCCTGATGCAGGAAATGGCGACAAGCTATCGTGCATGGCACCAAAGCTGCCGCGTGCTGGCACAGCATCAGCAACTCTCTCAGGAGCGCGAGGCTCGCCGTGAGCTTCTGCAATATCAGCTGAAAGAGCTGAACGAGTTCGCGCCCGTGACCGGTGAATATGAAGCGATTGATGAAGAGTACAAGCGTCTGGCCAACAGCGGGCAGCTGCTCTCCACCAGTCAACAAGCTCTGATGCTGCTGGCTGATGGCGAAGACGCCACGTTGCAGAATCAGCTGTATACCGCTCAGCAATTGCTTAGCGAGCTGCTGACGATGGATGACAAGCTCAGCGGGGTCTATAAGCTGCTGGATGAAGCATCCATTCAAATCAGTGAAGCCAGCGATGAACTCCGTCACTACTGCGAACGTCTGGATCTCGATCCAAACCGTCTGCATGAGCTTGAACAGCGGATATCTAAACAGATCGCTCTGGCGCGCAAACACCACATCTCCCCTGAAGAACTGCCGGTCTTCCACCAGCAGCTGCTGGAAGAACAAGGTCTGCTCGATCAGCAGGAGAGCGATCAGGAAGATCTGACGCTGACCGTTTCCCGCCATCATCGTGCGGCAATGACCTGTGCTGAGCAGTTGCATCAGCGCCGTGTGCATTTCGCAGAAGAATTGAGCCGCCTGATTGGTGAGAGCATGCATGCGCTCTCCATGCCGCACGGTAAGCTGGGGATTGAGGTGCTGTTTAACGCTGACCATTTGACCGCTGAGGGTGCAGACCGTATCGATTTCCGTGTGACCACTAACCCTGGTCAGCCGCTTCAACCGTTGTCTAAAGTGGCCTCTGGCGGTGAGCTGTCGCGTATTGCCCTCGCCATTCAGGTGATTACAGCCCGTAAGATGGATACGCCAGCGTTGATTTTCGATGAGGTGGATGTGGGCATCAGCGGTCCTACCGCAGCCGTGGTCGGTAAGATGCTGCGTCAGTTAGGGGAATCCACGCAGGTTATGTGTGTGACCCACCTTCCGCAGGTTGCGGGCTGTGGAAATCATCATTTCTACGTCAGTAAAGAGACCGATGGCGAAATGACTGAAACCCATATGATCCCGTTGGATAAACGTGCCCGTCTGCAGGAACTGGCCCGTCTGCTGGGCGGTAGCGAGGTCACTCGCAACACGCTGGCGAACGCAAAGGAGCTTTTAGCAGCCTGATTGCCGCACTTTTTTGGCCTGTTGTGGTCATATCCTTGCTCCGTAGAGGTTTCAAACTGCGGAAAGGTTTATTATCATCGTCTTCTTACGCTGTAATCGTAGCGAACGTTCGATGCAGCCAGATTGTTGGCCCGAAAAGGAATAGAGATACTTATGCGCTGTAAAACGCTGACTGCTGCGGCGGTGGTTCTTCTGATGATGACTGCTGGATGTTCCACTCTGGAGCGAGTGGTTTACCGCCCGGACATCAACCAGGGCAATTACCTGGTTGCGAATGATGTTTCCAAAATTCATACCGGCATGACGCAACAGCAGGTGGCTTACACCCTGGGCACGCCGATGATGCGCGACCCGTTTGGTAGCAACGTCTGGTATTACGTGTTCCGCCAGGAGCCAGGCCATGAGCCTGTGACTCAGCAGACGCTGACGCTGACCTTTGATGGTAGCGGTACCCTGACCAACATTGATAACAAGCCAACCCTGAGCGGCAAGAAAAGCGGTTAACAGCAGGCTTGTTGATGAAATCGTAAGGCGCTAAGGCGCCTTATTTTTTTGCCGCGCGTTCGGCGCGCTGACGGCGGAGTTCTTTCGGGTCGGCCAGTAACGGGCGATAGATTTCAATGCGATCGCCACTGTGTACCTCATCCCCCAGTTTTACCGGACGACTAAAAACACCCACTTTGTTACTGGCGAGATTGATATCACTTCTGAGTTCAAGAATGCCGGAAGCTTTGATAGCGTCTTCGACAGTCGCGCCCTCTTCCACGTTAACCGTGTACAGATACTGTTTTTCTGGCAACGCATAGACCACTTCAACCGCGATATCAGGCACTGTAGACCTCTTTCGCGCGTTTAGTAAACGCCTGCACCATGCTGCTTGCCAGCTCTTTGAAGATGCGTCCAAAGGCCAGTTCAACCAGCATATTGGTGAACTCAAAGTCCAGACTCAACTCAACCTTGCAGGCATCATCACTGAGCGCGGTGAACTTCCAGCCACCGTTCAATTTGCGGAACGGGCCATCAACCAGCTGCATAGCAATGCTCTGGTTATCCGTCAGCGTATTTCGCGTGACAAACGTTTTACTGATCCCAGCCTTAGAGACATCCACTGACGCGGTCATCTGCTGTTCGCTGGCATCGAGAATACGGCTACCGGTACACCCTGGAAGAAATTCCGGATAGGCATCCACATCGTTTACCAACCGGAACATCTGCTCTGCGCTGTAGGGCACCAACGCGGAACGACTAATCTGAGACATAACGTTTCCTGTTAATCTTCAACTTTTCAATAATACCATCGCCGGCAGGCAAACAAAAATTCTCAGCCGCCAGCGTTCTGCTAAAATAGCGCTTTTCCCCGTCTCGTTTGTTACAGGGGATGCCTTCAATCACTGCTTCATGTAAACTAAGTGGCACTATGACTAAGAAAAAAGCACATAAACCCGGTTCCGCTACCATTGCCATGAACAAACGGGCCCGCCATGAATACTTCATTGAAGATGAATTCGAAGCGGGACTGTCGCTCCAGGGATGGGAAGTCAAATCACTCCGCGCAGGAAAGGCTAACATCAGCGAAAGCTACATCATGCTGCGTGATGGGGAAGCCTTTCTGTTCGGCGCAACCTTCCAGGCGTTGATTGGCGCATCCTCGCATGTGGTCTGCGACCCGACCCGCACCCGCAAGCTTCTTCTTAAGGAGCGCGAGCTGGCAATCCTGTTCGATAAAGCCAACCGCGATGGTTACACCATCGTCGCTTTATCCCTGTACTGGAAAAACGCCTGGGCCAAGCTGAAGATTGGCGTAGCCAAAGGTAAGAAAGAGCACGACAAACGCGGTGATATCAAAGATCGCGAATGGAAGACCGACAAAGCACGTATTATGAAACACGCAAATCGCTAAGCCTATGGCGTAGCGACAGGTTTTTCTGTTATAGTGGTTCACAGTAGTACATGGGGCTGATTCTGGATTCGACAGGATTTGCGAAGCCCTAGGAGCATGCCGAGGGGCGGTTTGCCTCGTTAAAAGCCGCAAAAAAATAGTTGCAAACGACGAAAACTACGCACTAGCAGCTTAATAACCTGCTCAGAGCCCTCTCTCCCTAGCCTCCGTTCTTAGGACGGGGATCAAGAGAGGTCAAAAACAAAAGAACTCGTGTGGATGTCCTGCCTGGGGCTGAAACACTAAACCTAATCAGGCTAGTTGGTTAGTGGCGTGTCCGTTCGCAGCTAACCGGCGAATGTAAAGACAGGACTAAGCATGTAGTGCCGACGGTGTAGTAATTCTGGACGCGGGTTCAACTCCCGCCAGCTCCACCAAATTCTTGGTCGATGGTTACCAGACCCACTCGATGAAGTCCTGAGAACCCACACGGTGAAAACCTTGTGGGTTTTTTTGTGCCTGATATCTTTCGTAACCTGGCTGAAATAAGGTATAAAGCCGCATGAAAATCCCAAACCGAATCCAACCTCTGGTTGATGATGGCCTGATAGACGATGTGCTCCAACGCCTTAAAAGCGGAAAGGAAGCCGACGTTTACACTGTGTTATGCGGTGACAAGATCAATTGTGCCAAAGTGTACAAGGAAGCGACACAGCGCAGCTTTAAGCAGGCCGTGCAGTATCAGGAAGGCCGCAAGGTCCGTAACTCACGTAGCTCCCGTGCGATGCAGAAAGGCTCTAAATTCGGCCGCAAGCAGCAGGAAGAGTCCTGGCAAACCGCAGAGGTGGATGCGCTGTTCCGGTTGGCAGAAGCGGGCGTACGAGTCCCTCAGCCCTATCTTTGTATCGACGGCGTGCTCCTGATGGAACTGGTGACGGATGCAGACGGCATGGTGGCTCCACGTCTTAGCGATGTGACTATGTCCGAAGAAAGCGCGGTGACTGATTTCCATACCATGATCCGTAATATCGTACGCATGTTGTGTGCCGGTATCGTGCATGGTGACCTGTCGGAATTTAACGTACTGCTCGATGCACAAGGCCCGGTCATTATCGACTTGCCTCAGGCTGTCGATGCTGCAGCGAATAACCATGCTGAAGCCATGTTCGAGCGTGACGTGAATAACATCACGGCGTACTACGGTCAGTTTGCTCCGCAGTTGCTGAAAACCCGTTATGCGAAAGAAATCTGGCTGCTGTATGAAGACGGCAAGTTAACCCCAGAAACTCCGCTGACAGGACTGTTCGTCGAAGAGATTCATGAAGTCGATATGGACTCGCTGATGGATGAAATCATTACGGCGGAAGATGACTATTACGAACGTCAGCGGGCAAATAAAGAACGCGACGAAGAGTAGATGATTCTGCCCCGGTAAAATTCTGCGGCTATTTTGCAGGTGTTATTAAGGAGATCACTCCCCGCGATCTTCTTAATGAAACCAAAAAGGGCTCATCTCGCCAGGGATGACGCGATGCTAAAAAACGCCACCATCCATAAGCTTACCTTATTATAAGCCGCTGCCATTCCCCTTCTCTTCCCACTGCAGAATCGGTAAATCCACTTCCGCTTTTTGCCTGTTGTACCTTAAACAGCGATGCAAACGATTACCTGGCTCAAAAAACCCCCTTCCTGTCCTCAATCCCCTTTCAGACCATCCGGTCAAACATATTTGTGACACCCATCACACTTTACCTAAAGTGAAATGAAACAAGGTTTGACAAGTGTGAGCGATATCTATTTCCTTAAGCGCGGATGACGGCACACTGCCGCAGCATTCATCGCGGGTGTTTTTTGCTGTGAAAACAGTCACCCTTTCCTCTTCTGTTGACGACTTAATAAGACCTTCGCAGTGGCTTCATAAAAGGGTCATTAAGCCTGTGGTAATATAATGAAATATAAAATTCTGATGGCTGGCGCACTCGCAGCGCTCTCTTATAGTGCCTCTTCAACTGCTGCTACCGATTCGCCGGAGTATGTTTCCGACTGGTGGCATCAGAGCGTCAACGTGGTGGGAAGCTACCACACCCGTTTCGGACCTCAGTTCAATAACGACGTATATCTGGAATACGAAGCGTTCGCCAAAAAAGACTGGTTCGATTTCTACGGCTATATCGATGCGACTAACTTCTTCGGCGTGGGTAACTCCAATGCTAACGGTATCTTTGACCACGGCTCCCCGCTGTTTATGGAAATCGAACCTCGTTTCTCTATCGACAAGCTGACCAACACGGACCTGAGCTTCGGCCCGTTCAAAGAGTGGTACTTCGCGAACAACTATATCTACGATATGGGCCGTAACAGCGATAACCGCCAGAACACCTGGTTCATGGGTCTGGGTACCGATATCGATACCCACTCAGATGTTGGCCTTTCACTGAACGTGTATGCCAAATACCAGTGGGAAAACTACGGTGCAGCGAACGAAAACAGCTGGGATGGCTATCGCTTTAAGGTGAAATACTTCGTGCCGATTACCAGCCTGTGGGGCGGAAATCTGAGCTACATCGGCTTCACCAACTTTGACTGGGGCTCCGATCTGCGTGATGAGACCGGCCCGTCCCGTACCAGCAACTCTATCGCTTCCAGCCATATCCTCTCGCTGGGTTACGATCACTGGCATTACTCGTTCGTGGCGCGTTACTTCCACAACGGCGGACAGTGGGCTGATGGCCAGGAGCTGAACTTTGGTAACGGTCAGTTCGAAGTGAAATCCACCGGTTGGGGTTACTACCTGGTCGCTGGCTACAACTTCTGATGCCTTAACGCATTCTAAACGCCAGCACCGTAAACCGTGCTGGCGTTATTGTTTCTACGCTTACGCCGTGCCATTTCCTCCCGTCAGACGTATAATTCCTCAGCAATATTGCATCTGATAAAAGGAACTTATATGTCTCCCATGCCTGCCGAAGATGGCTTAAAACTGCGTCCTCTCGAACGTGAAGATCTGCGTTTTGTTCACCAGCTTGATAACAACGCAAGCGTTATGCGTTACTGGTTTGAAGAGCCGTACGAAGCGTTTGTGGAACTGTCCGATCTCTACGATAAGCATATTCACGATCAGAGCGAACGTCGGTTTGTGGTGGAATTTGAAGGGGATAAAGCGGGACTGGTTGAACTGGTTGAGATTAACCATATTCACCGACGTGCTGAATTTCAGATTATCATTGCCCCCAGCCATCAAGGGAAAGGCCTTGCCAGTAAAGCCGTCAAGCTGGCGATGGATTACGGATTTTCCGTGCTGAACCTGTATAAACTTTACCTGATCGTTGATAAAGAAAATAAGAAAGCCATTCACATCTACACCAAATTAGGCTTCGATATTGAAGGCGAACTTATCCACGAATTCTTTATTAACGGCGAATACCGTAACACCATTCGCATGTGCATTTTCCAGCAGCAGTATCTGGCAAAGCATAAACCCGCACACGTGATGCTGAACCCGACGGCGCAATAGCGTCGGGACGTTTTTGAACCCGTCAGAACGCGCTATCAGGGGAAGAGCGATCTTCCCCTGGTTGTCCGCATCTAGCCGCGTGCGCCCACCGGATTCATAATGGTATTCACCTTCTCCGGATGGATGTTGTACATGCCGCCATTAAACGGATCGACAAACAGCCAGCCAGGAATGCCACCCAGCGGAATGTTGCCGAGGATGTACCAGAGGTTGGCTCTCTCTTCCAGTGGGATCGTCTGCGGCACATAACCCGCGCGCTCCAGTTGCAGCGTGTATTTCTTCTTGCCAAGGTACGAGCCGTCAGACTTCAGCAGTGAGACTGTTTTAGGGGTAATCCCTTCTGCAACGGCCCTTCCCGTTTCATCCTGCACCACAAATTTCACGCCCTGAGGCCAGGTCTGGATGGAAACGTCCTGGGTCTGATCGCCAACAATGGTGGCACATCCGCTCAATAACCACGCTGAAGCCAGCGCCAGCAAAAGCCTTCTCATATGCATTCCTGCCAATTTAAATATTCAGAATAGTCTAAGCGGAGTCTGACGGGTTTTCATTAATTACGCCCGACCATTGCGGGCGTAATAAGACAAATTTTTAGCGGCTTATCGTGAATGGCAGCGCTGGGCAATCGCGGCGATATCAGCAGGGGTTGTCCGGCAGCAGCCGCCGATCAGTTTAGCCCCGGCAGACTGCCAGGCAGAAAGATTATCGATCAACGTACAGGTCGACGCATCGCTGTGCCAGGTTTTGCTGATCGCATCGTACTGCTCGCCGGAGTTGGGATAGACCACCAGCGGCTTTTTGGTCAGTGAGCTGAGGGTCTGCAGCGCAGCCGTCACTTTATCCAGCGCGATACAGTTCAGTCCCAGCGCAACGGCCTGCGGACAACTCTCCAGCACACTGACGACCTGGCTTAATGGCGTACCGTCGCTCAGGTGTTCTCCGTCACGCAGCGTGAAAGAGAACCAGGCTGGAGTGCCGGGAAACTCGGCCAGCAAAGCCACCAGCGCCTGAATCTCTGCAAAGGATGGCATCGTCTCACAGGCGAGGATATCCGCCCCAGCTGCAACTAATGCCTGAATACGTGGGCGATGAAAAGCCATCATCTCTGCTTGCGGCAGGCTGTAGTCACCCCGGTATTCGGATCCATCCGCCAGATAGGCGCCATAGGGCCCGACTGAGCCGGCAATCAGCAAATTGCCAGCCTGCGGTTCGGCAGCCTTGTAATCAGCTCTGGCACGGCTGGCAAGCTCCACGCTGCGGGCAATCAGCGTCAGCGACTGTTCTTCACTCAGCCCACGTTTGGCGAAGCCCAGCGGGGTTGCCTGATAGCTGGCGGTAATGGCCACCTGCGCGCCCGCGTTGAAATAGTCGTAGTGCACCTGATAAATCAGTTCAGGATTCTCAATCAGCACTTTGGCCGACCACAGCGCGTCGGTCAGATCGCAGCCGCGCGCTTCAAGTTCGGTGGCCATTGCGCCATCCAGCACCAGCCCTGCGGCCACCTGTTGTTTTACAGAAAGTTTATTCGGTAACACGCACACTCTCCTTTGCCAGCTCGCGATTTTTCAGTCGCTGAGTGAAATGATAGGCCGCGTAGCACAGCGCTACGAAAGGCAGGCCGCAGTATAACGCAATGCGTTGTTCCGGATCGAACGCCAGTCCAACGCAGGCCAGCAGGCAAAGCAGAAAGCCGAGGATCGGCGTCACCGGATACCAGGGCGCACGGTATTTCAAGTCTGTCAGCGGTTTACCCGCCCGCACATGCTCACGGCGGAAGAAGAAATGGGAAGCGCAGATGCTGAGCCAGACGGCCACCACCGCAAAACCTGAAATAGCCGACAGCGCGACAAACACCGTATCCGGCGCAATCACGCTGGAAAACAGCGCCAGCAAGCCTCCCAGCATGCTGACTGAAATCGCCATCAGCGGGATACCGCGGGAGGTCAATTTGGCAAAGCAGCGCGGCAAGGTATTCTGATTCGACAGCGACCAGAGCATCCTGCCCGAAGCATATAATCCTGAGTTCGCCGCCGAGAGGATCGCCGTGAGGATCACAAAGTTAAAGATATCGGCCGCATACGGAATACCGATCTTTTCAAAGACCATCACAAACGGGCTTTTGACGATCCCCGCCTGATCCATCGGGATCAGCGCTGCCAGGATCAGTACCGTACCCACAAAGAAAATGATCAACCGTGCGACCGTGGTGCGGATCGCCATTGGCAGAACTTTGTGCGGATTCTCGGTTTCACCCGCCGCGATGCCAATCAGCTCGGTACCGGAGAATGCAAAGTTGACGGCCACCATGGTCATCAGGATCGGCAGGCCGCCGTGCGGCAACCAGCCAGAGGCGGTGAGATTGTGGAAGAACGGCGCGCTGCTGCCATCCTTCAGCGGGATAAAACCGAACATGGCTCCCCCGCCGAGGAGTATAAAGGCCAGGATGGTGACCACTTTGATCACCGAGAACCAAAACTCCCCTTCCGCGAAGAAGCGGGAAGAGACCACGTTCAGCATAAAAATCAGCGCGCAAAACAGTAAGCACCACAGCCATACCGGCGATTGCGGGAACCAGTACTGCATACAGAAACCCGCAGCGGTCAGGCTTGAGCCAAGGGCGACCGTCCACGTCAGCCAGTAAAGCCATGCAACGGTGTAACCCGTCGCCGGGCTCAGGTAGCGGGCCGCATAAACATGGAAAGCCCCGGTCTCTGGCATCGCCACCGACAGCTCGCCAAGGCTCAGCATCACCAGATAGACCACCAGCGCCCCAATGATATAGGCGAGCAAGGTGCCAGCTGCACCCGTGGTGGAAATGATATAGCCAGTATTGAAGAACAGGCCGGTGCCAATCACGCCGCCTAACGAGAGCATCACCAGATGGCGGGCTTTCATGCTGCGCTTGAATTGTTGAGTTGTCTCGGGCTTGCTTTGCTGCATCGCTGATTTATCCGTTTAGACGTCTAAACTTCTACATGGGGTCAGCGTTATACCGATTCTGGCCGGTGAAAGCAACGTTACTGAGTGTGAGGGATGATCGTGCGGGGGCGAGATTTTCAGCGCGACCAACGCGTGCGCCGAAAACTCAACGGGCTGATTACTCAGCCAAACATGTTTACGATATAGCGTTCCAACGCCGCGCGGGAGCTAAAACCGTGGGGGATGCCGTAGTGATCCTGATTCTCTCCAGCCAGATACATCGGAAACTGCACGTACTCTTCACAGGCTTTCATATCGGAGGCCGGATGCGCAAAGCCGTGGCTTTTTTCCTTCAACACAGGATGAATAATCAGTGCGGTACGGCCCATGCGCGCTTCACGATTAACGTAGACATAGTTATCGCCTCGACGGTAACCATAGGCTCTTGCGGTGACCGCATCCATTTCAAATCCCGCACCTTCCAGTACGCGAGCAACTTCATCAGGGCGTAAATACATACTCATTCCTCTAAAACGTGCCAACCCTGCAACCTTACAACAGCGTGAAGGTTAAGCGCTTTCGGAATAATCCATAAACGCCCTGCTTTCCGGTCCGGGTCACTAAAAATCTGCATGATGGTCTATAGTTAATAGTACGTTTCATTTCCAAGGGAGAGAAAAATGTTTAACCGAAACACTAAATATGAAGACATTGATATCAATCAGGACGTCAATCAGCTGGCCGATACCCTTGACGATCTGCTGAAATCTTACGGAAGTAAGACTAAAGATGAAGTCGACGGTGCACGTTCCCGCGCAGAAGCGATGTTGAAAGAGACTCGCGCCAAACTCCACGGCAATAACCGTGTGACCCAGGCGGCAAAAGATGCCGGTGGGCAAGTTGACTCTTATGTGCGTGACAAACCGTGGCATGGAGTTGGGATTGGTACTTCATTAGGTATTTTTGTTGGGGCGTTGATTGCAACGACCACCTCATCGCGTAACTAGTTTCGTTTACTTTACAGACAAATCCCCGCACCTGATGGTGTGGGGATTTTTTTTTGCCGGTCTTAAAACGCTGCATCCCGCGCCTGACAAGGCCTGTCCATTTTCCTCATCAAGAAAATTCTTATACCTGGATATTGTGTGGTTGCAATATCTAAACACTATATCTAGTATTTACCCCATCAACTCAGCCACTACATGTGGTTAAACGACGGCAGCGGATTGCAGCAAAAAGCGTGCCAGACGAGACGTCAACCAGATAACAAGGTAAATACGAATCATGCGCATTATTATTTACACAAAAAACAACTGTGTCCAGTGCAATGCGACAAAAAACGCCATGGACAAGCACGGCCTCGATTACCAACTGGTTAACCTCGACCACGAGCCGGCTGCCGTTGAAACGCTGAAATCGATGGGTTATCGCCAGGTGCCCGTCGTGATGGCGGAAGAAGATCACTGGAGCGGTTTCCGCCCGGACAAAATCTCCGCGCTTCGCCCACTCACGGCGATGCAGGGTTAAGACGATGTCGACGCTGGTCTATTTTTCCAGCCAGTCTGAAAACACGCACCGTTTTGTCATCCGCACCGGCCTGCCTGCGCGCCGCATTCCACTGGATGCCGCGCAGCGTTTGCAGGTGGATGAACCCTATATATTGGTGGTGCCCAGCTACGGCGGCGGCACCAGTCAGGGCGCGGTGCCTAAGCAAGTCATCCAGTTTTTAAACGATGTCAGTAACCGCCAACTTATCCGCGGCGTGATTGCCGCCGGTAATCGCAATTTCGGCGAAGCCTATTGCCTGGCCGGCAGCATCATTGCGCAGAAATGCCAGGTGCCATGCCTGTACCGCTTCGAGCTACTGGGCACCGCCGACGACATCGCCAACGTTTATCAGGGAGTAACCGAATTTTGGCAGCGACAGAAAGTACACTCATAACCCCGAATCCGGCCGTGCTGGATTATCACTCGCTGAATGCGATGCTCAATCTGTACGATGCCGACGGCAACATTCAGTTTGAGAAAGATAAAGAAGCCACGCGTCAGTATTACCTGCAACATGTTCTGCCGAACACCGTGAAATTTGATTCCGTTGGTGAGCGCTTACAGTACCTGGTTTCAGAGGGCTACTACGAAGCCGACGTGCTGAATGCTTATCCGTTTGAATTTGTCAGTTCGCTTTTTGAACAGGCGTATCAACGCCGTTTCCGCTTCCAGACCTTCCTTGGCGCGTGGAAGTTTTATACCAGCTACACGCTGAAGACCTTTGATGGTAAACGCTATCTGGAAGGCTTTACCGAGCGCGTCTGCATGGTGGCGTTGACGCTGGCCAAAGGCGATCGGTCGCTGGCCTTATCGCTGATGGAAGAGATGCTGTCTGGTCGTTTCCAGCCGGCCACGCCGACCTTCCTCAATTGTGGAAAACAGCAGCGAGGCGAGCTGGTTTCCTGCTTCCTGCTGCGTATTGAAGACAATATGGAGTCAATTGGCCGCTCGGTGAACTCCGCTTTACAGCTCTCCAAGCGCGGTGGCGGCGTCGCTTTTCTGCTTTCCAACCTGCGTGAATCGGGTGCGCCAATAAAGCGTATCGAAAACCAGTCATCGGGCGTGATCCCGGTGATGAAAATGCTGGAAGACGCCTTCTCTTACGCCAATCAGCTTGGCGCGCGTCAGGGTGCAGGTGCGGTCTATCTGCATGCTCATCATCCGGATATCCTGCGCTTTTTGGATACCAAGCGCGAAAACGCCGACGAAAAAATCCGTATCAAGACGCTGTCGCTGGGCGTGGTGATTCCCGATATCACTTTCCAGCTGGCCAAGACTAACCAGCAGATGGCGCTGTTTTCGCCGTATGACGTTGAGCGTATTTACGGCCTGCCGTTCGCAGATATCAGCATCAGCGAAAAATACGAAGAGATGTTGGCGGACGACCGTATCACCCGCACCTTTATCAATCCGCGTGAATTCTTCCAGACGCTGGCGGAAATCCAGTTCGAATCCGGCTATCCGTACATCATGTTCGAAGACACGGTAAACCGTGCGAACCCGATTAAAGGCCGGATTAACATGAGCAACCTCTGCTCTGAGATCCTGCAGGTGAACACGCCAACCGAATACAATGATGACCTCAGCTATCGCCGTATCGGTAAGGATATCTCCTGTAATCTTGGCTCACTGAATATTGCTCACACGATGGATTCGCCAGATTTTTCACGCACGGTGGAAATTGCGGTGCGGGGTCTGACGGCGGTGTCCGATCAAAGCCATATCCATTCGGTTCCTTCCATTGAACGTGGCAATGCCCAGTCGCACGCCATTGGTCTGGGGCAAATGAACCTGCACGGCTATCTGGCACGCGAAGGCATTCAATATGGCTCTGAGGTGGCGCTGGACTTCACCAACCTCTATTTCTATACCATCACCTATCACGCCCTGCGCACCTCTAACCTGATGGCTCAGGAGCGCGGAGAGCGCTTTGCCGGTTTCGAAGAATCGCGTTACGCCAGCGGTGAATACTTCGCTCAGTACGTTGAGCAACGCTGGCAGCCACGTACACCAGAAGTCGCCGCGCTGTTTGCCCGCGCGGGAATTACCTTACCGGGCCAGAAAGAGTGGCGGGAACTGCGTGAAGCGGTGATGAAGCACGGGATCTACAACCAGAATCTTCAGGCGATCCCACCGACGGGTTCTATCTCCTATATCAATCATGCGACGTCGAGCATTCACCCGATCGTGTCGAGGATTGAAATCCGTAAAGAAGGTAAAACTGGCCGCGTGTATTACCCGGCACCGTTTATGAATAACGACAATCAGGCGTTCTACCGGGATGCCTATGATATCGGTCCCGAAGCGATTATTGACACCTATGCCGAGGCCACGCGCCATGTCGATCAGGGGCTTTCTCTGACGCTTTTCTTCCGCGATACCGCCACCACGCGCGATATCAACAAGGCGCAGATTTACGCCTGGAAGAAAGGCATTAAAACGCTTTATTACATTCGCCTGCGTCAGATGGCCCTGCTGGGCACTGAAGTAGAAGGCTGCGTTTCCTGCTCGCTGTAAGCTCACCCTAAGGGGCGGAAAACGCGCCCCGGAAGAAAAAAATATGACCTTAAAACGTGTACACGCTATTAACTGGAACCAGATCGAAGATGATAAAGATCTGGAAGTCTGGAACCGTCTGACCTCCAACTTCTGGCTGCCAGAAAAAGTGCCGCTCTCCAATGATATTCCCGCCTGGAACAGCCTGAATGCGGATGAACAGCAGCTGACCATTCGCGTATTTACCGGGCTCACCTTGCTGGACACCATTCAGAATACCGTTGGCGCACCGGCATTGATGGCGGATGCGGTCACGCCACATGAAGAAGCGGTGATGTCTAACGTCAGCTTTATGGAAGCCGTGCATGCCCGCTCATACAGCTCGATCTTCTCAACGCTCTGTCATACCACCGATGTGGATGCCGCCTATGCCTGGAGCGAGGACAATCAACCGCTTCAGCGCAAAGCAGAAATCATTCTGGAACATTACCATCATGACGATCCGCTGAAGAAGAAGATTGCCAGCGTGTTCCTGGAGTCCTTCCTGTTCTATTCCGGTTTCTATTTACCGATGTACTGGTCAAGCCGCGGCAAGCTCACCAATACCGCCGACCTGATCCGTCTGATCATCAAAGATGAGGCGGTGCACGGTTATTACATCGGCTATAAGTACCAGAAAGCGCTGGAAAAAGAGAGCCCAGCCCGTAAGGATGAGCTGCAGCAATTTGCCGTAGAGTTACTGCTGGCGCTGTATGAAAACGAACTGGCGTATACCGAAGCCTTGTACGACGGCGTGGGCTGGAGCGAAGAGGTGAAAAAATTCCTGCATTACAACGCCAACAAGGCGCTGATGAACCTCGGTTATGAAGCCCTTTTCCCGGCAGAAATGACCGACGTGAACCCGGCCATCCTCTCCGCGCTATCGCCTAACGCCGATGAGAATCACGATTTCTTCTCCGGATCGGGGTCATCCTATGTGATGGGCAAAGCGGTCGATACGGAAGACGAAGACTGGAATTTTTAACTGCCTGCCAGATGGCTGCGCCCGGCAGCCATCTTTCCTCTCATCACCCGTCATTTATTTTTTATTAATCAGTCGTTCAACAAAAATTGAATGACAGATTAATGGCAGTTTTGTGTGGCATATTTGACAACAAATCACTGTTGCTGAGGCAATAATTCGGCGGTTTGCCGGATGATCCTGAGCGAAATATTCATTTATTTTCCCGCACCTCAATTCGCCGCAATCCCTTACCCCTACTGAATTTTTCGGAGATCGCTGTCTCAGTGATAATTTTCGCACTGCGCCTGAAGGGTTGTCTCAGAATCTCAGTGTGCTACGGTATAGCCCGCTAATATTCAACCAGGTAAAATAAGAAATATAAGAAATTAACCGCTAACAAGGAATTTAAATATTGCATGGCAATTAAACTAGAAGTTAAGAATTTATATAAGGTATTTGGGGAAAATCCCGATCGTGCGTTTAAGCACATCGAGAAGGGGATCAGCAAAGAAGCACTGCTCGAGAAAACAGGACTCTCTCTCGGGGTGAAAGATGCCAGTCTGGCCATTGAAGAAGGCGAGATATTCGTGATCATGGGGTTGTCCGGTTCAGGAAAATCCACCATGGTTCGCCTTCTCAATCGTCTGATAGAACCCACCAGGGGTCAGGTCATCATTGATGGCGTCGATATTGCCAAAATATCCGACAGCGCGCTGCGTGAAGTTCGCAGAAATAAAATCAGCATGGTATTCCAGTCATTCGCATTAATGCCGCATATGTCAGTTCTGAATAATGCCGCATTTGGCATGGAATTAGCTGGCGTTCCGCTGCAGGAGCGTCAGGAAAAAGCGCTTGATGCACTACGTCAGGTGGGCCTGGATAATTATGCTCATGCTTACCCGGACGAATTATCTGGCGGTATGCGTCAGCGTGTTGGATTAGCCCGCGCTCTGGCAATTAATCCGGATATTTTATTGATGGATGAAGCCTTCTCAGCACTTGATCCGTTAATCCGTACCGAAATGCAGGATGAGCTGGTGAAACTGCAGTCGCGCCACCAGCGCACCATCGTCTTTATTTCCCATGACCTTGATGAAGCCATGCGCATTGGTGACCGAATTGCCATTATGCAGGGCGGTGAAGTCATCCAGGTGGGAACCCCGGATGAGATCCTGAATAATCCGGCGAATGACTATGTCCGCACCTTCTTCCGCGGCGTGGATATCAGCCACGTGTACAGCGCGAAAGATATTGCCCGTCGCAGCGCGGGCGCATTGATGCGTAAAGCCCCCGGCTTTGGCCCTCGCTCTGCGCTTAAGCTGTTGCAGGATGCTGACCGTGAATACGGCTACATTCTTGAAAAACAACGCTTCGTTGGTGTGGTTTCCACCGACTCCCTGAAAGCCGCGCTGGCTTCCGGTGAGGGTCTGGATGGCGCCATCCTTGCAACTCCTGCCGCCGTTCCTGGCGATACCTCGCTGAGCGACTTGCTGACTCACGTGGCTCAGGCACCGTGTGCCGTGCCGATTGTCGGTGAAGACCATCAGTACATCGGGATTATCTCCAAAGGCACGTTACTACAGGCATTAGACCGCGAAGGAGCCAGCAATGAGTGAACAAACAACCGCAACCGATCCATGGGCGGCCTCGAGCACGCCTGCGACGAACGCCCCTGCAGCCACCAGCGCACCGGCGACTGACAGCACCCAGTCTGCCGCCAGCAGCAGCGATCCCTGGTCTACCGCCGCGCCTTCTGATGGTGGCACCACGTCTTCAGCCCCTGCTGACGGCGGTTCCGCAACGTCTGCCCCAACAGACGCAGCACCCACAGGCGGTGGCGATGCATGGGGAACGCCATCAGGGGGTCATGATGCTGCGGCGGCCAGCGGCAGCGACTGGTTAAACAGCACGCCGGCGCCACAAGCCGAGCACTTCAACATTCTCGACCCGTTCCACAAAACGCTGATCCCGCTGGACAGTTGGGTGACCACCGGTATCGACTGGATCGTTTCCCACTTCCGTCCGGTGTTCCAGGGCATTCGTGTGCCGGTGGATTACATCCTCAGCGCTTTCCAGCAACTGCTGCTGGGTATGCCGGCGCCGGTCGCCATAGTGATTTTTGCCCTGATTGCCTGGCAGATGTCCAGCCTTGGAATGGGTATCGCCACCCTGGTCTCACTGATTGCGATTGGGGCGATTGGTGCCTGGTCACAGGCGATGGTCACGCTGGCGTTGGTTCTCACCGCCCTGCTGTTCTGTATTCTGATCGGTTTGCCCTTAGGCATTTGGCTGGCGAGATCTGACCGCGCGGCGAAAATTATCCGGCCGCTGTTGGATGCGATGCAAACCACCCCGGCCTTCGTGTATCTGGTGCCGATTGTCATGCTGTTCGGTATCGGCAACGTGCCGGGCGTGGTGGTCACCATTATCTTTGCACTGCCGCCGATTGTTCGTCTGACCATCCTGGGGATTAAGCAGGTGCCCGCCGATCTGATTGAAGCCGGTGAATCCTTTGGTGCCAGCCCACGTCAGATGCTGTTTAAAGTGCAGCTGCCGCTGGCGATGCCCACCATTATGGCTGGCGTAAACCAGACGCTGATGCTGGCACTGTCGATGGTGGTAATCGCCTCGATGATCGCAGTCGGCGGCCTGGGCCAGATGGTTCTGCGCGGAATTGGTCGTCTGGATATGGGTCTGGCTACCGTCGGTGGCGTGGGCATCGTTATCCTCGCCATTATCCTTGACCGTCTGACGCAGTCCGTTGGCCGCGACAGCCGCAGCCGGGGCGCTCGCCGCTGGTACAACACCGGACCACTGGGCCTGTTTACCCGTCCGTTTATCAAGTAACACCTTCTGCTGCTGGTGGCGTGCCCGCCGCGCCACCGGCAAGCTACGATAACTCAAAAAAGGATATCCCATGCGTAAGACAGCATTGTTAGCCGCCGCATTGACTACCCTGGTCGCCACTCAGGTTTCCGCCGCCGATCTGCCAGGCAAAGGCATTACCGTTAAGCCGGTTCAAAGCACCATTTCAGAAGAAACCTTCCAGACCCTGCTGGTCAGCCGTGCGCTGGAAAAACTGGGTTACACCGTTGATCAGCCAAGTGAAGTGGATTACAACGTCGCCTATACCACTATCGCTGCGGGTGACGGCACATTTATCGCCACTAACTGGAAGCCGTTGCATGATGATATGTACAACGCAGCCGGCGGCGATAAGAAGTTCTTCCGCGAAGGCACCTATGTTCAGGGTGCCGCACAGGGTTACCTGATCGACAAGAAAACCGCCGAGAAATACCACATTACCCGTATCGACCAGTTGAAAGATCCTAAGCTGGCGAAGCTGTTCGACAGCAACGGCGATGGCAAGGCTGACCTGACGGGTTGTACGCCAGGCTGGGGCTGTGAAGCGGTGATTAACCACCAGATCAAAGCCTATGACCTGAGCAATACCGTGGTGCATAACCAGGGTAACTATTCGGCGATGATTGCCGATACCATCACCCGCTTCAAAGAAGGTAAACCGATCCTGTATTACACCTGGACGCCTTATTGGGTGAGCGATGTGCTGGTTCCGGGCCGCGATACCGTCTGGCTGCAGGTACCCTTCTCTTCTATGCCTGGCGCACAGAAAGATGTGGATACCAAGCTGCCGAACGGCGCGAACTACGGTTTCCCGGTCAACACCATGCATATCGTCGCCAACAAAGCCTGGGCTGAGAAAAACCCGGCAGCGGCGAAATTGTTCTCAGAGATGAAGCTGCCTATTGCGGATATCAATGCACAGAACTCCCGTATGCATCAGGGCCAGTCTTCTGAAGCCGACATTAACGCGCACGTTGATGGCTGGATCAAAGGTCACCAGGCACAGTTTGATGGTTGGGTGAAAGACGCGATGTCTGCAGCGAAATAAACTGCATTCTTCGCGGTAGAAAGGGGTGGCGCTGGCGTCGCCCCTTTTTCGTACTGGTTTGTCCTGTTAATTAATCTGTGAGTGAAATAGTAATTTGAGTTACCATTGCCCCTCAGATTTTTACTACCATACTGAGCGCGATGAAATCCCCGCAAGCTGGTCTTACTCCCTCTCTGGTTGCCCTGATGTCCGTGGCAACAGGTCTGTCGGTTGCCTGTAACTATTATGTACAGCCCTTGCTGGAGACCGTCGCCCGCACGTTTCATCTTTCCGTTAATCAAGCCGGCTTTATCGTTACCACCGCCCAACTTGGCTATGCCGCCGGACTCCTGCTGTTGGTGCCGCTGGGAGATATGCTGGAACGCCGTGGCCTGATTGTCATCATGAGCCTGCTGGCGGCGGGAGGAATGGTGATCACCGCCCTTTCTCCAACACTTCCCTTAATGTTACTGGGCACCGTGCTCACCGGACTCTTCTCGGTGGTGGCGCAGATTCTGGTGCCCTTAGCCGCCACCCTGGCCGCGCCGGAAAAACGCGGCAAGGTGGTTGGCACGGTGATGAGCGGCTTGCTGCTGGGGATCCTGTTAGCCAGAACCGTCGCCGGTGGCCTTGCCCAACTCGGAGGATGGCGCACGGTGTATTGGGTCGCCAGCGTCCTTATGGTGCTGATGGCCCTGGCCTTATGGCGCTTTTTACCGCGCTTCAAGCAATCGGTTCCGTTGAACTACGGACAGTTGCTCAACTCTATTTTCAGCCTGTATGCGCATTCCCCTCTGTTAAGAACCCGCGCCATAACCGGCTGCCTCGCCTTCGCCAACTTCAGCGTGTTGTGGACATCGATGGCCTTCCTGCTGGCTTCCCCGCCTTATGGTTATTCTGAAGGGACCATCGGGGTACTGGGTTTGGTGGGTGCAGCGGGCGCACTGGCGGCAAGACAAGCCGGCACGCTTGCCGACAAAGGCAAAGCCCGCTTAACCACCACCGTCGGGCTGGCGATTATGCTGTGTTCCTGGGGGATCACCGCGCTGGGAAGTCACTCATTGATTGCATTAATCATTGGTATCATCCTGCTGGATTTAGCGGTGCAGGCCGTTCACATTACAAATCAGAGTGTTATCTACCGGCAGATGCCCGAGGCACGCAACCGCTTAACCGCCGGATATATGACCAGTTACTTTATCGGCGGTGCCGTGGGCTCGCTGGTTTCCGCGACGGCGTTTCAACATGCTGGCTGGTATGGCGTTTGTAGTGCCGGTGCTTTGTTAACTTTGCTTAATATTTTAAGCTGGTGGCGCGGCGCACATAATGAGCAGGCTACTTCTTAGCCTGCAAATAGTAAATTGCGTAAATTTCAGGGTGACTGCCCTGTTATGCGTTTACACACTCTGGTATGGTTAGTCTGCACTTATACAGGTTAGTTATTTTTTCGTATGAAACTATTAAGTCACAGGCAGGAAGACGTTCAGAATGTCCCGACAATTTGCCCCGCTCGCTGCACGTGATCTTCTTCTATTGTGTGTTGCCCGCAGCAACCAGCCTGTTTGTTTTAACCACATTATTGCGTCCCGGTGCTTTGCGTTGAGCGGTGGTGTCGATCCCCACAGCAGAGTAAAGGACCCGGCAAGAATACGACCATCTTGTTACTGAGTGTGCGGGTTGGAGCGTCGCTGTTTGATTCGCTCTTTGCGGTATTACCGCACACCAATAAATCAACTCCGCCGTGATGGTGGGGGATTACCGGTCTGCAACTGAGCAGAGCCCGCTTCGCGCCAACCAGCAGAGTGCTGTTAACTGGCGTTTTCGGGCTTGTTCAGATTGATGACCGTTTGAGCTTACCCTCAGGGGCTTAGGCTTATCAGGTATTACCTTTTATAACACCAGCAGTATCGCCCTTTTTGATGCTGCTGAGCGCCCTGGGTTATGGAGTGACCTGGAAATTACTGATGGTGTCCACCGGCATGTGAACAACCCCTGCCGACAGGATTGATGTTTTGACTTATCACCATCGATACGATACCAGTTGCAACTTATGAGGTCCCAGATGGAAAGTTCGTTTTCTCCCATTGAACAGATGCTAAATTTCCGCGCTAACCGCCAGAAAGATTTCCCTTTGCAGGAAATCATGTTGACGCGTCTGTGCATGCACATGCAGAGCAAACTGCTGGAAAACCGCAACAAAATGCTCAAGGCTCAGGGAATTAACGAGACGTTGTTTATGGCATTGATTACCCTTGATGCGCAGGAAAATCACAGCATTCAGCCTTCAGAACTTAGCGCTGCGCTGGGATCATCCCGCACCAACGCGACTCGCATTGCCGATGAACTGGAAAAACGCGGCTGGATTGAACGCCGTGAAAGCGATAGCGATCGCCGTTGCCTGCACCTGCACCTGACCGATAAAGGGAATGAGTTCCTGCGTCAGTTGCTGCCACCTCAGCATAAATGTCTGCAGCTGTTGTGGTCTTCACTGAATCCTTCAGAAAAATCTCAGCTCGAAGGGATCACCCGTAAGCTATTGACCCGACTGGATCAAATGGACGAAGAGGAAGTGGTCACCGCCCTTTCCAGATAACCTTTCCTTCAATAGCATATTGTGCGACAACCTGCCTGCCAGTAACCGCTATTTTAGACCGCAAATTTTTGATTTATGCCAGCGCTAACCCGCTGGCATTTTAGAATCCGGGCATGACTCATTTGAGCCATGCCCGGTTGGCATGGATAAGTGGAGAAGACCATGAGTGCAAATGCGGAGATCCAAAACCCGCAACCGCCGGCTAAAAAGAAGAAAACACGTAAAATAGCGTTACTTTTTCTTGCTGTGCTGTTCATTGTTATCGGGGTGGCTTACCTGGTGTACTGGTTTATGGTGTTGCGCCATTATCAGGATACCGATGATGCGTATGTTGCAGGCAACCAGGCGCAGGTGATGGCGCAGGTTTCAGGTAGCGTCAACAAGGTGTGGTTCGACAATACCGACTATGTCAAAAAAGGCGATGTGCTGGTCACGCTGGATAAAACCGATGCTCAACAGGCATTTGAAAAAGCGCAGACTGCTCTGGCGACAACGGTTCGTCAGACTCACCAGCTAATCATTAATGGTAAGCAGTATCAGGCCACCATCGATCTGCAAAAGACCGCGCTGGAACAGGCTCAGTCAGATTTAAAACGTCGCGAGCCTTTAGGGGCTGCGAACCTGATTGGCCGTGAAGACCTGCAACATGCGCGTGATGCCGTCGCCACCGCGAAAGCTCAGCTGGATGTTGCCACGCAGCAATACAATGCAAATCAGGCAATGATCCTCAACACGTCGCTGGAAAATCAGCCGGCGGTGAAACAGAGCGCGGCTGAACTGCGTGATGCCTGGCTGGCATTAGCACGTACCGAAGTGGTCAGTCCGGTTGATGGCTATGTTTCCCGCCGTAGCGTGCAGGTTGGTTCGCAAATCTCCTCCACTACGCCGCTGTTAGCCATCGTTCCGGCCAACAATTTGTGGGTCGATGCCAACTTCAAAGAGACTCAGTTAGCCGGCGTTCGCATCGGTCAGTCTGCCACCGTTGTCAGCGACATTTATGGTGACGACGTGGTTTATCACGGCAAAGTGGTCGGTCTGGACATGGGTACCGGTAGCGCCTTCTCGCTGCTGCCAGCACAGAACGCCACCGGCAACTGGATCAAAGTGGTTCAGCGTCTGCCGGTGCGTATTGAGCTGGATCCGAAGGAAGTCGCCCAGCATCCACTGCGTATAGGTCTGTCTACGCTGGTGACGGTGGATACCACCAATACCGATGGCGGCGTGCTGGCCACCAGCGTGCGCTCTGCGCCAGCTTATGAAACCAATGCGCTGGCTCTGGATCTGGCACCTGCGGACAAGATGATTGCTGAAATCATCCGCGCCAATGCAGGTTAAGCAAGCGGGAGGCTGTTATGGCACAAAAACCGCTTGAGGGTACTCAGCTTGTTCTGATGACCATCGCGCTGTCGCTGGCCACGTTTATGCAGGTGTTGGACTCCACCATCGCTAACGTGGCTATCCCGACCATCGCCGGTAACCTGGGCGCCTCAAACTCTCAGGGTACCTGGGTTATCACGTCGTTTGGGGTGGCTAACGCCATCTCCATCCCGATTACCGGCTGGCTGGCCAAGCGCGTAGGCGAGGTGAAGCTGTTCCTGTGGTCCACGGCGGCGTTTGCCGTGGCTTCCTGGCTGTGCGGCATGTCCGACAGCCTGACCATGCTGATCTTCTTCCGCGTGGTTCAGGGTGTGGTCGCAGGCCCGCTGATCCCGCTTTCACAGAGTTTGCTGCTCAACAACTATCCGCCAGCGAAGCGAAGCGTCGCCCTGTCGTTATGGGCGATGACGGTGATTGTGGCGCCCATTTGCGGGCCGATCCTCGGTGGCTGGATCAGTGATAACTATCACTGGGGTTGGATCTTCTTTATCAACGTGCCGATTGGCGTGGTGGTCGTGATGCTGACGCTGCAAACCTTGCGAAACCGGGAAACGGAGACCGTCATCAGGCCGATAGATACCGTCGGATTGGTGTTGCTGGTCGTTGGCATAGGCTGCCTGCAGGTGATGTTGGACCGGGGTAAAGAGCTGGACTGGTTCAGCTCACCAGAAATAGTTGTGTTGACGGTGGTGGCGGTCATCGCTTTGCTTGTCCTGTTGGTGTGGGAGCTGACGGACGACCATCCGATTGTGGATTTATCGCTGTTCAAATCGCGAAACTTCACCATTGGCTGCCTGTCGATCAGTCTGGCCTATATGCTCTATTTCGGCTCGATTGTCCTGTTGCCGCAGTTGCTACAGGAAGTCTATGGCTACACGGCAACCTGGGCGGGGCTGGCTTCGGCACCGGTGGGGATATTGCCGGTGATCCTGTCGCCGATTATCGGCCGGTTCGCGCATAAGCTGGATATGCGAAAACTGGTGACCTTCAGCTTCATCATGTATGCCGTCTGCTTCTACTGGCGAGCGTATACGTTTGAACCGGGAATGGATTTTGGCGCCTCGGCGTGGCCGCAATTTATTCAGGGCTTTGCGGTGGCCTGCTTCTTTATGCCACTGACCACCATCACCCTTTCCGGGCTTCCTCCCGATCGGATGGCGGCGGCCTCAAGCCTGTCGAACTTTACGCGAACCCTGGCGGGCTCCATCGGCACCTCGATCACCACAACCATGTGGACCGATCGGGAATCGATGCACCACAGCTACCTTAGCGAGTCAGTGAACGCTTACAACGTTAACTCGCAGGAGATGTATACCAAGCTGGAGCAACTGGGAATGACCCACGATCAGGCCTCGGCTTGGATTGCCCAACAGATCACCAATCAGGGGCTGATTATCTCCGCCAATGAGATCTTCTGGGCGTCGGCGGCGGTGTTCCTGTTCCTGCTGGTATTGATCTGGTTCGCCCGTCCGCCATTTGGTGCTGGCGGTGGCGGCAGTGGCGCACACTGACGATTGCTGAGTTTCAGCCAAAAAAAACGGGCCCTTGCGGGGCCCGTTTTTCTTTAGAGCAACAGCTTAAGCGTTCTGACGCCACCATTCTGCCAGCAGAATGCCGGTCGCTACCGAAACGTTAAGACTCTCAACGTTGCCGGTGCCGCCGATAGAGACGCTCAGATCGCCCTGTTGCCAGGTGCTGTCTGACAGACCATCACGTTCCTGTCCCAGAACCAGTACCGTTTTCGCTGGCAGTTCAGCCTGCGCTAACGGGGTTCCTTTATGACTTGACGTGGTGACGATGGTATAGCCCGCTTTACGGAATGCATTCAACCCTTCAGCAAAGCTTTCGCCGCTGATGGCCTGAACATGCTCTGCTCCACCTTCTGCCGTGCGCACTGCGGCACCGGACTCCAGTAAAGAAGCATCATCCACCAGCAACCCTTTCGCACCAAAGTGCGCACAGCTGCGCATCATGCCGCCCAGGTTGTGTGGATTACCAATCTGCTCTAAAGCAACAACACAATCTTTCTCGCCCGCGTTGGAAAGCCATTCGCTGACTGGCATTCCGACACGTTTTTTGATCAAGAAGCAGACGCCACCGTGGTGCTCTGTGCCGGACGCTTTGACCAGTTCGGCCTCGTCCACCACATGATAAGCCTTACGGTTAGCCGCCATCCATTTCAGCGCCTCGCGGAAACGCGGGGTCACTTCCTGGACAAACCAGGCACGCACGATGCAGTCAGGACGGCTCTGGAACAGGGCCTGGCAGGCGTTTTCGCCATACACACGCGTCTCTTCCAAACGTTGACGGCGGATCTGCTCCGGGTCGATATAGCTTTTTCCGCTGATGCCACCGTGATCCGGTTTGCTGTCATCAATTGCAGACGGAGCGCGTGAAACCGTACGCCATGGTGAATCACCCGGTGCTACGTCGCGATCGCGCCCGCCACGCGGTTTGCTGTCTGTGTTACTACGTGAAGAAGGACGACGACTGCCATCCTGACGAGGTCCACCTTTACCCGTGCGGGGATTTTGCCCGCCCTTGCTACTCTCGTCATCACCGCGGACATACATCACTTTGACTTTGCCGCTTTTACCTTTAAATTCGTCGTTCATTTTCCCTCCACCTGGCTGAGCGCGAAGCGCGCAGAGTACCTGATGTGGCGGCGCTTAGCTATCAACTTCCACTAAAACCGCGTTGCACGCGTTATCCGGGCAGAGAGCGCGCTTCTCCCGGGTTGAAGATGCTGAAAATTCTGTCAGCCACAGCCTATTATACCCATTGAACAAACCACTTTGTTGGCTGAGACTCTCTCAACCATAATTATCGTCACTTTTACTCAGGAATGCGGTAAGTGAATGCTTACCCCCTACTCATCACCGAGGTGAATCAATGAATACGGTTTGTGCTTCATGCCAGGCGACGAATCGCGTTCCGCCAGAGCGTATCACTGATGGCGCGAAATGCGGCCGCTGCGGCAGCGAATTATTTACCGGTGAAGTGGTTAACGCCACTGCCGCCACGCTGGATAAATATCTGCAGGATGAACTGCCTGTGGTGATCGACTTCTGGGCGCCGTGGTGTGGCCCTTGCGTCAACTTCGCCCCGGTTTATGAAAACGTCGCTGACGAACGTAACGGTAAAGTGCGCTTTATTAAGGTGAACACCGAAGCGGAGCCTGAGCTTAGCGCCCGTTTCCGTATCCGCAGTATTCCTACCATTATGGTGTATAAGCAGGGCAAGATGGTCGATATGCTCAATGGCGCAATGCCGAAGACGCAATTCGATGAATGGCTGAACGAAAACATCTGATCTTCCCTCCGTGGTCAGGCTTGCCTGGCCACTACTGCTTAACCGCTAATTCCGTTAGAATGACGTTTTCCTCAGATTAACGCTCATGACTGAAAACGCTGTCCTGCGCCTGCGCGCCGAACGCCTTGCTCGCGCCACTCGCCCCTTCCTGGCACGCGGAAACCGTACCATTCGTTGCCAACGCTGCCTGCTGCCGAGGAAAAACTGCCTGTGCGCAACGATGGCGCCGCAGCAAGCCCGCAGCCGTTTCTGTCTGGTGATGTTTGATACAGAACCAATGAAGCCAAGCAATACCGGTCGCTTAATTGCTGATATACTGCCGGACACGCAAGCCTTTGGTTGGTCACGCATCGATCCCGATCCGGCACTGCTGGCGGCGGTGCAAAATCCTGATGTTCAGCCGGTAGTCGTTTTCCCCGAGTCCTATGCCGATGCCGGGCGTCCGGTGATGAACATCCCGCCGATGACAGGCAAACCGCCCCTCTTTATCATGCTCGATGGCACCTGGACTGAAGCCCGTAAGATGTTCCGTAAAAGCCCCTGGCTGGATACCTTCCCGGTGATGTCGTTGACGCTGACCAGACCGTCGAACTATCAGTTGCGTGAAGTGCATGGCGAAGGTCAGCACTGTACCGCGGAAGTGGCGGCTGAGCTGCTGCTTCAGGCAGGTGATACTGCGGCCGGTGAAGCGCTGTTCCGCCATTTCGACCTGTTCCGCCATCGCTATTTAGCCGGCAAACCGCATCACCCACTTCATCAAAATGCGGCTTCGCACGAGGAAGTTATTCCCTGATCGCTTTATCCTTAACGCTGTTTTCCGGCTGAGTGCGGCAGACTGGCCAGAAAGCGTTAGAATCAGGATGAATCTTTTCGAAGGGAGGGGAAATGAGCCAACGCGGATTAGAAGCGCTGTTAAGACCTAAATCGATTGCGGTGATTGGTGCCTCTTCACGACCGGATCGCGCAGGGTATCTGATGATGCGTAACCTGCTGGCGGGCGGTTTTAACGGTCCAATCCTGCCGGTCAACCCGAAATACCAAGCCGTTTGTGGCGTGCTCACCTGGCCTGATATCGCCAGCCTGCCCTTATCACCCGATCTTGCGGTCCTCTGTACCCATGCCAGCCGCAACCTTGACTTGCTGAAAGCGCTGGGTGAACGCGGCTGTAAGGCCTGCATCATCCTTTCGGCGCCCGCCAGTCAGCTTGATGCGTTAAAACAGTGCGCCAGCGAATGGCAAATTCGTCTGCTTGGCCCCAACAGTCTTGGCCTGCTGGCTCCCTGGCAGGGCTTAAACGCCAGCTTCTCACCTGTCCCGATTCAACAGGGAAAACTCGCCTTTATCTCTCAGTCTGCCGCGGTTTCTAATACTATTCTGGATTGGGCTCAGCAACGGCAACTCGGGTTTTCCTGGTTTATTGCACTTGGCGACAGCCTGGATATTGATGCCGACGACCTGCTGGATTTCCTCGCCAGAGATGGCAAAACCAGCGCGATCCTGCTCTATCTGGAGCATCTCAGCGACGCCCGGCGCTTTGTTTCTGCGGCGCGCAGTGCTTCAAGGAATAAACCGATTCTGGTGATCAAAAGCGGTCGCAGTCAGCAGGCACAACAATTACTGAAAACCCATGCCGGCCTTGATGCTGCCTGGGATGCCGCTATCCAGCGCGCGGGTTTGTTGCGGGTACAGGACACCCATGAGCTGTTCTCCGCGGTAGAAACGCTTAGCCATATGCGCCCGTTGCGCGGCGAGCGGTTGATGATCGTCAGTAATGGCGCGGCCCCCGCGGCACTTGCGCTTGATGCGCTGGATGCCAGAAACGGCAAGCTGGCACAATTAAGTGAGGAACTACTCACTGACCTGCAAAGCCTGCTGCCTGATGAGATCAGCGCAGGTAATCCGCTGGATTTGAAGGATGATGCCACGCCGGATCGCTATCTTCAGGTGGTCTCGCGCTTGCTGGATAGCCAGGACATTGACGCGCTGATGATTATTCACGCTCCCAGCGCTGTCGCACCCGCCACGCTGACCGCACAAAGGCTGATTGAAACCATCCTTAAACATCCCCGCGCCAAACAGATTTCTCTGTTGACCAACTGGTGCGGAGAGTTCTCTTCACTGGATGCGCGCCGGTTGTTCAGTGATGCCGGTATCCCAACCTACCGCACGCCTGAAGGGACGGTCACCGCCTTTATGCATATGGTGGAGTACCGCCGTAACCAGAAGCAGCTGCGTGAAACGCCGGCTCTGCCGCCGAACCTGACGGCGAATACCGCTGAGGCTCATCATTTGATCCGCCAGGCACTGGAAGATGGCGCCATTACGCTCGACACGCATGAAGTTCAGGCCATTTTACGCGCCTATGGGCTCAATACATTGCCAACCTGGATTGCCAGCGACAGTGCCGAAGCGGTGCACATCGCCGGTCAGATTGGCTATCCCGTTGCGCTGAAACTGCGGTCGCCGGACATTCTCCATAAGTCGGAGGTTCAGGGTGTGATGCTGTATCTGCGCACCGCCAGCGAAGTTGAGCAGGCAGCAGAAGCCATTATCGATCGCGTCAAACTGGCCTTGCCGCAGGCAAATATTCATGGGCTTTTAGTGCAAAGCATGGCCAACCGTGCCGGAGCCCAGGAGTTAAGAATTGTGGTAGAACAGGACCCGGTTTTTGGACCGATGATCATGCTGGGAGAAGGTGGCATTGAGTGGCAAGCCGATAAACAGGCGGTGGTTGCTTTACCGCCGCTGAATATGACGCTGGCGCGCTATCTGGTTATTCAGGCCATCAAGAGCGGTAAAATCCGCAGCCGCAGCGCGCTCCAGCCGCTGGATATTGCCGGCATCAGCCAGGTGCTCGTGCAGGTTTCCAACCTGATCGTTGATTGCCCTGAGATCGTGCGGCTGGACATTCATCCTCTACTGGCGTCGGGGTCTGAATTCTCACTGCTGGATGTCACCATGCAACTGGCTGATTTTGTCGGGGATCCCGAAGCGCGTCTGGCTATTCGCCCTTATCCTCATGCGCTTGAAGAATGGGTAGAGATGAAAAATGGCGAGAGCTGCCTGTTCCGCCCGATCCTGCCCGAAGATGAGCCGTTGTTACGCCAGTTCATTAGCCGGGTGACGAAGGAAGATCTTTATTATCGCTATTTCAGTGAGATCAATGAGTTCACTCATGACGATTTGGCTAACATGACGCAGATCGACTACGATCGAGAGATGGCCTTTGTTGCTGTCCGTCAGCAAAATGGCAGTGATGAGATCATTGGTGTGACGCGTGCTATTTCCGATGCCGATAACATCGATGCAGAGTTTTCCGTGCTGGTACGTTCCGATCTTAAAGGGCTGGGCCTGGGTCGGCGGCTGCTGGAGAAGATGATTATCTATACCCGTCAACATGGGTTACAGCAGTTAAACGGTATTACCATGCCGGGCAATCAGGGGATGATTACGCTGGCACGCAAACTGGGATTTAGGGTTGATGTGCAGATTGAAGACGGCATTGTGGCCCTTTCGCTGCCTTTTTCGCCACCCTGATAATGTCTGGAAACGTAAAACTAAAACCATCGGGCCCGACTAATGGTAATATTCGCGGTTAGGGTGATGATTTTATGGCAAAAGGCCATTCTATGAACAGAGAAGATACGCACTGTGATGTTGTCTAAATTCAAACGTAATAAACACCAACAGCACCTTGCGCAACTGCCAAAACTGTCTCAGTCGGCTGCTGACTTCACGACGCTGTATTCAGCGGCTGATTTCCGTAAGACTTTGCTTGAGAAAATCGCCGGTGCGAAACATCGTATCTGCATTGTGGCGCTTTATCTGGAAAACGATGACGGTGGCCGCAGCATTCTCAACGCGCTGTATGAAGCCAAACGCCTTCGCCCTGAGCTGGATGTCCGTGTCCTTGTGGACTGGCACCGCGCACAGCGTGGTCGTATTGGCGCAGCGCGTACGGCAACCAATGCCGATTGGTATTGTGAGTTGGCAGACGCTCACCCTGACATTCACATCACCGTTTATGGCGTGCCGGTAAATACCCGTGAAGCCTTAGGCGTGCTGCATCTGAAAGGGTCGATCATCGATGATACCCTTTTCTATACCGGTGCCAGCCTCAATGACGTCTATCTGCATCAGCATGATAAATACCGTTATGACCGCTATCAGCTGATTACCAATCCCACGCTGGCTAACACCATGTTCGACTGGATAGAAACCAACCTTATCCAGGCTGAAGCGGTGCATCGTCTCGATCAGCATGAGCGGCCAAAAAGTCCGGAAATCAAAAATGAAACTCGTCAGTTCCGCCAGGATCTGCGCGGGTTTGATTATGAGTTCGAAGGCGATGCCAATAATGAACAGTTGGCAGTGACTCCGTTAGTTGGGCTGGGCAAACGCAGCCTGCTCAACAAAACCATCTTCCACCTGATGCCTTGTGCTGAGCAAAAGCTGACGCTCTGTACTCCGTACTTCAATATGCCCGCCATCCTGGTGCGCAACATTATCTGGTTACTGCGTCAGGGCCGCGAAGTTGAGATCATCGTCGGGGATAAAACGGCGAATGACTTCTACATCCCTGAAGATCAGCCGTTCAAGATTATCGGTGCCCTGCCTTACCTGTATGAGATCAACCTGCGCCGCTTCCTGAGCCGTTTGCAATATTACGTCACTAACGGCCAGTTGACGGTTCGCCTGTGGAAAGACGGCGAGAACAGCTACCATCTTAAAGGCATGTGGGTAGATGACGAATGGCTGCTTATTACCGGGAATAACCTGAATCCGCGCGCATGGCGTCTCGATCTGGAAAATGCCGTCCTCATCCACGATCCACTCCAGCAGCTGGTTGAGCAAAGCCGCCACGAGCTGGCGCTGATCCGTCAAAACACCACCGTGGTTGAACACTTCCGCGATCTGGAAAGCATTGCCGATTACCCGCTTAAAGTGCGTAAGCTGATCCGCCGTCTGCGCCGTATCCGTATCGACAGGCTGATTAGCCGCATTCTGTAAGTTCGCTTAAATCAGGCCCTGTCAGTGACGGGGCTTTTTTTTAAGGAGAAGTAATGCGCAAACTCGTGTTGCTGATGGTTCTCTGTTGCACCGGTTGTACCCATATGGCCAACGACAGCTGGACCGGCAAGGATAAAGCGGAGCATTTTGTTTCCTCTGCGGTACTGTCGGCGGCGGGAAGTGCTTATGGCGATAAACAACACTGGAGCGAAGGCCGAAGCGCCAGCTTTGGCTTGATGTTTGCGCTCAGTTTGGGCGCGGCGAAAGAGTTGTACGACAGTCGGGAGGGAGGTTCTGGCTGGAGCTGGAAAGATTTCAGTTGGGATGTAGCCGGTGCTGCCACCGGCTACACGTTATGGAGTCTTGCCCGTTAAAGCTTGATGCCATTCCCTCTTCGGTGCAGCATCAGCGACACCAGGAATGCAACGGCCCCCATCGCCGAGACATACCAGAAGAAGCTGGTCTCGCTGCCCGCCGCCTTCAGCGACAACGCCACATATTCTGCTGAACCGCCAAACAAAGCGTTGGCTACCGCGTAAGACAGTCCCACACCTAACGCGCGTACCTCCGGTGGAAACATCTCTGCCTTCAGGATCCCACTGATCGACGTGTAGAAGCTGGTGATCAGCAGTGAGATCATGACCAGTCCAAATGCCCCCCACGGACTGCTGATGTTTTGCAGCAATGTCAGCACCGGCACGGTACATATCGCCGCCAGCCCACCAAAGATCAGCATTGAGCTCCGGCGTCCAATTTTATCTGACAACGCTCCAATCAACGGCTGAATCAGCATAAAAATGAACAGTGCAGCGGTCATTAGCATACTGGCCGTTCGCGCATCCATACCCGAAGTGTTTACCAGATACTTCTGCATATAGGTGGTAAAGGTATAGAAGCTTAGCGAGCCGCCCGCCGTAAAACCAAGCACCATAATAAACGCGCGACGGTGTTTCCACAGACCTCTCAACGATCCGGCATCTTTATGCTGACGGGTTTTCTGATCGGATGTTTCATTCAGGGAACGGCGCAGATAGAGTGCAACGACGGCCAGCACGGCTCCGATTGCGAACGGTATTCTCCAGCCCCATGCACGAAGTTCTTCATCACTCAGGATCTGCTGCAACACCACCACGGTTAGCAGTGCCATCAATTGCCCACCAATCAGGGTGACATACTGGAATGAAGCATAGAATCCCTTCTTCCCTTCTACAGCGACTTCACTCATATAGGTTGCGCTGGTGCCGTACTCGCCGCCTACAGACAGCCCCTGGAACAAACGCGCTAACAGCAGTAAAGCCGGCGCCCAGACACCGATGGTGTCGTAACCCGGTAAACAGGCAATCACCAGCGATCCGAAACACATCATGCAGACCGAAATCAGCATTGATTTCTTACGACCGTGCTTGTCGCCAATGTAGCCAAACAGCCAGCCACCGATGGGTCGCATCAGAAAGCCAGCGGCAAAGACACCTGCGGTCTGTAACAGCTGAGTTGTTGGGTTTCCTGAGGGGAAAAAGACGTGAGAAAAATAGAGAGAACAGAATGAATAGACATAAAAATCAAACCATTCGACCAGATTCCCTGATGATGCACCAACAATTGCCCAGATACGTTGGCGCGTGGAGAGCGCATCGGCCGTAGCCTCAGGCTGCCGTTCTGACGTGGCATCTGCCATAGAATTAACCTCTTTTATTATTCCTTGCTAATAATTAGCGATAGAAGTGAAACAACAACCGGTAGTAAACCTTACTGGCAAGATGTTAATGAATTGTTTTAAGTATTAACGTTACAGAACTGTGAAGCAGGTTGGATTATAGAGTAAGTGTTTAATATCGCCATAAATGAAGGGTGTGGTGCGTCAGCACGGCGTTTTAGTTTTCTGGTTTTGGGGTGCTTGAGGATTTCAGTGGTGGGTTTTGGCCGTTATCAGGCGGGCCTGGGGAGTCCGGGAGCTGTTTTGAGGCGGGTCTGGCGTGGATTTTTGCTTTTTACGCACACAAAAAAGCCCCATGCTTTCGCATGAGGCTTGTCTGCTTGTTTGATGCCTGGCAGTTCCCTACTCTCGCATGGGGAGACCCCACACTACCATCGGCGCTACGGCGTTTCACTTCTGAGTTCGGCATGGGGTCAGGTGGGACCACCGCGCTAAAGCCGCCAGGCAAATTCTGTTATTCACGCCGCCATAGGGCCGCGCAAATTTATCCGGTTCAAGCTGAAAATATCGTTCGTGTCTCTCAGACACCACCAGAACGCTTCTGGTGTTGTAAGGTTAAGCCTCACGGGTCATTAGTACCGGTTAGCTCAACGCATCGCTGCGCTTACACACCCGGCCTATCAACGTCGTAGTCTTCAACGTCCCTTCAGGGGCCTTAAAGGCCCAGGGAAGATTCATCTCGAGGCAAGTTTCGCGCTTAGATGCTTTCAGCGCTTATCTTTTCCGCACTTAGCTACCGGGCAATGCCATTGGCATGACAACCCGAACACCAGTGGTGCGTTCACTCCGGTCCTCTCGTACTAGGAGCAACCCCTCTCAATCTTCCAGCGCCCACGGCAGATAGGGACCGAACTGTCTCACGACGTTCTAAACCCAGCTCGCGTACCACTTTAAACGGCGAACAGCCGTACCCTTGGGACCTACTTCAGCCCCAGGATGTGATGAGCCGACATCGAGGTGCCAAACACCGCCGTCGATATGAACTCTTGGGCGGTATCAGCCTGTTATCCCCGGAGTACCTTTTATCCGTTGAGCGATGGCCCTTCCATTCAGAACCACCGGATCACTATGACCTGCTTTCGCACCTGCTCGAGCCGTCACTCTCGCAGTCAAGCTAGCTTATGCCATTGCACTAACCTCACGATGTCCGACCGTGATTAGCTAACCTTCGTGCTCCTCCGTTACTCTTTAGGAGGAGACCGCCCCAGTCAAACTACCCACCAGACACTGTCCCCACGCCGGATCACGGCGCCAGGTTAGAACATCAAACGTTAAAGGGTGGTATTTCAAGGTTGGCTCCACGCAGACTGGCGTCCACGCTTCAAAGCCTCCCACCTATCCTACACATCAAGGTTCAATATTCAGTGTCAAGCTATAGTAAAGGTTCACGGGGTCTTTCCGTCTTGCCGCGGGTACACTGCATCTTCACAGCGAGTTCAATTTCACTGAGTCTCGGGTGGAGACAGCCTGGCCATCATTACGCCATTCGTGCAGGTCGGAACTTACCCGACAAGGAATTTCGCTACCTTAGGACCGTTATAGTTACGGCCGCCGTTTACCGGGGCTTCGATCAAGAGCTTCTCCTTGCGGATAACCCCATCAATTAACCTTCCGGCACCGGGCAGGCGTCACACCGTATACGTCCACTTTCGTGTTTGCACAGTGCTGTGTTTTTAATAAACAGTTGCAGCCAGCTGGTATCTTCGACTGGCTTCAGCTCCGGGAGCAAGTCCCTTCACCTACGCGCCAGCGTGCCTTCTCCCGAAGTTACGGCACCATTTTGCCTAGTTCCTTCACCCGAGTTCTCTCAAGCGCCTTGGTATTCTCTACCTGACCACCTGTGTCGGTTTGGGGTACGATTCTGTGTTACCTGATGCTTAGAGGCTTTTCCTGGAAGCAGGGCATTTGTTACTTCAGCACCGTAGTGCCTCGTCATCACACCTCAGCGTTAAAAGAGTCCGGATTTACCTAAACTCTCCGCCTACATGCTTAAACCGGGACAACCGTCGCCCGGCTAACATAGCCTTCTCCGTCCCCCCTTCGCAGTAACACCGAGTACAGGAATATTAACCTGTTTCCCATCGACTACGCCTTTCGGCCTCGCCTTAGGGGTCGACTCACCCTGCCCCGATTAACGTTGGACAGGAACCCTTGGTCTTCCGGCGAGCGGGCTTTTCACCCGCTTTATCGTTACTTATGTCAGCATTCGCACTTCTGATACCTCCAGCAGCCCTCACAGTCCACCTTCGACGGCTTACAGAACGCTCCCCTACCCAACAACGCCTAAGCGTCGCTGCCGCAGCTTCGGTGCATGGTTTAGCCCCGTTACATCTTCCGCGCAGGCCGACTCGACCAGTGAGCTATTACGCTTTCTTTAAATGATGGCTGCTTCTAAGCCAACATCCTGGCTGTCTGTGCCTTCCCACATCGTTTCCCACTTAACCATGACTTTGGGACCTTAGCTGGCGGTCTGGGTTGTTTCCCTCTTCACGACGGACGTTAGCACCCGCCGTGTGTCTCCCGTGATAACATTCTTCGGTATTCGCAGTTTGCATCGGGTTGGTAAGCCGGGATGGCCCCCTAGCCGAAACAGTGCTCTACCCCCGAAGATGAGTTCACGAGGCGCTACCTAAATAGCTTTCGGGGAGAACCAGCTATCTCCCGGTTTGATTGGCCTTTCACCCCCAGCCACAAGTCATCCGCTAATTTTTCAACATTAGTCGGTTCGGTCCTCCAGTTAGTGTTACCCAACCTTCAACCTGCCCATGGCTAGATCACCGGGTTTCGGGTCTATACCCTGCAACTTAACGCCCAGTTAAGACTCGGTTTCCCTACGGCTCCCCTATACGGTTAACCTTGCTACAGAATATAAGTCGCTGACCCATTATACAAAAGGTACGCAGTCACACCACGAAGGTGCTCCCACTGCTTGTACGTACACGGTTTCAGGTTCTGTTTCACTCCCCTCGCCGGGGTTCTTTTCGCCTTTCCCTCACGGTACTGGTTCACTATCGGTCAGTCAGGAGTATTTAGCCTTGGAGGATGGTCCCCCCATATTCAGACAGGATGTCACGTGTCCCGCCCTACTCATCGAACTCACAATAAGTGCATTTTTGTGTACGGGAGTATCACCCTGTACCCTGCGACTTTCCAGACGCTTCCACTAATGCACAAACTGATTCAGGTTCTGGGCTGTTCCCCGTTCGCTCGCCGCTACTGGGGGAATCTCGGTTGATTTCTTTTCCTCTGGGTACTTAGATGTTTCAGTTCCCCAGGTTCGCCTTGCAACACTATGTATTCATGTTGCAATGATGCACCAAAGTGCACCGGGTTTCCCCATTCGGGTATCGTCGGTTATTACGGTTCATATCACCTTACCGACGCTTATCGCAGATTAGCACGCCCTTCATCGCCTCTGACTGCCTAGGCATCCACCGTGTACGCTTAGTCACTTAACCTCACAACCCACAAGCGTCCCGAAAGACACGTGCTGTTGTAAGCATTTGAGAGACTCGAACATATCGTTAATTTCATTCTTATTACGGAGAATGAAAACGACATGTCGTTTCAATTTTCAGCTTGTTCCGGATTGTTAAAGAGCAAATATCTCAAACGTGACTCGTCCTTGCGGAGAGAATCAGTTTTGAGATACTGGTTGATAATGTCTTTCACTCATTATCAGGAGATGGCGTCCCCAAGGGGATTCGAACCCCTGTTACAGCCGTGAAAGGGCAGTGTCCTGGGCCTCTAGACGATGGGGACTCTGTTACTGTTGCTCATTACGTTTTCTATCAGACAATCTGTTGTGGACACTACGCGGGAAGGTATCTTCAGGTAAGGAGGTGATCCAACCGCAGGTTCCCCTACGGTTACCTTGTTACGACTTCACCCCAGTCATGAATCACAAAGTGGTAAGCGCCCTCCCGAAGGTTAAGCTACCTACTTCTTTTGCAACCCACTCCCATGGTGTGACGGGCGGTGTGTACAAGGCCCGGGAACGTATTCACCGTAGCATTCTGATCTACGATTACTAGCGATTCCGACTTCACGGAGTCGAGTTGCAGACTCCGATCCGGACTACGACGCACTTTGTGAGGTCCGCTTGCTCTCGCGAGTTCGCTTCTCTTTGTATGCGCCATTGTAGCACGTGTGTAGCCCTGGCCGTAAGGGCCATGATGACTTGACGTCATCCCCACCTTCCTCCGGTTTGTCACCGGCAGTCTCCTTTGAGTTCCCGACATTACTCGCTGGCAACAAAGGATAAGGGTTGCGCTCGTTGCGGGACTTAACCCAACATTTCACAACACGAGCTGACGACAGCCATGCAGCACCTGTCTCACGGTTCCCGAAGGCACTAAGGCATCTCTGCCGAATTCCGTGGATGTCAAGGCCAGGTAAGGTTCTTCGCGTTGCATCGAATTAAACCACATGCTCCACCGCTTGTGCGGGCCCCCGTCAATTCATTTGAGTTTTAACCTTGCGGCCGTACTCCCCAGGCGGTCGACTTAACGCGTTAGCTCCGGAAGCCACGCCTCAAGGGCACAACCTCCAAGTCGACATCGTTTACGGCGTGGACTACCAGGGTATCTAATCCTGTTTGCTCCCCACGCTTTCGCACCTGAGCGTCAGTCTTTGTCCAGGGGGCCGCCTTCGCCACCGGTATTCCTCCAGATCTCTACGCATTTCACCGCTACACCTGGAATTCTACCCCCCTCTACAAGACTCTAGCCTGCCAGTTTCAAATGCAGTTCCCAGGTTAAGCCCGGGGATTTCACATCTGACTTGACAGACCGCCTGCGTGCGCTTTACGCCCAGTAATTCCGATTAACGCTTGCACCCTCCGTATTACCGCGGCTGCTGGCACGGAGTTAGCCGGTGCTTCTTCTGCGGGTAACGTCAATCGACAAGGTTATTAACCTTATCGCCTTCCTCCCCGCTGAAAGTACTTTACAACCCGAAGGCCTTCTTCATACACGCGGCATGGCTGCATCAGGCTTGCGCCCATTGTGCAATATTCCCCACTGCTGCCTCCCGTAGGAGTCTGGACCGTGTCTCAGTTCCAGTGTGGCTGGTCATCCTCTCAGACCAGCTAGGGATCGTCGCCTAGGTGAGCCATTACCCCACCTACTAGCTAATCCCATCTGGGCACATCCGATGGTGTGAGGCCCGAAGGTCCCCCACTTTGGTCCGAAGACGTTATGCGGTATTAGCTACCGTTTCCAGTAGTTATCCCCCTCCATCAGGCAGTTTCCCAGACATTACTCACCCGTCCGCCACTCGTCACCCGAGAGCAAGCTCTCTGTGCTACCGTTCGACTTGCATGTGTTAGGCCTGCCGCCAGCGTTCAATCTGAGCCATGATCAAACTCTTCAATTAAAAGTTCGATTTGCTGAAACAAGTTCAGCGGTGCTCAAGTGTAAAACGTCATAATGAATTTCATTATGTGTTCACTCTTAAGGCTTGATATTTTTTTGCGCCTTGCGGCGCTGATATCAATCCTGCGAGTGCCCACACAGATTGTCTGATAAATTGTTAAAGAGCGTTGCGGTAAGTGCCTTGGCGCCTTACTGCGAGGTGGCGTATATTACGCTTTCCTCCTTCAGAGTCAACTTCTTTTTGTGAAGTTTTTCTCCGGCGATTCAGCTTCCTGAACCTCTGACCCGGTGACTCGTAAGTCGTTGTTCCGTGTCAGTGGAGGCGCAGTATAGGGAATTTCTGGAGACTGACAAGGGCTAAATGCAAAAAAACATTCAACCGCTCAATTTTCAACCCAAAACGCCAAATTGGCCCCTTTTACGACCACTTATTAAACAAAAATGGGCCCGAAGGCCCATTTTTATTTTTACCGCGATTACTGCTGAGCCACTATGGCATCGTCTTTTACATCCATTTCGATCGTTTTACCCGGGATCAGTGCACCAGAAAGTATCTGCTGCGCCAGCGGGTTCTCGATCTGCTGCTGGATAGCACGCTTCAACGGACGAGCACCATAAACCGGGTCATAGCCATTTTCAGCAAGCTTATGCAACGCAGCATCGGAAATGTGTAAGTCATATCCGCGATCGGCCAGGCGATCGTAAAGACGCTGCAACTGAATCTTGGCTATAGAAGCAATATGCTGCTCACCCAACGGATGGAAGACCACCAGCTCATCTATACGGTTAATGAACTCCGGACGGAAGTGCTGACCGACTACCGTCATCACCACGTCTTTCATTTCCGGATAGCTAAGCGCGCCAAACCGTTCCTGAATCAGATCGGAGCCCAGGTTAGAGGTCATGATCACCACCGTGTTGCGGAAGTCGACCGTTCTACCCTGACCATCCGTCAGACGTCCATCATCCAGAACCTGCAGTAAGATGTTGAAGACATCCGGGTGCGCTTTCTCCACCTCATCCAACAGGATCACCGAATACGGCCGGCGACGGACGGCTTCAGTCAGGTAACCGCCCTCTTCATATCCGACATAACCTGGAGGTGCACCCACCAAACGGGATACTGAATGCTTCTCCATGAACTCGGACATATCGAGACGCACCATCGCATCGTCACTGTCGAACATAAAGTTAGCCAGCGCTTTGCACAGCTCGGTCTTACCCACACCTGTCGGGCCAAGGAACAGGAATGAACCAATCGGACGATTAGGATCCGCCAGACCCGCACGACTACGGCGAATCGCATTCGACACGGCTTCGACCGCTTCATTCTGTCCAATCACACGCTGATGCAGATCCTGCTCCATACGCAGTAACTTATCGCGCTCCCCTTCCATCATCCTGTCGACAGGGATCCCGGTCCAGCGAGCCAGCACGTCAGCAATTTCAACTTCGGTTACCCGGTTACGCAGCAAACGCATGGTTTTGCCTTCAGACTGCGTAGCCAGAGCCAGCTGTTTTTCCAGCTCAGGGATTTTCCCGTACTGCAGTTCAGACATCTGAGCCAGATCGCCAAGACGACGCGCCTGTTCCATTGCCAGCTTCGCCTGTTCCAGCTCAGCTTTAATTGTCTGAGTGCCGGAAAGAGAGGCTTTCTCCGATTTCCACTCTTCTTCAAGCTCAGAGTAATCACGCTCTTTCTGGTTCAGCTCATCTTCCAGCATAGACAGTCGTTTGATGCTGGCATCGTCAGTCTCTTTCTTCAGAGCCTGTTGCTCAAGCTTCAGCTGGATGATGCGGCGTTCCAGGCGATCCAGAGATTCCGGTTTTGAATCAATCTGCATACGAATGCTGGAACCGGCTTCATCAATCAGGTCGATGGCTTTATCCGGCAGCTGACGGTCGGCAATATAGCGATGCGATAAGGTTGCCGCAGCCACGATAGCCGGATCGGTGATCTGCACATGGTGGTGCAGCTCATAACGCTCTTTCAGACCACGCAGGATCGCGATGGTATCTTCCACGGTTGGCTCAGCCACATACACTTTCTGGAAACGACGCTCCAGAGCCGCATCTTTCTCAATATACTGACGATACTCATCGAGAGTGGTCGCGCCTACGCAGTGAAGCTCACCGCGAGCCAGTGCAGGTTTGAGCATGTTACCGGCATCCATCGCGCCGTCAGCTTTACCTGCGCCAACCATAGTATGCAGCTCATCAATAAACAGAATGACATTGCCTTCCTGTTTAGAGAGATCGTTCAGTACGGCTTTCAGACGCTCTTCGAACTCACCGCGGTATTTCGCGCCGGCCACCAGCGCACCCATATCAAGAGAAAGCACCCGGCGCCCTTTCAGCCCCTCCGGCACTTCGCCATTTATGATTCGCTGGGCAAGCCCTTCGACAATAGCGGTTTTACCTACACCAGGCTCACCGATCAAAACCGGGTTGTTTTTGGTACGGCGCTGCAGAACCTGAATGGTGCGACGAATTTCTTCATCACGACCAATCACCGGGTCCAGTTTGCCGGACTCAGCACGTTCGGTCAGGTCGATGGTGTATTTTTTCAGTGCCTGGCGCTGATCTTCAGCCCCTTGATCGTTCACGTTTTCGCCTCCACGCATTTGGTCAATTGCCTTGCTCAGTTTGTCAGTGGTTACACCGGCAGATTTCAGAAGATCGGCCAGCGAACCGCGCGACTCAAGAGCAGCCAGAACAAACAGTTCGGATGAAATGAAATTATCAGCACGTTTTTGAGCCAGCTTGTCACAGAGATTCAGAACACGAACCAGGTCCGCAGAAGGCTGAACATCGCCATCCGTTCCTTCCACCTGCGGCAAACGGCCGATAGCCTGTTCAACACTGCTGCGCAAAGCAGCGGTATCAACACCGGCGGTGGTCAGTAAAGGACGTACGGATCCGCCTTCCTGAGTCAGTAATGCACTCATTAAGTGGAGAGGTTCGATAAATTGATTGTCGCGACCCAGGGCTAAAGACTGGGCATCGGCGAGAGCAAGCTGGAATTTGTTAGTAAGACGATCCAGACGCATAATTCCCCCATTCAGGTCAAATTGCTACTGGAGATTAAATGAGGTCATCCCTCAAATTTTCAAGTTTAATGACCTAAATATTTTGGTGAAAAATACATCATTCTGGACCGTCTTATGGCGCTAGGTTATATCAGCCAGATCAAACTTGCCAGACGGCCGGTGACGCCATCGCGTCGGAAGGAGAAGAATTCAGTGGGTTTTGAGACGGTGCAAAGGCCGCCACCCGAGATGTGGCGCACTCCGCTGCGGACTAAACGCTCTCTGGCAAGTTGCCAAATATCCGCATAATATTTTTCACCAACAGGCCTGAAAGCCCTGTCACTGTGCATTTTTTGCGCTAAAAATGCGTCCCGAACCTCGGGACCCACTTCAAAAGCGTCTGGCCCGATCGCCGGCCCCAGCCAGGCATGTATCTCTTCCGGCGGCGCATTAAATGCTGCCAGCGTCGATTCCAGTACGCCCTGGCAAAGACCTCGCCAGCCAGCATGTGCCGCCGCCACTTCCTTGCCATCTGAAGAACAAAAAAGCACCGGCAAACAGTCGGCTGTCATCACGGCGCAAGGTATTCCGCGCTGACGGGTGTAAACGGCATCCGCCTTTAAGCTGTCAGGTTGACCGCCCGTCAGGTGAAGCACCTCACTACCATGAACTTGTTCAAGCCAGACTGGCATTGCAGGCAGCTCGCCCAGCTCAACCAGACGCTGACGATTAGCCTGCACATGCAGAGGATTATCCCCCACATGTGCGCCAAGATTCAGTGAGTCCCACGGCAAGCAGCTTACGCCACCCACCCGGGTTGAGCTGCATGCCCGCACAGTGGCAGGCAGCGTCCAGTCAGGCGTGATCAGGCTCATTACCAGTCCATCTGATCCTTGAATTCAGCGGTATCCGCTTTCATCTCTGCGATCAGGTCAACCATATCCTGAGGCAACGGCGCATGCCATTCCATTTCAATGCCGCTAATCGGATGGTACAGGCGAAGCATGGTGGCATGCAGAGCCTGACGATCGAACTTACGCAGCATCGCAATAAATGACTCCGACGCGCCCTTCGGCGGACGCGGACGGCCACCGTATAACTGATCGCCCACCAGCGGATGGTTAATGTGCGCCATATGGACACGGATCTGGTGAGTACGGCCGGTTTCCAGACGCAGACGCAGGCGCGTATGCACACGGAAATGCTCCATGATGCGGTAATGCGTAGTGGCAGGTTTACCGGTTGGGTGAACCGCCATATGCGTACGCTTGGTGGAGTGACGGCTGATAGGCTCGTCAACCGTACCGCCCGCTGTCATTCTGCCGATCGCCACAGCTTCATACTCACGGGTGATTTCTCTTAACTGCAAAGATTCCACCAGATGCGTTTGCGCTGGAACGGTCTTCGCCACCACCATCAGACCCGTTGTGTCTTTATCGAGGCGATGAACGATACCCGCACGCGGCACGTCAGCGATGGCCGGGAAATGATGCAACAGTGCATTCAGCACGGTGCCATCGGGATTACCGGCACCGGGATGGACAACCAGACCGCGTGGTTTGTTGATGACCAGAATGTCTTCATCTTCATATACGATGTCTAAAGGAATGTCCTGCGCTTCCCAGCGTGCTTCTTCTTCAATTTCGGCATCAATAGCGATTTGTTCGCTACCGAGCACTTTTTCCTTCGGTTTGTCGATGATTACGCCATTGACGGTGACGCGACGGTCGAGAATCCACTCTTTTATGCGAGATCGAGAATAATCAGGGAACAATTCGGCCAAAGCCTGATCTAAGCGTTGTCCGAGTTGTGATTCGGATACCGTTGCGTTGAGTTTTACTTGTTGTGCCATAAACAGCTTCTTCGTTAACGTTGGGTTTTCACGGCGATGCCGTTTAATATAATGTGCTATTGTACCTGGTCACTATCGGGAGCTACATGGACAGCTTCCTGAATAACACTCTGAGGATAATCAAATCGTCATGACGCGTATGAAATATCTGGTGGCTGCAGCCACGTTGAGCCTGGCATTGGCTGGTTGTTCCGGTTCGAAGGAAACGGTGCCTGACAATCCGCCTTCTGAAATCTATGCCACAGCCCAGCAAAAACTGCAGGACGGTAACTTTAAAGGAGCAATAACGCAACTGGAAGCGCTTGATAACCGCTACCCGTTCGGCCCTTACTCCCAGCAAGTTCAGCTAGACTTGATCTACGCTTACTACAAAAATGCCGATTTGCCGCTGGCGCAGGCCGCAATTGACCGCTTCATGCGTCTGAATCCAACCCACCCGAATATTGATTACGTGATTTATATGCGTGGTCTGACGGATATGGCGCTGGACGATAGCGCACTGCAGGGCTTTTTCGGCATCGACCGCTCTGACCGCGATCCGACGCATGCGCGTGACGCCTTCCATGATTTCTCTCAGCTGCTGCGCGGTTACCCGAACAGTCAATATGCAACAGATGCAAGAAAGCGTCTGGTGTATCTGAAAGATCGTCTGGCGAAATATGAATTATCCGTTGCTCAATTCTACACTAAGCGCGAGGCTTATGTCGCAGTAGTTAACCGTGTTGAGCAAATGATGAAAGATTATCCGGACACTCAGGCTACGCGCACGGCACTGCCACTGATGGAAAATGCATACCGTCAGCTGCAGTTAAATGCTGAAGCGGACAAAGTCGCTAAGTTGATTGCAGCAAATCAGGCTTAAGCGTTGAAATGAAAAATGGCAGCCCGTGGCTGCCATTTTTTTGCTCAGAATTCCTGCTAATTGCCCAGTTCTCTTCTGAGTTATCCAGTCAATAATGCCCGCTAAAAAGCGCCCCGACAACCCCCATTTCAGCATTTCTCCTCCCATCTCACAGATTTCTCCACATTGACAAAAAGTGACAAAAAAACGTGATGTGAATCACGCATAAACCTCTTTTTCGAGGTATGCTGGACCTACATTCGACGGAAATGACAGAGAGGTAAGCACTATGGTTCTGAACATTACCAGCAAGCACATGGAAATCACTCCGGCTATCCGCCAACATGTCGAAGACCGTCTCGCCAAGCTCGAAAAATGGCAAACTGACCTGATAAAACCCCATATCGTTCTTTCAAAGGAGCCGAAGGAATTTGTCGCTGATGCCACCATCAATACGCCAAATGGCCCGCTGGTCGCCAGCGCGAAGCATGATGATATGTATACGGCTATCAATGATCTGATCGGAAAACTGGAACGCCAGCTGAACAAGGTTCAGCATAAAGGTGAAGCGCGCCGCGCCAATGCCAGTGTGAAAGACCTGAGCATCATCGATCAGGAATAGACGTCAAAAGGAAGATAACGCGCCTCAGGGCGCGTTTTTTATTGACAGAAATAAATTGCAGCGGTTACTTTAAACGCTCTCCGGTTCTGGATAGCACAATGCACAAACGACCGTTCTTCTTCGCATTCTTTTTTACCTTCTTTACCTTCCCCTGATTGGGAGGCAATTCGTCGTGTAAGAATGAATGCGAAGACGAACTACAAAGCCTCCCCAGCGGGAGGCTTTTTTTTTATGAACATCTGACAGGTAGCCTTATGACCCCTGAGAATCCCCTGCTCGGCCTGCGCGATAAAATCAGCGCGCTGGATGAACAACTGCTGAATATGCTTGCTCAACGCCGGGCGCTGGCGATTGAGGTTGCAACGGCGAAGATGGCAACACATCGCCCTATCCGCGACATCGACCGCGAGCGAGACCTGCTTGAGCATCTGATTACCCTTGGCAAAGGCCACAAGCTGGACGCGCATTACATCACGCGTCTGTTTCAGCTGATTATCGAAGACTCGGTGCTGACGCAGCAAGCCCTGCTGCAAAAGCACCTCAATAAGACCACGGCTCAATCCGCACGCGTTGCCTTCCTCGGCCCGAAAGGTTCTTACTCCCATCTGGCTGCACGCAACTACGCCGCGCGCCATTTTGAGACATTTATCGAAAGCGGCTGTCTGAAATTCCAGGACATCTTTAATCAGGTCGAAACCGGCCAGGCGGACTATGCGGTGTTGCCAATTGAAAATACCAGCTCCGGCTCGATCAACGATGTCTATGACCTGCTGCAGCTGACCAGCCTTTCAATTGTCGGCGAGATGACCATTCCGATCGATCACTGCGTGCTGGTCAACGGCAGCACCGATCTGCAACAAATCGAGACGGTTTACAGTCATCCTCAGCCTTTCCAGCAGTGTAGCCAGTTCATTAATCGCTATCCGCACTGGAAAATTGAGTACACCGAAAGCACTGCTGCCGCGATGGAAAAAGTCGCCGCCATGGACTCGCCTAAAGTTGCCGCCATTGGCAGCGAAGCAGGCGGAGATCTTTATGGGCTGCAGGTACTGGAACGTAACCTGGCGAATCAGAAGCAAAATATCACCCGCTTCATTATCCTCGCCCGCAAACCGGTAGAGGTGACGCCGCAGGTTCCCGCTAAAACCACGCTGATTATGGCTACAGGCCAGCAAGCGGGTGCGCTGGTAGAAGCCCTGCTGGTTCTGCGTCAGCACAACCTGGTGATGAGTAAGCTGGAATCCCGTCCCATCAACGGCAATCCATGGGAAGAGATGTTTTATATCGATTTCCAGGGCAACCTGCGTTCCGATGAGGTTCAGCAGGCATTGAAAGAGCTGACGCCGATTACCCGTTCCCTGAAAGTGCTGGGTTGCTACCCGAGCGAAAACGTTATCCCGGTTGAACCTGAATAAGCTTTAACGCCTTCCAGGCATTGGCCATCTCAACCCCGGCCGATGCCTCCTCGACTTGTTTGCGCAGAATCATTGTCTCCTTTCGACCTAACGCTATATTATGCTTTATATAACGTTACTCAGGGAATCACCATGTTGCGCGCCTTCAAGACTGCTGCTTTTACCGCCCTACTCGCCCTTGCTCCTTTTTGCTCCCAGGCTGCCCGTCAGGTCACCGATCAGTTAGGCCGGCAGGTCACCATCCCGGATCGTGTCGATCGCGTGGTGGTTCTGCAGCATCAGACGCTGAACCTGTTAGTCCAGCTCGACGCGACCAATACCATGGTTGGCATTCTGGGTAACTGGAAACAACAGTTAGGAGACGGCTATCAGCGTCTGGTCCCGCAGCTGGCCACCATTCCTGCGCTGGGCGATCTGACGCATGTTGACGTGGAGAAATTGGTCGCGCTGCATCCGCAGGTAGTTTTTGTCACCAACTACGCCCCGAAAGAGATGATCGACCAGATCCAAAACCTTGGCATTGCGGTGATTGCGATTTCACTGCGTAGCGGTGATGAGAAACAGCAAGGTGAACTGAACCCTCAGTTACAGAACGAAGATCAGGCTTATAACCAGGGCCTGAAGGACGGGATCAGATTGATCGGTGAGGTGGTAAACCATCAGCCACAGGCCGAAGCGCTGATTAAAGCGACTTTTGACGAGCGCCAGCAAACGGCGGATCGACTGAAAGACATTCCTGCCGAACGGCGGATCCGCGCTTATATGGCCAATCCGGATCTGACGACTTATGGTTCCGGAAAATACACCGGGTTGATGATGGCACATGCCGGTGCGTTGAACGTCGCGGCAGCCACGGTCAAAGGCTTCAAGCAGGTCTCGATGGAGCAAATCATCGCCTGGAACCCGCAGGTGATCTTTGTACAGGACCGTTACCCAAAAGTGATCGATGAGATCAATCAGCAGCCAGCCTGGCAAGCCGTAGATGCGGTAAAAAATCACCGCGTTTATCTGATGCCTGAGTATGCAAAGGCCTGGGGTTATCCAATGCCGGAAGCGCTGGCACTGGGCGAACTGTGGATGGCGAAGAAGCTGTATCCTGAAAAATTCAGCGATATCGATATGCAGAAAAGAGCCGACAGCTGGTATCAACGTTTCTACCGTACTCACTACGTTGGCGGTAATTGATGTGCAGCATAACGGTCTTAGCGGCCGGCAGCCTGCGGGTGGTCTGGCCCAGATTAATGACGGCATTCGAACGGGAAAGTGGCATCAGCGTGACGACTGATTTTGGTCCTGCTGGCCTGCTGTTGCAACGCATCGAACAGGGCGAAGCCTGCGTTCTGTTTGCGTCAGCCAACTCAGCCCATCCTCAGACTTTGGTTGAGAAAGGACAGGCAATCCATACCGCCCTGTTTACCCACAATCAACTCTGTCTGAGCGTTACCGCTACGCTGGCTGCACAAGGTCGTGACTGGTTAGATCTGTTGCGGGATCCGCACTTGCGCCTGGCAACGTCCACGCCATTAAGCGATCCGTCAGGCGATTATACCTGGCAGCTTTTTGATCGTATTGACGCGACGCATCCCGGAGAAGGCAGGGCGTTAAAGCAGCGAGCGATGCCGCTGGTTGGTGGCCCGCAAAGCACAGCCATCCCGGCCGGAGAACTGGCTGCAAGCTGGTTACTGAATACCAAACAGGCTGAGATGTTTATTGGCTATCAGAGCTACGCGCCATTGCTGAAAGAGAAGGGAAACCTGGTGACGCTATCCATTCCCGCGCCCTGGCAAATCACGGCTGATTATGCTTTTGCCGTGTGTCAGGAGCGTGCGCAACCACTGGCAGCATTTCTACTGTCAGCCAGGGCTCAGCAGATATTTAAGGATGCGGGTTTTTGCAGTGAATAGAAAAAGGCCGTTTCCGGCCTTTTGATGGAGAGATTACGGTCGGCTGTCATTCGCCTGGCGTAGCAGCGTACGGCTTTCCAACATGAAGCGTTGGGCATAATCGCCAAACCAGTGCTCCACTTTGCGGAAGCTGGTAATAAACGCCTGCTTATCGCCCTGCTCCAGCAGCTTGATAGCTTCACCGAATCGCTGGTAGTAACGTTTAATCAGCGCCAGATTGTTCTCGGACGACATAATGATGTCCGCATACAACTGTGGGTCCTGAGCAAACAGCCTGCCCACCATCGCCAACTCCAGCCGGTAGATTGGCGAGGAGAGCGCCAGCAGCTGTTCGAGCTGGACATTCTCTTCGGCCAGATGTAAGCCATAAGCGAAGGTTGCGAAGTGACGCAGCGCCTGAATAAAGGCCATGTTCTGGTCGTGTTCCACCGCGCTGATACGGTGTAGACGCGCGCCCCACACCTGAATCTGTTCCAGCAGCCATTGATAGGCCTCTGGCTGACGGCCATCACACCAAACCACTAACTGCTTCGCCAGGCTTCCACTGTCCGGACCAAACATCGGGTGCAGGCCTAAAACCGGGCCGCTGTGTGCCGCCAACATCGCCTGCAACGGACTGTTTTTTACCGATGCCAGATCGACCAGAATACAGTCGTCAGGCAATGGCGGCAGCCCGGCAATCACCTGCTCGGTCAGGTGGATCGGTACGCTGATGATCACCATTCCGGCATCAGACAGCATACTGTCAGCCTGTTCCCAGTCTTCTTTATCAAGGATCTTCACCTGATAGCCGGACAGCGTAAGCATCTTTTCAAACAGACGCCCCATCTGCCCTCTGCCACCGACAATCACCACCGGGCGCAGATCGGGATTCAGCGTTTTAAAGCCTTTATCATTTTCGCTGGTGTAGGATTCACGCATCACCCGACGAAGAATATCTTCGATCAGGTCAGGCGGGACACCGAGCAACTCAGCTTCTTTGCGGCGTGAAGCCAGCATTGAGGCTTCACGCTCTGGAACATAAATCGGTAATCCATAACGGCTCTTTACCTCGCCGACTTCAGCGACGAGGTGCAGACGTTTGGCCAGCAGATCGAGCAGCGCTTTATCAACTTCATCAATTTGATCGCGTAGCGCGGTCAGTTCAGCCACCATAATTAATCCTCTTGCGACAGACGCGCCGCCAGCACTCCGTTCAGGTCCTGATGAATTTCACGCAGCAAGGTTTCCGTGGTTTCCCAGTTGATGCAGGCATCAGTAACGGAAACGCCGTAGCGCATATCACTGCGCGGTTGCTCGGAAGACTGGTTGCCTTCGTGAATATTGCTTTCCAGCATCAGGCCCATAATTGAACGGTTGCCGTCTTTGATCTGCGCTACCGCAGATTCAGCCACGCCGGACTGACGACGAAAATCTTTGTTAGAATTGCCATGGCTGCAATCTATCATCAAGGAAGGACGGAGTCCCGCCTGACGCATCTCTTTTTCACACTGCGCGACATCTTCCGGGCCGTAGTTCGGGCTTTTGCCGCCACGCAGGATCACATGACCATCCGGATTGCCCTGGGTCTGCAACAGGCACACCTGGCCACTCTGATTGATGCCGACAAAACGGTGAGGCATTGATGCCGCACGCATGGCGTTGATCGCCGTGCCCAGGCTGCCGTCAGTGCCATTTTTAAAGCCAACCGGCATGGATAAGCCCGATGCCATTTCGCGGTGAGTCTGAGATTCTGTGGTACGCGCACCAATTGCTGACCAGCTGAACAGATCGCCAAGGTATTGCGGGCTGTTAGGATCCAGCGCTTCGGTCGCCAGCGGCAGGCCCATTTCAACCAGGTCCAACAACAGACGGCGAGCAATGTGCAGACCGGCTTCCATATCGAAAGAGTTATCCATGTACGGATCGTTGATTAAACCTTTCCAGCCAACGGTCGTACGAGGTTTTTCAAAATAGACACGCATAACGATGTACAACTGATCCTTCAGTTGCTCGGAGAGACCTTTCAGCTGACGAGCATATTCCAACGCGGCTTCAGTATCGTGAATTGAGCAAGGGCCACAAACCACCAACAAACGGTGATCTTTGCCGCTGGTGATATCGGCAATGGTCTGGCGGGAAGCGGTGATTTGCGCTTCCAGCGCTGCATTCAGCGGGTACTGTTTTTTTAACTCTTCTGGCGTGATCAGAATCTGTTCGCCAGCGATATGGACATTATTAAGCGCGTCTTTTTGCATGATGGTCATCCTGTTTCTCTCGATATGCGTAGGTCAGCCCTCTATGGGGTGATTGATAATGTATCATATGCGATACAAAACTCAATCCACGCATGTACACTTTTATTACCACAACCAATCACCCTTTGAACTTATTTAAATAAATCTATATAAATCATATCTATAAATAACCTAGCGCACCCCTAACCCACAAATCATATGTACACTTAACTTTACACTGATATGTGAAATTTCCCCTGTTTTATTCGTGCCATCCCGTTCACTCTAGGTTTTCTGCGCGTCCATAAAGGGCACGGGCAGACATAAGATTCGTTCGTGAATGTTGAAATGATAACCTATGATGAAGATAACTAAGGATTAATCCCGCTAAAGGAGAGCCTGCAATGAAAATCCAGCTTCGCCCCTACCGTGATGAAGATGCTCCCGCATTCTCTCAGGCCGTGAATGATTCAATGGATACGTTACGTCCCTGGTTACTGTGGGCGCACTCAGGATTCACTGAAGCCGAAGCCCGCCAGTGGTTCGCCATCTCTCATCTGCTTCGGGATAAAGGGGAAGCCAATGAACTGGGCCTGTTCGCAGAAGACGGGCGCTTGCTGGGTGGCGCAGGGTTACGCTACTCCAGAGATCAGCAGAATCATTGTTCCATCGGCTACTGGGTGCGTAGCAGTGAACAGCGTCAGGGGATTGCCAGCTCCGCGGTGCAGTATCTGGTCGATCTCGCCTGGCAAAGTCCGGAAAGAGAGATTGTGGAGATCCTGGCCGTTGAAGAGAATCTGGCCAGCCGGGGTGTGGCGCTAAAGTGTGGCGCGGAGTTTATCGGCATTAAGTACGGTTTGATCGTGCTGGACAGCGGTCCGGTGAACACCGCCATCTACCATTTTCACCGACAGCGGTGAGGCAAATTTCAGGCACAAAAAAAGGGGCCGCCTTTCGGTCAGCCCCTTGTTCGCTATTAACTTAAGAAGTTGCTTTAGCGCCCAAACGTTCTTTGATACGTGCAGACTTACCAGTACGCTCACGCAGATAGTACAGTTTAGCCTGACGCACGGCGCCACGACGTTTCACAGCAATGCTGTCGATAACCGGTGAGTGAGTCTGGAATACACGCTCAACACCTTCGCCGTTAGAAATTTTACGAACAGTGAATGCAGAGTGCAGACCGCGGTTACGAATAGCGATAACCACGCCCTCGAATGCCTGCAGACGTTTCTTAGAACCTTCAACGACCCATACTTTCACTTCCACGGAATCACCCGGACGGAATGAAGGTACGTCCTGTTTCATCTGCTCTTGTTCAATTTGCTTAATAATGTTGCTCATAATTAAATCTCTTATCCTGGGTAAACTGATATTCAGGCGCGCGGCGATTGCCGTGCATGCCCATCATCGTTATGTTGCTTAGCGAAGCTCCTTTTGGAACTCCTTCAGCAACTTTGCTTGCTCTTCAGTCAGAGCCAGGTTTTCCAGAAGTTCAGGTCTTCTTAGCCAGGTACGGCCCAACGACTGTTTCAGGCGCCAACGGCGAATTTCAGCATGGTTGCCCGACAGCAGAACTGGCGGAACCTCCATCCCTTCTAACACTTCAGGTCGGGTGTAGTGTGGGCAATCCAGCAAACCGTTAGAGAACGAATCTTCATCGGCTGACGCCTGCTTACCCAGTACGCCTGGAATAAACCGGGCAACTGAATCAATCAACGTCATTGCGGGTAGCTCCCCACCACTGAGTACGTAATCGCCAATCGACCATTCTTCATCGATTTCGGTTTTGATTACGCGCTCATCAATCCCTTCATAACGACCACATACCAGAATCAGTTTCTGGTTGGTCGCCAGCTCGCAAACCCCATCTTGATCGAGTTTGCGACCCTGAGGTGAAAGATAAATCACCTTAGCGCCTTCTCCTGCCGCCGCTTTTGCTGCGTGGATGGCATCCCGTAAGGGTTGAACCATCATTAGCATCCCCGGTCCGCCGCCGAATGGACGTTCGTCCACGGTGCGGTGCCGGTCATGAGCGAAGTCACGAGGACTCCAGCTCTGGATGCTGAGCAGGCCATTTTTTACTGCCCGGCCAGTTACTCCGTAATCGGTAATCGCGCTGAACATCTCTGGGAACAGGCTGATAACGCCAATCCACAGCGATGAAGCTGGTGCCATACCGTCTTGTCCGGAGCTCAAAAACCAGGATCCCAATCTACTTCAATGGTGCCGGTAGTGAGATCGACATTCTTGATAACCTGTCCATCAAGGAACGGAATTAACCGCTCCTTCGCACCGAATGCATCCTTCAGGTTTGCCTGTACGACGAGAACGTCGTTCGAACCGGTTTCCATCAACTCAGTGACTTTACCCAGCTCGTAACCTTCAGTGGTGACTACCTGGCAACCTATAAGGTCTTTCCAGTAGTAATCGCCGCCGTCCAGTTCCGGCAACTGCTCTGAGTCCACGACAATTTCGCAATTCGTCAGCAGACCGGCAGTATCACGATCGTCAATGCCTTTGACTTTGATGATCATGTCCTGATTGTGGCGCTTCCAGCCTTCCAGCTCGACAAGCTGCCATTGACCCGCACGTTGGATAAACCACGGCTGATAGTCAAAAATGCTTTCGGCATCTTCGGTGGAGGAAAACACTTTGAGCCAACCACGGATACCGTAGGCTGATCCCATCTTCCCCAGAATTAACGGGTTAGCTGGAGACCGCGCGGCGAGTTGCTTGCTCATGTTGACCACCGTGACAGATTAAGCTGCTTTCTTAGCTTCTTTGACCAGCGCACCAACGCGGTCAGAAACAGTAGCGCCCTGGCCAACCCAGTGCTCAATGCGGTCCAGATCCAGACGCAGTGCTTCAGCCTGACCAGATGCGATCGGGTTGAAGAAACCAACGCGCTCGATGAAGCGACCGTTGCGAGCATTACGGCTGTCAGTGACGACTACCTGATAGAACGGACGCTTTTTAGCGCCGTGACGTGCCAAACGAATTGTTACCATAACATCCTCTTGAGTTAATAAAACACACGGGCCCCATTGAGGGAACGGGGCCCGAATGCAATATAAAAAGCCCGAAAATTTTACTCATTTTGGCGCAAAAAGCAATCTAATTCTCCATCCTGTCTTTTCGGCTGATTTAGCGGCCCGGGAAGCCCGGCGGCATCATACCTTTCATGCCGCGCATCATCTTCGCCATACCGCCCTTTTTCATCTTCTTCATCATGCGCTGCATGTCGTCAAACTGCTTCAATAAGCGGTTAACGTCCTGCACCTGCATACCTGAACCGGTTGCAATGCGGCGCTTGCGGGAACCTTTGATGATCTCCGGCTTTTCGCGCTCTTTACGCGTCATGGAGTTGATCATCGATTCCATGCGCACCAGCACTTTATCGTCCATCTGCGACTTCACGTTATCAGGCAGTTGCCCCATGCCCGGCAGTTTGCCCATCAGGCTGGCCATGCCACCCATGTTACGCATCTGCTTGAGCTGATCGAGGAAGTCGTTCAGATCGAAGCCGTCACCCTTCTTGAGCTTGCTGGCCAGCTTTTCAGCCTGAGCACGGTCAACTTTGCTTTCGATATCTTCAATCAGCGACAGCACATCGCCCATTCCAAGGATACGGGAAGCAATACGTTCCGGGTAGAACGGCTCCAGAGCGTCGGTTTTTTCACCCACACCCATAAATTTAATCGGTTTGCCGGTGATTTGACGGATAGACAGGGCAGCACCGCCACGGGCATCACCGTCCACCTTGGTCAGGATCACACCGGTCAACGGCAGCGCTTCGTTAAACGCTTTCGCTGTATTGGCGGCATCCTGGCCGGTCATCGCATCGACCACAAACAGGGTTTCTACCGGGTTAATCGCGGCGTGAACCTGTTTGATTTCGTCCATCATCGCTTCGTCTACGTGTAAACGACCGGCGGTATCCACCAGCAGCACGTCGTAGAACTTCAGCTTAGCCTGCTGTAACGCATTCTTAACGATATCAACCGGCTTCTGGCTCAGATCGGATGGGCAGAAATCAACGCCAACCTGTTCAGCCAGGGTTTCCAACTGTTTGATCGCCGCCGGGCGATAAACGTCGGCAGAGACGACCAGCACTTTCTTTTTGTGCTTTTCGCGCAGGAATTTACCCAGCTTACCGACACTGGTGGTTTTACCCGCACCCTGCAGGCCAGCCATCAGCACCACGGCAGGAGGCTGCGCCGCCAGGTTAAGCGTGTTATTTTCTGCGCCCATCGCCGCGACCAGTTCACTCTGAACGATCTTGACGAACTCCTGACCTGGGGTCAGGCTTTTATTTACATCCTGACCTACCGCCCGCTCTTTTACGCGGTTGATAAAGTCACGCACCACCGGCAGCGCAACGTCCGCCTCAAGTAACGCCATGCGAACTTCGCGCAGCGTGTCCTTAATGTTGTCTTCGGTCAGCCGTCCACGGCCACTGATATTGCGCAGGGATTGCGACAATCTGTCGGTTAAATTATCAAACATCGTCTCTCGCTCAACGTAATGAGAGGTCGCCAGGCGACACAATGGGACGGATTATAACATGAAGCCGCTGCGATCTCAGCCATCTGCGTTGAGATCGTTTGGAGCCAGCAGCCGCTGACGCTATACTGATTTTTTTCTCATCTGGCTGGTACCTGACAACACCTATGTCCGTTTTTGCGATCCTGGCGCTACTCGCCTACTCCTTCAGCCTTGCTTTGATTATTCCCAGCCTGCTGCGCAAGCAAAGTGGATGGCGTCGCCTGGCGGTAATCTCAGCTGTAATCGCGCTGATTTGCCACGCTGTCGCGCTCGAACAGCGTATTTTTGCCATCGACGGCGGCCAGAATCTTAGCCTGCTGAATATTGGCTCACTGGTCAGCTTGCTGATTTGCGCGATCATGACCATCGTCGCCTCACGCAATCGTGGCTGGATGCTGCTGCCGATTGTGTACAGCTTTGCGTTGATCAACCTGGCCTTTGCCACGTTTGTGCCCAACGCCTTTATCACCCACCTCGAAACCACACCGGGGATGATGGTGCATATCGGTCTGGCACTGTTTGCATATGCTACGCTGATCATTGCCGCACTCTATGCCTTACAACTGGCGTGGATCGACTATCTGCTGAAAAACAAGAAGCTGGCCTTTAACAGTGATATCCCGCCGTTGATGACCATTGAGCGCAAGATGTTCCACATCACTCAGGTTGGCGTGGTGCTTCTGACGCTGGTGCTTTGCACCGGCTTGTTTTACATGCACGATCTTTTCAGTCGCGAGAATGTTGACAAAGCCGTGCTGTCGATTCTTGCCTGGTTCGTCTATATCGTTTTGCTTTGGGGTCATTATCACGAAGGCTGGCGCGGTCGCCGCGTAGCCTGGTTCAACTGCGGCGGGGCTTTTCTGCTGACCATGGCGTACTTCGGTAGCCGGATGTTGCAGCACTTCCTGACCTCATGACCCTCCACTACAAGGAATTCCTTCGTTGGAACATGTTTCAACCACCACGTTAATTATCACTCTGGTCATCATGATTTTTGTCTCGGCCTACTTCTCAGGTTCCGAGACGGGGATGATGACCCTCAATCGCTATAAGCTTCGCCATCTGGCTAAAAACGGTAACCGTGCCGCTCGTCGTGTTGAAAAACTGCTGCGTCGTCCTGACCGCCTGATCAGCCTGGTGTTGATTGGCAATAACCTGGTGAATATTCTGGCCTCCGCGCTGGCCACCATCGTCGGCATGCGGCTATATGGCGATGCGGGTGTGGCCATCGCCACCGGGATCCTGACGTTTGCAGTACTGGTGTTCTCTGAAGTTCTGCCAAAAACCATTGCTGCGCTCTATCCTGAAAAAGTCGCTTTCCCCAGCAGCTTCCTGCTCGGCCCGTTACAGATCGTGATGATGCCGCTGGTGTGGTTGCTGAACACCATTACGCGCCTGCTGATGAGCATGGTGGGCATCAGAAGCGATGGGGCTATCAGCGGCGCATTAAGCAAAGACGAGCTGCGTACCATCGTGCATGAGTCACGCTCACTGATGTCCCGTCGCAATCAGGACATGCTGCTGTCAGTGCTGGATCTGGAAAAAGTGAACGTCGATGACATCATGGTGCCCCGCAATGAGATTGCCGGCATTAATATCAACGATGACTGGAAATCGATTGTTCGCCAGCTGACCCACTCTCCTCATGGCCGCATCGTGCTGTACCGTGACTCACTTGATGACACCATCAGCATGCTGCGCGTGCGCGAAGCCTATCGGCTGATGACCGAGAAGAAAGAGTTCACCAAGGAAGTCATGCTGCGCGCTGCGGACGAAATTTATTACGTTCCTGAAGGCACTCCGCTGAACGTGCAGCTGGTTAAATTCCAGCGCAATAAGAAGAAGGTTGGCCTGGTGGTGGATGAGTATGGCGATATCAAAGGGCTGGTGACCATCGAAGACATTCTTGAAGAGATTGTCGGCGACTTCACCACCTCGATGTCCCCTACTCTGGCGGAAGAAGTGGTACCGCAGAATGACGGTTCAGTGCTGGTTGAAGGCAGTGCCAACATCCGTGAGCTGAACAAAGCCTTTAACTGGACGTTGCCAGAAGATGAAGCCCGTACGGTGAACGGCATGATCCTTGAAGAGATACAGGATATTCCGTTACCTAACACCCGGGTAAAAGTGGGCAACTATGCGATTGATATTCTTGATGTTCAGGAGAATATGATTAAGCAGGTACGCATCATACCGAAGAAATCGTTGAAAGAGTCAGTCGGATCGTAAAAGGCGGGCGGTAAAAAAGGGCGGGAAATTTTCCGCCCTGTTCAGAAGGTAAGACGTTGGGGCAAACTCACTTGCCCCGGACAAACTAGATGTGCAGTTCCTGCAGTTTGTCTTTCGGCAGCGCCAGTTCGTCGTTATGGTTCACGCGAATGTCGTTGTCGATAATGTGACGTGCAATATCCTGCGCTTCATCTAAAGAGTGCATCTCAAACGTGCCGCACTGATATTCGTTCAGTTCAGGGATTTTGCGCTGGTCGGTGACTTTCAGCACGTCCTGCATTGCCCCTTTCCAGGCTTTTGCCACACGCTGCTCATCAGGTGTACCAATCAGGCTCATGTAGAAGCCGGTACGGCAACCCATTGGGGAGATATCAATGATCTCCACGCCATCACCGTTCAGGTGGTTACGCATGAAGCCAGCAAACAGGTGCTCCAGCGTGTGGATCCCGCGCTCAGGCATCACTTCTTTGTTTGGCTTGCAGAAACGCAGGTCGAAAACGGTAATGGTATCGCCATGAGGAGTGTTCATGGTCTTAGCTACACGAACCGCAGGTGCCGCCATAATCGTATGATCGACAGTAAAGCTATCCAGCAATGGCATATTGTTACCTCAACTAATGAATTTATTTTCGAATCAGTGAAACTTTCTCTGTCGTGCCCGGTCTGAATATATGAAAGACGCGCAATTTTGTTATCATCATCCCTGACAACAGAGATGTTATTTTGGCCACAGCAATGTGGCCATTTTCTTTTCTTAACTGCGACTCTTTAAGAAGTCTTCAAAGTTAAGCGTATCACTTTCTTCGATTTCCTGCTGACTCGCATTTGAGCGAACAGCTTCCTGCTCAAAATCAGACTCAGTCAAAATTTCCAGCGACTCTTCAGCCAGCTGATGGCGATACTGTTCCGCCAGGGCCAGCCCCGTGCCGTCAATGCCGTTATCTTTCAGGGCATTCAGGAAACGTGCTGAATAGGTCAAATCCGGATCGTCGAAAGAAGCAACCAGACGGTCACACACTTCCTGATACAAATGATTTCCCTGCTGGCTATCCAGTGTTTCAGCCACGCGACGCAGATCTTTGAACAGCGTTTTGCCCACTTCTGCCAGCGGATGCTGCGCTTCACCACAACCCATGCCCAACATTAAGCCAGGCTTACGCCCTTCAAGGATCACGCGGTTCCAGTTGGTCCGGGTGCACAGCAGCTCGTCACTGCTCATCTCCGGCGCATCGGCCAGCGTACACCAAATCAGGAACAGATCCAGGAAGCGGACCTGATTCTCATCGACGCCAATGGCTGAGAACGGGTTGATATCCAGTGAACGGACTTCGATATACTCAATCCCACCACGCAGCAGCGCGTCAGACGGGTTCTCGCCGGAACGCGTGACGCGTTTAGGACGGATTGGCGCATAAAGCTCGTTTTCAATCTGCAGCACGTTGGTGTTCAGCTGCAACCAGTTACCCTGCTCGTCCTTAATGCCCATCTCGCCATACTCTTTCGACGGCGTTTTAATCGCCGCTTTCAGAGCCTTCACATAATCGGGCAGATTATTGAAGGTGATGCCCAGACCGTTCTGAGATTTGTTGGTATAACCGAGGTCGCTCAGACGTAATGAGGTGGCATAAGGCAGATATAGCATGCCCTTTTCCGTTTTCTCGAACGGCAACTTAGTCTCTTTTCCCTGCAGGAACGAAGAGCAGATCGCCGGAGATGCGCCGAACAGATAAGGAATGACCCAGCCAAAACGGTAGTAGTTACGGATCAGGCGCAGATAGCCTTCGGAGATCGCGTCCTGCCCGCTCTTCTCATCCTTACCTTCTCCCCATGCCTGCCAGAAAGAGAGCGGCAGTGAGAAGTTGTAATGGACGCCGGAAATAACCTGCATCAGCGAACCGTAGCGGTTTTTTAAGCCTTCACGGTAGAGCGTTTTCATCTTACCGATGTTGGAGCTGCCGTACTGAGCCAGTTCGATATTCTGACTGTCTTCAATCAGGCACGGCATGCTCATTGGCCACATACGCTCTTCGCCTAAATCGCGGGAGGTATGACGGTGGATATCCCGTAAAAAGGCCAACAGTTTGTCGATATCGCCTTCTACCGGCGTAATGAATTCGAGCAGCGTTTCCGCAAAATCCGTGGTGATCCACTTGTGCGTTAACGCCGAGCCAAGAGATTTTGGGTGGCCGGTGGTCGCCAGATGACCATCTGGTCTGACGCGCAGCGTTTCGCGTTCAATACCGCGACCAATACCTTTTAATGCGTCAGGATGAGCTTCCAGCCAGGAAAGCGCCTGTGATACGTCCGGGATCAAATTGACCTCCCGCTCGGAGAAAAACTTATTATTGTTAAGCATAATGTTAACCGTAGCGCCGATTATTCGCGAATCAATGCCACCAATCCATGCCCTGTAGTGTTGCGTACGCCAACGCTATGTAACGCAAGGTCTTACCCACGGCGAGAAAAAACACCATCGGCAGCCAGGCAAAACGTAGCCAGCCAGCGAGAACGCATAGCAGGTCGCCAATCACTGGCAACCAACTCAATAGCAGCGCAGCAGGCCCCAAACGGTGCAGCCACGCCGTTGCTGTGTTATGCCATCGCCCCTGCTGTTTTAACGGCAGCCAGCGACCAATGATAATATTTGTCAGACCGCCTAGCGTGTTACCAAGTGCTGCGGTTGCAACAATGCCACTCACTGAAACCTTTCCTGCTATCAGCAAGCCCGCCAGTAACACTTCTGAACTGCCGGGCAGTAAGGTTGCACTGAGAAAGCTGCTGGCGAACATCGACCCGTAAGCGAGCCAGTCACTCACAGCAAACGTACATCGACGTAGTCCATTCCTGCGGCCTGAGCTGCCTGAATGCCGAAATCTGCGTCTTCAAACACCACGCAACGTGATGGAACCACCTTCATCAACTCTGCGCAGCGCACAAAGGTTTCTGGCTCGGGTTTGTGGCGGGTGACGTCATCGGCCCCCACAATCACATCGAAGTACTCACGTAGCCCCAGATGCTGCAGCAAGGCTTCTGCCATCGCATGTTCGCTACCGGTCCCTACCGCCATTGGACGACGCCCTTTATAGGCTTTCACCACCTCAATCAGCGGCAGTGGACGCACGGTATCAAAGAGCATCTCTTTTAGCGCCACGGTTTTTTCTTCCGCCAGCTTAAAAGGGTCCAGCGTACTTTGATGACTGGCGATGATCACTTCAGCAATACGCCAGGTCGGTGAGCCATTCAGGCCAATCACCGAGCGTTCATCAAAGTGCAAGCCATGACGTGCCAGAACGTCATGCCAGGCCTTACGATGCGTTGGCTCCGTGTCCAAAATGGTGCCATCCATATCGAATATCAACCCTGCATAACTGTCGTACATTCTGCTCTCTCCATCCTTGATCAAGTGAACAATTACTTTAGCGTAAAGCGGTGCACTTGTCGCTGTTGGCATGGATCCGCAAATGCCTTGATTTACATAGGGATTTTCATTATCAGAATTTGGCGTGAGAATAAGCTCAGAGGGTTCTAAACAGGAGTAGACATGTTTTTTACAGGGTAATCAGAGGGTTAATATTATGAGGGTGGTGAATTGTTGTGAAGAGGAGATGTTGTGCGGAACGGTAATCATCCTTTGTGCTGGCTTCAATCACAGGTAACTTTGCCAAACCGGAGGAGCTATAAGACTTGGGAAATATGGTGCATCCAGGAGGATTCGAACCTCCGACCGCTCGGTTCGTAGCCGAGTACTCTATCCAGCTGAGCTATGGATGCATTGGGAAATGCGGTAATGCTGAGGGGTAATGCGATGATACCGTCAAGTGCGCTGGCTGAATTGTTGAGAGAGACAACTCAGTCGACCACAAAGACCGTAAAATCTGTATTCTGGTGCTGCCAGAATTGCAAAATATGGTGCATCCAGGAGGATTCGAACCTCCGACCGCTCGGTTCGTAGCCGAGTACTCTATCCAGCTGAGCTATGGATGCATCGGAAAAACTAAGGGGAGATAACGCGACAAACCTGAGGTGATACAGAAGAAACTAATTGCCATTCGAAGGAACGCTTTCACTTCTCAGAAATGGTGCATCCAGGAGGATTCGAACCTCCGACCGCTCGGTTCGTAGCCGAGTACTCTATCCAGCTGAGCTATGGATGCATGACATATTCTGGTATAACGCAGGGTGCTAACGACTCACCGTGATACAAGCTGCTAACAAGTATCGTACTACACACAAAAAAGTTTCGTTCAAACTCTCTTGTAAAATGGTGCATCCAGGAGGATTCGAACCTCCGACCGCTCGGTTCGTAGCCGAGTACTCTATCCAGCTGAGCTATGGATGCAAATGGCGGTGAGGCGGGGATTCGAACCCCGGATGCAGCTTTTGACCGCATACTCCCTTAGCAGGGGAGCGCCTTCAGCCTCTCGGCCACCTCACCAGTACGCACTCTTGCGAGTTGTGCTTCAGAACTTGATAACTGCTCATCGGCACTGCGTGGCGCACATATTACTTTGGCGGACTTATAAGTCAAACAATTTTTCCCCCTACGTGTTTGATTGCACAATTCGCAGGCAATACGGGTGTTTTGGCGACAAAAAGATTGAAATATCAACAATAATACCCAGGCGATAATGCAATAAGCTCAGCGCAAGAAAATACGATTGTGGGAAGATTTTGGGCCACGACAGCCAATACAGGGCAATCAAAAGCGGTATTGAGGCAGAAACAGTGAAAAGTTCAGGGCAACAGAGAAAGCGGAACGGGGGATTTAAGACAGAAGAATGGCAGAGATGAGGAAGAAAACCGGTAGCGCCTCGCTAAGCGTAGCGAGACGCCGGATCCGTTAGTAACTCGTTTGCTGAGTTTTTTCGGCCTGAATACGCTGATAGATCTCTTCGCGATGGACAGACACTTCTTTAGGGGCGTTCACACCGATGCGAACCTGGTTCCCTTTCACACCCAGCACCGTTACAGTCACCTCATCGCCAATCATGAGGGTTTCACCAACTCGACGAGTTAGAATAAGCATTCTTTGCTCCTTGAAAGATTAAAAGAGTCGGGTTAACTGTCGCCCGGCATTATCCATCGTATAACGCTAAATATAGACTATGACAAATACACCACAAGTGCACCATCATACCAATACATTCTGCTGATACTTAGTTTAGCCGAAATACCCTTCGCTAACCTGACTTTGTGTTTTTTAAGAGTGCACCCATCAGTAAGCGCCATGGAGTGACTCCACAGCGCCTTCTGCGCGCATTTTTTATTTTGTTACAGCTTTGCAGCGACCCACGACTCAACGCCTGCCAGTGCCGCAGGCAGCGCCTGAGCATCGGTGCCACCCGCCTGAGCCATATCAGGACGACCACCACCTTTACCGCCAACCTGCTGAGCCAGTTCGCCCACCAGTTCGCCGGCTTTAACCCGATCGGTCAGATCTTTCGTTACCCCGGCAATCAGGGAGACTTTCCCATCCGCCACGGTCGCCAGCACGATGATCGCTGACTTGAGCTGATTTTTCAGCTCGTCGACCATCGTACGCAGCATCTTCGGCTCAACGTTGCTCAATTCACTTACCAGCAACCTGGTGCCTTTAATTTCAATCGCTTTACTGCTCAGGGACGCACTCTCCTGCGCCGCCTGCTGATCCTTAAGCTGCTGCAGCTCCCTTTCCAGGCCGCGTACGTGATCAATCATCGCACGTACCTTTTCGTTCAGGTTGCTGTTGTTGGCTTTAATCAGATGGGCAATCTCCTGCAACTGCTCGCTCTGGGCATACATCAGGCCCAACGCGCCTTCACCGGTTACTGCCTCAATACGACGCACGCCGGCTGCCGTACCCGACTCAGACAGAATGCGGAACAGGCCGATATCACCGGTACGGCTGGCGTGGGTACCGCCACAAAGTTCCGTGGAGAAGTCACCCATGCTCAGCACACGCACGTGATCGTCATACTTCTCACCGAACAGCGCCATCGCACCATGGGATTTGGCGGCTTCCAGCTCCATGATATTGGTTTCAATGGCCAGATTGCGACGAACCTGGGCATTAACAATCTCTTCAACCTGGCGAATTTCTTCTGGCTTCATCGCTTCAAAATGCGAGAAATCAAAACGCAGGTATTTGTCGTTAACCAGAGAGCCTTTCTGCGCCACATGATGACCCAGAACCTGACGTAATGCAGCATGTAACAGGTGCGTAGCAGAGTGATTCAGACGAATGCGGTCACGACGTGCCTGGTCAACCTGCGCAGACAGACGATCGCCAATGCGGATTTGACCGGCGGCCAGCGTGCCAGTATGACCAATCGCCTGACCGTATTTCTGCGTGTCGTTAACGGTAAAGGTGGCTGCATCGCTCTTCAGCTCGCCGGTATCGCCAACCTGGCCACCCGATTCGCCATAGAATGGCGTCTCATCCAGCACAATCACCCCTTCCTGCCCTGCCACGATCTCTGTCGCCGGTTTGCCGTCGACAAAAATAGCGGTCACGGTGGAGTTCAGTTCAAGCTGCTCGTAGCCTTTGAAGGCAGACGCGGCATCAATCTGGATCACTTTGCTGTAATCAGCGCCGAAGCCACTGGCCTCACGCGCACGTTGACGCTGCTGCTCCATGGCTTTCTCGAAGCCAGCCTCATCAATCTTCAGATTTCTTTCACGGCAAACGTCAGCCGTCAGGTCAGCCGGGAAGCCGAAGGTGTCATACAGACGGAAGACGGTTTCGCCATCCAGCGTATCGCCCTGCAACTTCTCCAACTCTTCATCCAGCAGAGCCAGACCACGCTCCAGCGTTTTAGCAAACTGCTCTTCTTCTGTTTTCAGGATCTGCTCAACCTGAGACTGCTGGCTTGCCAGCTCTTCGCCCGCGGAACCCATCACAGAAATCAACGGCCCAACGAGTTTCCAGAAGAAGCTGCCCTGCGCGCCCAGCATGTTGCCATGACGGACAGCACGACGAATGATGCGGCGCAGCACGTAGCCACGGTTCTCATTCGAAGGGATAACCCCATCAGCAATCAGGAATGCACAAGAACGAATATGATCGGCAATTACGCGCAGGGATTTGCTGGTCAAATCCGTGGCGCCCGTCACCTCAGCAACCGACGCGATCAGCCTGGCGAACAGGTCGATCTCGTAGTTAGAATTAACGTGCTGCAGAACGGCAGTAATACGCTCCAGGCCCATGCCGGTATCGACAGATGGCTTAGGCAACGGCAGCATGGTTCCGTCTGGCTGACGGTTGAACTGCATAAAGACGATGTTCCAGATCTCGATAAAGCGATCGCCATCTTCTTCCGGGCTACCCGGAGGGCCACCCCAGATGTGATCGCCATGGTCGAAGAAGATCTCGGAGCACGGGCCGCAAGGACCGGTATCGCCCATCTGCCAGAAGTTATCGGAGGCATACGCGCCGCCCTTATTGTCACCGATGCGGATAATGCGCTCACGCGGCACGCCCACTTCTTTTTCCCAGATGTCGAAGGCTTCGTCATCGGTCTCGTAAACGGTGACCCACAGTTTCTCTTTCGGCAGGTTAAACCACTGCGCGCCGGTCAACAGTTCCCACGCAAAGCCAATGGCCTCGCGCTTGAAATAGTCGCCGAAGCTGAAGTTACCCAGCATTTCAAAGAAAGTGTGGTGACGGGCGGTATAGCCCACGTTTTCCAGGTCGTTATGCTTGCCACCCGCGCGCACGCAGCGCTGAGAGGTGGTGGCGCGGGAATAGTTGCGCTTATCCTGACCGAGGAAAACATCTTTAAACTGGTTCATCCCGGCGTTAGTGAACAACAACGTCGGATCGTTGTTTGGGACGAGGGAGCTACTGGCTACAACCTGATGTCCCTTGCTTTGGAAAAAGTCGAGAAACGCCTGGCGAATCTCCGCAGTGCTCTTGCTCATAATTGTCCCTGAATCACGCTAAAGACTGTTTCGTGAGTCTTACCTCGCCAGAAAGCGTTAGTCTTCGCTGGCAACTCACGAACAAAAAGTGGTGAATAAGATAAATTTTCTTCGGGGGGAAGTAAAATCCCATCGTCGGTCATTCGTCAAAATTTGAGAAAATGGCGCGAATATCGTCGGAAAAGAAGCCTTTGGTCATCAGATAGCGTTGGACTTTGGCTTTCTCCTTCCAGTCGGTAGGCAGCGGTAAGCCAAATTTGCGTTCAGCGACTTCAAATGCCTGGCGCGCCCAGTCAATTTCGCTATTGGCCAGCACCTCATCCGTCAGCGCCTTGTCTATCCCCTTCTGCCCCATCTCCATCCGAATACGCTGTGGGCCATAGCCTTTTCGGCTGCGGCTGGCGACAAAACGCTCGGCAAAATGGGCATCATCCAGATAGCGGTTTTCATAGCACCAGGCCACCACGCGGTCGATTTGCTCCGGCGTGATGGTCTCCGGTTCCTGAGACTTGTTTTTGGCATACATCGCGGCGCGTTCGGCTGACAACGCCAGCTTGCGGCGAAACTCAACTTCGCTGTGATCGCGCATGGCAAGAATGCGCATTGCCCGATCCAGCAGGCGAGCGAACTGGCTACGTTCAGTGGCGTCAGACATCTTGCTCCACGTTTTTTCAGGTTTAAAGGGGGATCACAAGGTAAGGGTAGCGAGGTTGAAAGCAAGAAACAAAAAAAGGAACGGATTTAATCCCGTTCCTTTTTTCACATGCTGACAGCGGAGGCTGTCAGGAACGAAATCAGAAGTTTTCGTTGGTTTCGCTGGTTTCATCCAGCTCGGCCGCCGTTGCCACAAAATCTGGCTTGGTGTCCGGGTTGGTCAGCAGCGTAGCACGCAGTTTAGCTTCAATTTCGTTGGCGATAGCCGGGTTCTCTTTCAGGAAGTTGCCTGAGTTCGCTTTACCCTGACCAATCTTATCGCCGTTGTAGCTGTACCAGGCACCGGCTTTTTCAATCAGCTTGTGCTTCACGCCCAGGTCTACCAGCTCACCGTAAATGTTGATGCCTTCGCCATACATGATCTGGAACTCAGCCTGCTTGAATGGCGCAGCAATTTTGTTCTTCACCACCTTCACGCGGGTTTCGCTGCCGACGACTTCGTCACCTTCTTTAATCGCACCAATACGGCGGATATCCAGACGGACAGAAGCGTAGAACTTCAGCGCGTTACCACCGGTCGTGGTTTCCGGGTTACCGAACATCACACCGATTTTCATACGGATCTGGTTGATGAAGATCAGCAAGGTGCCAGAGTTTTTCAGGTTACCGGCCAGCTTACGCATTGCCTGGCTCATCATACGTGCCGCAAGGCCCATATGAGAGTCACCAATTTCACCTTCGATTTCTGCTTTCGGCGTCAGTGCAGCCACGGAGTCAACGATGATCACGTCTACCGCACCTGAGCGGGCCAACGCGTCACAGATTTCCAGCGCCTGCTCACCGGTGTCCGGCTGAGAACACAGCAGGTTATCGATATCTACGCCAAGCTTTTTGGCATAGACCGGGTCAAGGGCATGCTCTGCATCGATAAACGCACAGGTTTTACCTTTACGCTGTGCAGAAGCAATTACCTGCAGGGTCAGCGTGGTTTTACCGGAAGACTCAGGGCCATAGATTTCAACGATACGCCCCATTGGCAGGCCGCCCGCACCCAGTGCGATATCCAGTGACAGGGAACCGGTCGAAATGGTTTCCACGTCCATGGTACGGTCTTCACCCAGGCGCATGATGGAGCCTTTACCAAATTGCTTTTCAATCTGGCCCAGCGCTGCTGCCAGTGCTTTTTGCTTGTTTTCGTCGATAGCCATTTTCGCTCCTAATCATGCGGGGTAAAGCACACGCACACGCGGCTTTGCATATACTCAATATGGGGCTGATTATACTGTATGGTCATACAGTATCAAGTTTAATTTTCGAGAAAATGATCGCGCAGGGTCTGGAGCGCCCAGGCGGTGGCCTGACGGCGTACCGCTTCACGGTCACCGGAGAAAACCTGGCGTTGGGCCAGCGTCTCTTTGCCTTCAGCGGCAAAACCGAACCAGACCGTGCCCACGGGTTTTTCTGCCAAACCGCCATCCGGGCCGGCTATCCCACTGACAGATAGTGCAAAATTCGCCCGCGCCTGCTGCCGCGCGCCTTCGGCCATTTCCCGCACCACCGGTTCGCTGACGGCACCAAAACGCGCCAGCGAGTCGGCAGTCACGCCAACTAAATCCGCTTTCGCCTCATTACTGTAGGTCACGAAGCCGCGCTCAAACCATTGCGAACTGCCGGCGATATCGGTCAGCACTTTGGCGATCCAGCCGCCGGTGCAGGACTCCGCCGCCGTCACCGTCGCCTTGCGGTGTAACAGCCGCTGCCCGATGTCCTTACTCAGCTGCATTAATTCTGTGTCCGTCATCCCGACTCCTCTTTTCCCTCACTAACAGAACCGCAAGCCTAGCATTTTTTCTCGTTAAAAGAGGCCGCAAACGCCGTATTTGCGCGCCGTCTTCCAGTAAAAAACGCAGGCTCACCCTTTTCGGGCCACCATAAACAGCCGAGGGAAAGGCATCAGCACATTGCCATCCTGACGGACCGAATAAGCACCGGCCAGCTCACGCAAATATTCCGCGAGGAAAGCCTCTTGATCCGGTTCACTCAGTGGGGTCAGAAACGGCCGCAAGCCGGTCGCCTTCAGCCAGTCCACCATCGCCTGATGCGACGGCATCACATGGTAATAAGTGGTGCGCCAGATATCGACCTTGCAGCCCGCCGCACTCAGCAAATCGTAATACGCTTCGGTGCTGAGCAGTTTCTTGCGGTCGGCGGCACCCGGGCCAATTTTCTCTGCCCACCGTCGGTCTTCCGCTACTTTGCGCATCAGGCTGTGCGTCGGCTGGTCGAGGTTATCAGGCATCTGGATTGCCAGCACGCCACCGGAAGCCAGCTGCGCCACCAAATGGGGGAATAACTGCTGATGATCGGTCAGCCACTGCAAAGAAGCGTTGGCGTAAATCACCTCCTGCGGCACGTCAGCCTGCCAGTGACGGATATCGGTCTGCACGAAATGGCAATCAGGCAGTCGTTTCAGCGCCTGCTCCAGCATCGCCTGCGAGCTGTCCAGCCCCGTCACGCGGGCTTCTGGCCAGGCCTGACAGAGCAGCTCGGTACTGTTGCCCGGTCCGCACCCCAGATCGGTGGCACGGCTGACATGTCGGAGGGGAATGCGGGAGAGTAATTCGGTGGCAGGACGCGTCCGTTCAGCTTCGAACTGACGGTAAAGATCGGGATTCCAGTCTTTCATGTGTTCCTCATTATAACGGTCAACCCTACGCATTAACTGTAGCATCTAACGCCTGGGCAAGATCGGCAAGCAGATCCGCGCAGTCTTCAATGCCCACCGACAGGCGCAGCAGATCGTCAGGACAACGAGATCCTTCGCCTTCCGTACTGCGACGGTGTTCAATCAGGCTTTCTGTCGACCCTAATGATGTTGAATGACGGAAGACGCGGGTGCGACGACAAAACGCGGCCGCGGCTTTTGCACCGGCGCTGAGCTGGAAAGAGAGCATTGCGCCAAAGCCGCCAGAGAACTGGGCCTCAGCGCGGGCAAAATGGGGATTCTGTTCCAGCCCGGGATAGTGCACCCCGGAGACGCCAGGCTGCTGTGCCAGCCAGCGCGCAATCTTCAACGCATTCTCAGAGGCCCTTTCCACCCGAAGCGCCAGCGTGCGCATGCCGCGTAACAGCAGCCAGGCTTCCATTGCCGGCAACACCGAACCGGATGCGGTGCGGTAAGCGATAATCTCCTGCCACCACGCGTCCGGCCTGGCGGTCACCAGCGCGCCAGCCGTTAAATCGCCGTGGCCATTCAGGTATTTGGTCGCCGAATGCAGCACCACGTCCGCCCCCAGCGTCAGCGCGTTGAGCCATAACGGCGTGGCCACGGTGGCATCCACCACCAGCCTCGCCCCCACCCGATGAGCCACCTTCGCCAGCGCCGCGATATCGGCAATTTTCCATAAGGGATTGGTGGGCAGCTCGGCCCAGATCAAATTCGTATGACCCTGACGCGTTGCCTGCCCGACCGCTTCCAGGTTACAAAGGTCCACCAGCGTTAAGGCGATCCCCTGCCGCTGGCAGTAGCGGCTGATGATGGTACGAAACTCGTAATAGCAATCCGCTTCGAGGATCACGCCGTCACCCGGTGTAAGGGTAGAAAGCACGGCCCAGGCTGCAGACGCCCCGGCGTTGAAGAAGGCACAACCCTGACCGTTTTCGAGGGTATTGAGTAGCGATTCAGCCAGTAATACCGACGAATTTCCGCTACGGGCATAGCCCAGTGCGCCTTCACTGCCATCGATAACCGAGGTAACGCTGCTCTGAACAGGCGGCACAAGCCCACCGCTTTGCGGGCAGGTGTAATGGCCGAGTCCAGCCAGCAAGGTGGCATTTTTACGCATAGCGGCTTGTTTCCTGTTGATTTTTTGGCCATTATCGATTGTCGACAATCAATTGTCTATCTTTTGACCAGCGATTTTTCCCACTGTGAGGTTATGAATGAACGCATCTCAGCCTGAGGGCCTTGATGAAAAAATTGCCGGAATGGTGAAAGGGTTGGCGCCCCACCTGATTGCGCTGCGCCGCGATATTCATGCGCATCCGGAGCTGGGTTTTGATACCCATCGTACGGCAGACGTGATCGCCCAGGAGCTGCAGAAATTAGGCTTTGAGCCGCAGACCGGCGTGGGAAAAACCGGCGTCATGCTGGATATTCACGGTGCAGAGTCAGGCCCAAGTCTGTTGCTGCGTGCCGATATGGATGCCCTGCCTATCGAAGAGAAAACCGGATTGCCGTTTGCCAGCGTCTGGCCGGGCAAAATGCACGCCTGCGGTCATGACCTGCACACGGCAACCCTGCTGGGCGTGGCGGCCACGCTGAAAGAGCTGCAGCCGTTGCTGAAAGGGTCGGTGCGCCTGATCTTCCAGCCGGCGGAAGAAACCACCGAAAGCGGTGCCGCGGCGATGATTGCCGACGGAGCCGCCGATGGCCAGGACATGGCGATCACCTTCCATAACCGCCCGGAACTGGCGGTAGGTAATATTATGCTGACCCGTGGCGCCAGTACCGCGTCCTGCGATGAGTTCGACGTGCAGGTGATCGGCATCTCCGGTCACGCCGCCCGTCCTCATGCCGCTGCGGACCCGATTGTTGCCACCGCGTATTTGATTACCCAACTGCAGACCATCATCTCCCGCGAGATGGATCCAGCCCAGTCAGCGGTATTGACCGTGGGGCACATTGAAGGCGGCGCCATCCACAATATTATTCCGGATTCCTGCCTGTTTCGGGGCACGGTTCGGGCGCGCTCGGCCGCCTCACGCGATCATGTTGAAGCCGCCTTCCGCCGCGTGTGTGCCGGTGTGGCGCTGTCGATGAACGTCCAGGTGGAGATCAACTATCAGCGTGGCGTTCCGCCACTGCTCAATGACGACCGGATGGTCGACCTCGCCGAGCAAAGCATCACCCGCCAGTTTAAGCAGCAGCCTGAAGTGCAGCAAGGCAGAAGCTTCGGCGCGGAAGACTTCTCCTACTTTTCCGATCGGGTTCCGGCCTGTCAGATCCATATTGGATCGGCTCAGCCTGGCCGTAACGACCATGTTCATAACTCAGACTATCAGCCAGACGAAGGCTGCATCAGCGTAGGTGCCATCGCGCTGACGCGTTTAACGCTGGATATTCTCTCTTAATCCGTTTTTCACTTTCTCAGGGGTAGCACATGATTCTGACACGCAAACGTTTCCTTACCGGCGCCATTGCCGCATTAGGCCTGCTGGTTCTGCCACAGCTACAGGCGAGAGACCTCTCGTCGCTGACCTTCGCCACCGAAGGCGCCTTCCCTCCATACAACCAGACCACGCCATCGGGTGAAATTGTCGGCTTCGAACCCGACATGATCAAAGAGATCGCTAAGCGCGCGGGCTTTAACTACAAAATCGTCGCCCAGAGCTGGGGCGGCATGATCCCAGGCCTGCTGGACGGTAAATATGATGCGATCGTCGATGCGGTGTCGATCACCCCTAAGCGTCAGGAAACCATTAACTTCACCAGCCCGTACATCAACGGCGGCTCGGGCTTTGTCACCACCAAAGACAGCAGCATCCCCAGCCTGCCCGGCACCGGTACCCGCATTTCACTGACCGATGATGCCGCCAGCAAACCGGCCATCGACAGCATCGCTAAGCTGGTGAAAGGCAAAACGATTGGTGTGCAGGTAGCCACCATTCAGGCTGACTTCCTGAAAAAATACTTTGGTGATATCGCCACTATTCGTACCTATCCTGGCGGCAAAGATACCTTCTTCGACCTCGATGCCGGCCGCGTGGATATGGTGATGGCGGCGGTTCCTAACCTGACGGCCTACGTGAAGCGTTCAAACGGCAATGGCGCACTGACCGGATATACCTTCCAGAATGGCGTACTGGGATCGGGTTCGGCGATCGGCATGCGTAAAGACGACACGGAACTGCAGGCGAAACTGAACACCGCTATCGATTCAATGGTGAAAGACGGCACGATGAAGGCGCTGATCGTCAAATGGTTTGGCATGGATTTATCGCCACAATAATGACCGGAGTTCCTGATGGGTATTGACTGGCAACTTCTGAGTTTTGGCCCCGACGGATGGGGCCCGGTGCTGCTGAAAGCCGCTGGCGTGACGGTATCCGTGTCGCTCTGCGCTTTTTTGCTGGGATCGGTAATTGGCAGCCTGGTGGCCTGGGCGAAGATTGGCGGCAATCGCTGGATGCGGCGACTGGCGGAAGGCTATACCGTGGTGTTACGCGGTATTCCTGACCTGATCGTCATCTATATCTTCTACTTTGGCGGTCGTCAGGTGCTGGCCTTCTTTGGTCACGCACTGGGCATGCAGGGGCCGTTTGATATCAGCGGCTTTGTCGCGGGCGCGCTGGCGATCGGGTTGATTTCGGGTGCCGGACAGGCTGAAGTGTTCCGTGGCTCTTATCACAGCATCCCCAAAGGCACGCTGGAAGCCGCCACGGTGGTCGGCATGGGAAAATGGCTGATGTTCCGGCGGGTGATCGTCCCGCAGGCGCTGACCACCGCCATCCCCGGACTGGGCAATCAGTGGCAGTCGGCAATTAAAGAGTCGGCGCTGGTGTCGGTGACCGGCCTGGTCGAAACCATGAATCAGGTGCAGGTGGCTTCCGGCTCGACGCAGATGCCCTTCTTCTTCTTTGCCGTTGGCGCAGTGATTTATTTGCTGATCACCACCGTCTCTGAGTTTGTGATCCGTCAGGCTGAGAAATGGTCTTTGCGCGGTCAGAATTACCACCAGCTTTAAGGGCACGGGCATGGACATCACCTTTATACAAGAGACCTTTCTGAAGCTGTTAGCCGGCCTGCCGCTGACCTTAAACCTGGCGGTGCTGTCGCTGTTGGGTGGCGGTTTGCTGGCGCTGACTCTCAACTTACTGCGCGCCACGCGTGCGGGCAGTTATGTCGCACGCAGCTACGTTTTTCTGTTCCGCGGCACGCCGTTGCTGATTCAGATTTTTATGATCTATTACGGCCTGGGCAACATCAGCGCCATTCGCCACAGCTTTCTCTGGCCGTTCCTGCGCGATCCTTACTGGTGCGGGCTGCTGGCCCTGATCCTCAATGACGCGGCCTACACCTCTGAAATTCTCAGAGGCGGCATTCGCGCCGTGCCGGCTGGGGCTATTGAAGCCGCGAGGGTGTGCGGCATGTCCAAATTCACCATCCTCAAGCGGATTACGCTGCCGATTGCCGTCCGTCAGGCCTTACCGGCCTACAGTAATGAAGTGATTTCGATGGCCAAGTCGACGTCGCTGGTCAGCACCATCAGCCTGATGGACGTCACCGGGATTGCCAACGCCGAGGTCTCATCCACCTACCGTGCGCTGGAAGTGTTTATCAGTGCGGCGGTGATTTACCTCGCCATCTCACTGATCGTCACCAAGGGTCTCTCCCTGTTTGAGAAATATCTTTCACCCGATAAGTTCGGAGCCAGAGCATGAGCACACCCACGCTGACACTGCGTAATATAAAGAAGAGTTTTGACCAGCATGAAGTGCTGCATGATGTCAGCCTGACCGCCAACGACGGCGATGTGATTTCGCTGATTGGCGCCAGCGGCTCGGGCAAAAGTACCCTGCTGCGCTGTATTCCTTTTCTGGAAGTGCCTCAGGGCGGCGAAATTCAGGTCGCCAACGAAAAAATCACCCTGACCGGTAGCGACGGCACGCTGACCACCGCGCAACAAACTGCGGTGCGCAATATCCGTCAGCAGCTCGGTTTTGTTTTCCAGAGCTTTAATCTGTGGCCGCACCGCACCGTGCTGCAAAACATCATTGAAGCGCCGGTGCATGTGCAAAAGCGCAATAAAAAAGAGTGCATCGACGAAGCGGAAGCCCTGCTGGAAAAGGTCGGGCTGTCGGCGAAGAGGGATGCCTGGCCTGCGCACCTTTCTGGCGGTCAGCAACAGCGTATTGCCATTGCCCGCGCGCTGGCGCAGCACCCGAAGGCGATCCTGTTCGATGAGCCGACGTCAGCCCTCGATCCCGAGCTGGTCGGTGACGTATTAAAAGTGATCCGCGACCTGGCTGAAGAAGGCCGTACCATGATTATCGTCACCCACGAAATGGGCTTTGCCCGCGAAGTGTCGAACAAGGCGATCTTTCTTCATCAGGGTCGGGTTGAAGAAGAAGGCCCGCCAGAGCAGGTCTTTTCCAACCCGAACTCCGACCGCTGCCGGGCCTTTGTCAGCAGCCATTTCCAGCGCAACTTTTAAGGTTTCGTCATGGATAAACAGGATCCCATCGTACGCAAGAGTTTGCAGGATAACGCCATCGACTGGCTTCGACGGGAGATTGTCCATGGCCGCTTGCAGCCCGGCGAAGTGCTGACCGAGATTGCGCTGGCGCAGCAGATGGGCGTTGGCCGCGGCACCGTTCGCTCGGCGCTGTTTGCGCTGGAAGCGCAGGAACTGGTGGTACGTTCGCCTTATCTCAGCTGTCATGTGGCGCCGTTAGACGCCGAAATCATCTGGGAAATCTACACGCTGCGGGAAGCGCTGGAATGTCTGGCGGCCAGAATTTACGTCAGCCGCCGCACGCCGCTAAGCCGTGAGAGATTGAACCAGGCTTTTGACGGCCTGGCAAAGGCGGAGAAGGGTGATATGGACAGCCGCGTCGAGGCCGATCTTCGCTACCATCGCACGCTGGTGGACGCGACGAGTCACGGGCATCTCAACCGCAGGCACAAGCAGTTACAGGATAAAATGGAGTGGCTGTATCGCTGGTCAGAAGGCCACTGGCCGCAGCGTGAGCCGCTGGTCAGTGGGCATCAGGCACTGCATGATGCGCTGATTACCGGCGATGAGGATCGGGCTGAAGCGATGACCCGCCAGCATATCCGCTCCTCGCTGGAAGAAGACCTGCAGGGGTTTGCAGGCCTTTCCTCAGACACGCAGCGCTAAGGTTTAGCGCGCGTCCTTCACCGCCAGACCCAGTTGCCACACCGCCATCGCATAATGATTGCTGTGGTTATAGCGGGTGATGGCATAGAAGTTTGGCAAGCCGAACCAGTACTGGTAGCTGGTGCCCATATCAAAGCGCAACAGGCTGACCTGCTGATTGCCGTCCAGCTTCAGCTGCGGACGGAAGCCGCCAGCGGCCAGCGACGAGACGGAATAACGGGTTTTGAAGCCGGTTTCCCAGGTGGTGTCGGGACCGGTCGCCGGCACGGCCACGGTGCCATTTTTCACCCAGCCATGGGCGTTAAAGTAGTGCGCCACGCTGCCGATGGCATCCACCGGATCCCACAGGTTGATGTGCCCATCGCCATTGAAATCGACGGCATAGCTTTTAAAGGAGGACGGCATAAACTGGCCATAACCCATCGCACCGGCGTAAGAGCCGCGCAGATCCAGCGGGTCATCACCCTCTTCCCTTGCCATCAGCAGGAAGGTTTCCAGCTCCGCACTAAAGAAGTCGGCCCGACGCGGATAGTTAAACGCCAGCGTTGAGAGCGCATCGATAATGCGGGTTTTGCCCATCACGCGGCCCCAGCGGGTTTCGACGCCAATAATGCCGACGATAATTTCCGGCGGCACCCCGTAGGTTTTATACGCACGCTGCAACGCATCCTGATACTGGTTCCAGAACATCACGCCGTTTTGCACGTTGGACGGGGTAATAAACTTGGCCCGGTAGCGGATCCACGCGCCGTTTGGCCCGGTCGGTCCCTGCGAAATCGGCGCCTGGCGATCCATCAGGCGGATAACCCAGTTCAGGTTATTGGCCTGCGCCAGCACATCATGCAGCTGCTGACGCTGGAAACCGTGTTCGCGCACCATTTTATCGATAAAGCGCTCGGTGGCCGGATTGTTGGCAAAATCGCCCATCAGTGGCGTGGTGTTGTGCGCGGGGTCCAGCTTGAAGCCGCCGCCAAAGGGATTGCCCTGCGGTTCAACGTTCTGTGGTGGTTTATGGCTACTACAGGCGGTCAGTAACAGCAGTGCAGGAAGAAGTGTGGCCAGAGAACGCATTTAATATCCATAAGTGCGATGCGAAAATGTAACGCTATGGTAAAGCATTGGCTGGCGAGAAGAAAAGCAGATGTTATGTAAAGAAAGGGCAACCAGCGGCTGCCCGGAGCGTGCGGAATATTCAGATAAGACCCGTCAGGCTTTCGCCCGCTGGCGCACGGCATACACCAGCACCACGGCGAAGCACAGCAGAGGCAGGCTGTAGGCGGTAGCGGTGCTGTAGCGATCGGCCATCGCGCCCATCAGATACGGCATAATCGCGCCACCGACAATTGCCATAATCATCAGCGAACTGGCGCGTTTAGTCTGTTTGCCCATGTTTTTCACCCCCATCGCGAACAGCGTCGGGAACATGATCGACATAAAGAAGAACACTGCCACCAGCGCAATCACCGACAGCGTTTCAATCCCCGACACCACGATGGCGCACAGCACAATGTTGATGGCGGCATACGCCACCAGCAGCGTCGCCGGACGAACGCGTCCCATCAGCCAGGTGCTGAAGAAGCGGCCAATCATAAAGCTGACCATCCCCACCGACAGCAGGTAAGAGGCGTTCTGGTTAGAGAGGTTCGCCCAGTGCTCGGTAACGTAGTTAATAAAGAAGGCACCGACGCCCACCTGCGCGGCGACATAAAAGAACTGAGCAATCACCCCGCCGGTAAAGTGGCCATGCTGCCACAGGCTTTTTTCATCGCCGCTGCTCTGCTCTTCTTCCTGCGCGCGAATGTCCGGCAGACGGGTGCGGCCAAAGACAAAGGCAATCACCAGCACTAACGCCGCAATCGCCACGTAGGTGGTTTTCACTGACGCCAGGCCATCGGTGGTGGTGCCCTGCGTGGCAGAGAAGAACAGCGATCCGCCGATCACCGGGCCAACAAACTGCCCCAGGCCATTAAACGATTGTGACAGATTCAGGCGACGTTCCGCGCCAGCCGGATCGCCCAGCACCGTGGCGTAAGGGTTGGCCGCCGTTTCCAGACAGCCTAACCCCAGCGCGATGACAAACAGCGCCAGCAGGAACATCTCAAAACTGCCGGCTGAAGCGGCAGGAACAAACAGCAGCGCACCCAGCGCATACAGGCACAGCCCCACCAGCACACCGGCCTTGTAACCGAAGCGATCCATAAAGAATCCCGCCGGTAACGCCACCACAAAGTACGCGCCGAAGTAGGCCGCCTGCAACAGGCCCGACTGGGCTTTGTTGACGTGCAGCACGTCCTGGAAATGCTTATTCAGCACGTCGAGCAAGCCGTAGGAGAGTCCCCACATAAAAAACAGGACGGTGACCATAATAAAGGCCAGCCGATAGCTGGTTGCCGCTTGTCGCTCGCGATAAGCCGGCGCAGTCGTTTTATTGACTAACATGTTTCGTTCCTCGGTAGCTGTGGCCAGTACAGCGAAAAACACCGGCAGTGAAGAGATGAGGGCCAGAAGAGAACCCGTTGATTAACTTAGTTCTGCTCCTGCAGAGAGAAGATCCGTTCCATCGCCACCCATTTTTCTCCGGCGGGTGTCCAGGGGGTTGGCCGCTGATAAGTCCACATCAGCGCCTCCCATTCCCTGACTTTCGCATCCTGCTCACTAAACTGTGCGAACCGCTCGGCGTCGAAGTCTGGCGTGGTTTCCATCACCATCACCAGCCGGGTGCCCAGCAGATAAATTTCCATATCGGCGATGCCGTAGCGCCGCAGATGTTGTGTAATCTCCGGCCAGATCTGCTGGTGATACTGGCGATATTCCGCAATCAGCTGCGGATCGTCAGCCAGGTCCAGCGCCTGGCAGTAACGTCGGTTCCCGGTCATGTCAGCGCCCTGTCCAGATGGGAATAGCCGCCGTCAACCGTCAGCCATTGCCCGGTGGTGTGCGAGGCCCGCGACGACAGCAAAAAGACCACGGTGTCGGCGATTTCCTGCGGCGTGGTCATCCGCTTGCCAAGCGGAATATGGCGGGTAATTTGCTTCAGCTTTTCCTCCGGCTGGTCGAAGCTCTTGATCCAGCGTTCGTACAGCGGCGTCATCACCTCTGCCGGGATGACCGCGTTGACGCGGATCCCGTCACTGAGCAATGAGGCGGCCCATTCCCGCGTCAGCGCCAGCACGCCGCCTTTTGCCGAGGCATAGCCGCTGGTGTTTCCCTGTCCGGTCAGCGCGGTCTTCGAGCTGATATTGACGATGGCGCCCTGGCTGGCGCGCAGATGATCCAGACACAAATGCGCCATCAGGTAGTAATGGATCAGGTTCTTTTCCAGCGAGCGCACAAAGGCTTCCCGTCCGGCTTCCAGACCCACGCTGTCATTGACGCCGGCGTTATTCACCAGCCCGTCAATGCGGCCACATTGTTGAGTGACGCGTTCCACCGCCTGAATGCAGCTGGATTCCTCCTGTAATTCCGCCAGCACGAAAAACGCCTCTGGCTGATGCTGGTGAAGCCGTTGCATCAGCTCAGCGGACGGTTCGCTGTTGCTGACAATCACCGGGATCGCCCCTTCTTCGGCCAGCGTCAGCGAGATAGCCGCGCCAATGCCGGAGCCGCCGCCGGTCACGATCACCACTTTGTTTTGCAGATGAAGATTCATACTTCAACGTCCTCTATTCGATAGATTCGGCAGGCATTGCCGCCTGAAATGGCGTCCTGCTCGCTGGCCGATAACGGCACGATGGCGCGCTGAATAAGCTGCCAGGCATCGGCATACTCGCCCGCCAGCAGGCAGACCGGCCAGTCCGATCCGGCCAGCACCCGGTCGCTGCCAAACGCCTCGAGGGCCGCATCGATAAACGGCAGCAGATCGTCAATGCCATAGCCCGCCGGGCGGGGTTCGGTCAGCAGGCCGGACAGTTTGCAGCTGACATGCGGTAACGCTGCCAGCGGGGCGATCTGCCTGGCCCAGCTTTTGGCACCGGCCGCCAGATCCGGTTTGCCCAGGTGATCCAGCACCATCAGATGACCATCGTGACGGGCCGCAAACGCCGTCGCCTCGGCCAGATGTCGGTGTGTGACCAGCAGATCCCAGACGTACTCTTTGCGCTGCAGCTGCTGCATCGCCAACTGTACCGACGGCTGTGCCATCCAACCCGCCGGATCGGCTTCGTCCTGAATCAGATGGCGGAAGCCGCGCAGTAATACACGATGTTCACATTCCGCCAGTTGAGGTGTGAGATCGCCCTGCTGAAGATCGATCCAACCGACCACCGCCTTCACCTCGGGGGAACGCCCGGCCAGATCCAGCAACCCGCGCGTCTCCTGCAGGCTTTGCCGGGCCTGCACCAGCACGCTGCCGTCAATGCCCTGTGCCGACAACTCAGGCGCCAGCTGGCGTGGCAGGAAATCCTGCTTTAGCCGCGCCATCCCGTCACCGATCCAGCCATACTCCTGCGGCTGGTAGCGCCAGAAGTGCTGGTGCGCATCAATCCGCAGCGTCATCAGGCCGGTTCCAGCGCGCGAAAGCGGTATTGTTCAATCGAGGCCGGGTACATTTCGATCGAGAATCCGGGATGTTCTGGCGGCATATAGGCCGCTCCTTTGATCACACAGGGATGAACAAAGTGCTCGTGCAGATGATCGACAAACTCAATCACCCGGCCTTCGTGGGTGCCGGCAATGCACAGATAGTCGATCATCGACAGATGCTGGACGTATTCGCACAGCCCAACGCCGCCGGCATGCGGACACACCGGCAGATCGTATTTCGCCGCCATCAGCATCACCGCGAGGATCTCGTTGACGCCACCCATCCGGCAGGCATCGATCTGCACCACATCGATCGCGCCGCGCATGATGAACTGTTTGAACATAATGCGGTTCTGGCACATTTCGCCGGTGGCCACTTTGACCGGCGCGATGCCTTCCCGGATGCGGCGATGCCCTTCAATGTCGTCCGGGCTGGTCGGCTCTTCGATAAACCACGGATTGGCAAACGCCAGCTTGTTCACCCAGGGAATGGCTTCATTGGTTTCCCACACCTGGTTTGCGTCGATCATCAGTTTGCGGTCCGGGCCGATCACTTCGCGGGCGATGGTCACCCGGCGAATGTCATCTTCCAGATCGCGCCCGACCTTCAGCTTCAGGTAATCAAAACCGGCATCCACCGCTTCCTGACACAGGCGACGCAGCTTGTCATCGGGATAGCCCAGCCAGCCGGCTGAGGTGGTGTAGCAGGGATAGCCGTCAGCCAGCAGCGTTTGCAGCCGCTGATCTTTGTTGTCCGCCCGCTGACGCAGCAGCGCCAGCGCTTCCTCCGGCGTGATGCAGTCGGTGATGTAGCGGAAATCCACACAGCGCACCAGCTCTTCTGGCGACATCTCGGCCACCAGCCGCCACAGCGGTTTGCCTTCGGCCTTACTCCACAAATCCCACACCGCGTTGATCACCGCGCCGGTGGCCAGGTGGATCGCGCCTTTGTCCGGGCCAATCCAGCGCAGCTGGCTGTCGCTGGTAAAGGATCGCCAGAACGCGCCCATATCTGCGGCGATGGTAGCCAGATCGCGCCCGACCACCAGATGCTGCAGCGCATGGATTGCGGCGCAGCAAATTTCATTTCCCCGGCCAATGGTAAAGGTCAGCCCGTGGCCGCTCAGTGACGGGGTGTCGGTCTCTAAAATCACGTACGCGGCGGAATAGTCCGGGTCCGGGTTCATCGCGTCCGATCCATCCAGTGACAGCGAGGTCGGGAAGCGGATATCTTCAACGCGCAGGGCAGTAATCGTGGTCATAAATGCGTCCTTAACTGAACGGGCCTAAGCCTGAATGGTTGTCTGGCGCTGTTCACCCAGCCCCTCAATACCGAGGTGGATCTGCTGGCCGGCACGCAGGTAGACCGGCGGCTTCTGCCCCATTCCCACTCCCGGCGGCGTGCCGGTAGAAATCACATCGCCCGGCTGCAGGCTCATAAAGCGGCTCAGGTAGCTGATGATTTCCGGCACCTTAAAAATCATGGTGTTGGTATTGCCGTTCTGATAGCGCTTGCCGTCCACTTCCAGCCACATGCTGAGCTGATTGGCATCGGGGATTTCATCGGTGGTCACCAGCCAGGGTCCTAGCGGCCCGAAAGTATCGCAGCCTTTGCCTTTGTCCCAGGTGCCGCCACGCTCAATCTGGAATTCACGTTCGGAAACGTCGTTAATCACGCAGTAGCCTGCGACGTGGGACAGCGCATCGGCTTCGCTGATGTAGCGACCGCCTTTGCCAATCACCACGCCCAGCTCCACTTCCCAGTCGGTTTTTACCGAGTCGCGCGGGATCTCAATCGCATCGTTCGGACCGACAATGGCGCTGGTCCATTTGCTGAAGATCACCGGCTCGTTGGGGATTTCCGCCCCGGTTTCCGCCGCATGGTCGGCGTAGTTAAGGCCGATGCAGATAAATTTGCCGACATTGCCAACGCAGGCGCCGATGCGCGGCGTGCCAGCCACTTTCGGCAGCGCGTCGACATTCAGCTGACGCAGCTTGTCCAGTGAAGCGGGCGACAAGGCGCTGCCGGCCAGATCGTCAATCACGTCGGAGAGATCGCGCAGGTTGCCCTGGGCATCAACCAGTGCCGGACGCTCTGCGCCTGGCTGGCCGTAACGTAATAATTTCATCCTTCCTCCTGTCAAAAATAGGGCGGCGATCAGTTGCTCCAGCCGCCATCAATAATGTGGATCGCGCCGGTGGTGTAGGCGCTGGCATCCGAGGCCAGATACAGCGCCAGCTGGGCGATCTCTTCGGTTTTGCCAATGCGCCCTATCGGCTGGCGCGAGACAAACGCCTGATAAACGTCGGCTTCGCTGCGCCCTTCGGCTTTAGCCTGTTCAGCAATGCGCTGCCGCAGCGACGGCGATTCCACCGTGCCCGGACAAATGGCATTACAGCGAACACCGCGGCCGACATAATCCGCCGCCACCGACCGCGTCAGTCCAATCACCGCCGCTTTCGAGGCGCTGTAGGCAAAACGGTTTGGCACGCCCTTCACGCTGGACGCGACGGAAGACATATTGATAATCGAGCCCTTTTGCTGCGCCAGCATGCCGGGCAAAAACGCCCGCACGGTGTGGAACATGGCGGTCACGTTCAGGTCGAGGGCAAACTGCCACTGCTGTTCCGTGCAGCTGAGGATATCGCCGCTGTGCACCACGCCAGCGCAGTTAAACAGCACATCGATGCTGCCAAGCTCTTCCGCCAGCGCGTGAATGGCCTGCGTATCGGTCACGTCCAGCACCCTGCCGGTGACGCCGGGCAGTTCCTGTAGGCGGGCAATATTGATATCGGTGGCGATCACCTCCGCGCCCGAATCGGCAAACAGTTGCGCGGTATTAAAGCCAATTCCCTGCCCTGCGGCGGTGATCAGCACTTTCTTACCCTGAAGATCCATAACGGTTCCCGTTGATTAAAGGACTAATGGTCAGGCCATTAACGGTGAAAAAAAACGTTTTAAGCGGTGCCCTTTTGCTATGATTCAGGGCATATTCAGCCGTAAAACGCGCTATTTATTTAACCAATTTTTCACATGTTAAAAACATTCCAGCAAGCCGTATTTCTGCAAACTGCTGGCTGAATCGCTTAACTGAAAAAATGCCTGGTGAGCCATGCCGATAAAAAAATTAGAAAATCCAAGAATTTACCGCCAGATTGCCGATCAGCTGAAACAGCTGATTGCCAGCGGTGAATTTCCGCCTGGCAGCAAGCTTCCTGCCGAGCGCGATCTTGCCAGTCAGCTGCAGGTCAGCCGCGCGTCGGTGCGGGAAGCGTTAATCGCGTTGGAAGTGATTGGCCTCGTGGATGTGCGCGTCGGCAACGGAGTCATTGTTTGCCATCCCGGCACCGTCGCGTCGGAAGAGCCGGTGATGATGCAGGCTGGCCGCGATCAGTGGGCCGATGTGGATGATGAACTGGATATCCAGCTGGATTTCAGCGCCGAACTGCCGCCGTTTTCGCTGCTGCAAACCCGCCGGTTGATTGAACCTGAAACCGCCGCACTGGCCGCACGCCATGCGTCAGAAGACGAACTTGCGTTGATTGAGCAGGCTTATGAGCAGAACTGCCGCGATAACCGGCAAGGCTCGGCGACGCATCCCGGCGATCGGCTGTTTCATATCCGCATTGCGCAGGCCAGCGGCAATCCGGCCTATGCCTTTATCATCGCCCATCTGTTAGGACACCGTTACGGCAGCATGTTCCGCAGCCTGCAACAGCATTACACCCCGCAGGATATGCCGCATCGCTCTGAAACCGAACATCTGGCGATCCTGCAAGCCCTGCGCGCGCGCGATCCGCGTGCAGCGAAAAAAGCAATGAAGGATCATCTGGATGCGGTGATTGAAATTTTCGGTCGGGGATAAAAAAGGCCAGGGGATTAGCCCTGGCCCTGCAATACTCCGCTCGCTAATAAATTAACGGCGGTTACGCACAATCTGATAGCGGCGGGTCAGATACTCGACCGGTGCGCTCCAGATATGCACCAGGCGGCAGAAAGGGAACAGCAGGAACAGCGTCATCCCCAGTACCATATGCAGGCGGAAAATCACCGCCACGCCCTCAAGATGCTGAGAAGCCCCGCCGTGGAAGGTCACCACCGCCTGCGCCCAGGCCACCAGCTTCATCATCTCGCTGCCGTCCATATGCTGGGCCGAGAACGGGATGGTCAGTAATCCCAGACAAACCTGCACCACCAGCAACGTCAGGATCAGGATATCGCCCACGCTGCTGGTGGCCCGCACGCGGGGATTGGTCAGACGACGCTTCAGCAACAGCCCGCCGCCCACCAGCGTTAACAGCCCGCAAATGCCGCCGGCGATCATCGCCAGCTTCTGCTTAACGTCAATCGGCAGGAACGCTTGGTACATCCAGTGCGGCGTTAACATGCCGACAATATGGCCAAAGAAGATGCCCATAATGCCGATATGGAACAGGTTCGAGGCCAGACGCATGCCTTTTTTATCCAGCATCTGGCTGGAGCCTGCACGCCAGCTGTACTGGCCATAATCGTAGCGTAACCAGCTGCCGATCAGGAAAACCGCGCCGGCAATATAGGGATAGATGTCGAAAAAGAACTGCGATAAATAGTGCATGATTAGTGTCCTGAGGAACGTGGCGTGGCCTGCGCCACGTCCAGATACTGAGGCTTGACCGCGCCAGCAAAGCGACGCTGATGCGTGGCCTGTTGCGCAGAGGCGCAGCCCTGCTCGCCGAGGAACTTCACCTGCTCCTCTTCCCACACCGCATCCAGCGCGGCTGGCGTATCATCGCGGGCTTCGCTTGCCACCTGGCTTTGCAACGCGTCGGCCTGCACACCGCTGCCGGACAGCGACAGCAGCGCGTCAAATAACCGCGCATACGGGCTTTCGCGCTGCTGAAGACGTGCCGCCAGCAGCGCCAGAATCGGCGCGATATCCTGTAATCCGCCGCGTGCCCGCTGCACTGAGCCGTTGCCCAGATACTCCAGGTACAGCGGCAGGTAGTCCGGCAGCTCTTTGCAATCCAGCTGCAGACCGTCGGCACGATACTGATCCAGCAGATCGACCATCGCCTGACCACGATCGCGCGATTCGCCGTGCACATGTTCGAACAGCAGCAGCGAAGTGGCGCGGCCACGATCGAACAGCTCGCAGTACTCCGCCTGCACGTCCAGCAGCGGACGGGCGCAGAAGTCGTGGATAAACTGCACCAGCGGAGCACGGCTATCCGCATCCAGTTCAGCCGCGCTTTGCAGCGCGTCCACCAGCTCGGCAGCGTGATCGAACAGCGCCTGTTCCGGGTAATCCATCAGTCGGCCAATAACACGTAAGCTGATCATGACCGATCCTCCTGCGGTGGCGTTTTGCGGCCCACATCTATCGCATCAATGCGGCGGCTGTTAAACAAATTGAACTTGCTGTCGCTGCCGTGGCAACCGTCGCCAAAGCTAAAGCCACAGCCTTTGCTTTCCGGGAAGGCTTCGCGCGCCAGCTCACGGTGGCTGGAGGGCACCACGAAACGGTCTTCGTAGTTAGCGATCGCCAGGTAACGGTACATCTCCTGCGCCTGCGCTTCCGTCAGCCCAACCTGCTCCAGCGCGCGGGTATCCACTTCGCCGTCGACGGTTTCGGCGCGCTTGTAGTGACGCATCGCCAGCATCCGCTTCAGCGCCAGCAACACCGGCGCGGTATCCCCCGCCGTCAGCAGGTTCGCCAGGTACTGCACCGGGATACGCAGGCTTTCCACATCCGGCAGCACGCCGCTGTGGCCGAGTTCACCGGCATCGGCAACCGACTGGATCGGCGATAAGGGCGGCACATACCAGACCATCGGTAAGGTGCGGTATTCCGGGTGCAGCGGCAGCGCCAGCTTCCAGTCCATTGCCATTTTCCACACCGGCGATCGTTGCGCGGCCTCAATCACACTGTTTGGAATGCCGTCTGCCAGCGCCTGTTCAATCACCGCCGGATCGTTCGGGTCGAGGAAAATATCCAGCTGACGCTGGTAGAGATCCTGCTCGTTCTCCGCTGAGGCCGCCTGTTCGATGCGATCGGCGTCATACAGCAGCACGCCGAGATAACGAATGCGGCCGACGCAGGTTTCTGAACAGACGGTGGGCTGACCCGCTTCAATGCGCGGATAGCAGAAGATGCACTTCTCCGACTTGCCGCTTTTCCAGTTGAAGTAGATTTTTTTGTACGGGCAGCCGGTCAGGCACATCCTCCAGCCGCGGCATTTGTCCTGATCGATCAGCACGATGCCGTCTTCGCCTCGCTTGTAAATGGCGCCGCTGGGACAGGTCGCCACGCAGGCCGGATTCAGGCAGTGCTCACACAGGCGCGGCAGATACATCATGAAGGTGTTTTCAAACTGGCCGTACATCGCTTTCTGGATGTTATTAAAGTTCTGATCGGCGGAGCGTTTCGAGAATTCGCCGCCGAGGATCTCTTCCCAGTTCGGGCCGTTTTCGATCTTCTTCATCCGCTTGCCGGTGATCAGCGAGCGCGGACGGGCTATCGGCTGATGCTTGCCCGCTGGCGCGGTATGCAAATTCTGATAGTCATAATCAAACGGCTCGTAATAGTCATCCAGCTCCGGCACGTGCGGGTTGGCGAAGATTTTCGACAGCAGCCCGACGCGGCTGCCCATGCGTGGCTCCAGCCTGCCGTTGATTTTACGGATCCAGCCGCCCTTCCACTTCTCCTGATCTTCCCAGGCATGGGGATAGCCCACGCCCGGCTTGCTCTCGACGTTGTTGAACCAGGCATATTCCATGCCTTCACGGCTGGTCCAGACGTTTTTACAGGTCACCGAACAGGTGTGGCATCCGATGCATTTGTCGAGGTTCAGCACCATGCCGACTTGCGAACGAATTTTCATGGCTGTTTCTCCTGCTGGCTGCCCTGGCAATCGTCGGTGCCCTCACCGTCTAACCAGTTAACGTGATTCATTTTTCTCACCACCACGAACTCGTCACGGTTCGAGCCGACGGTGCCGTAATAGTTGAAGCCGTAGGACTGCTGCGCGTAGCCGCCAATCATATGGGTCGGCTTCGGACAGGTCCGCGTGACCGAGTTATGAATGCCTCCGCGCTGGCTGGTGATTTCCGAACCGGGAATATTCACGATGCGCTCCTGGGCGTGGTACATCATGGTCATCCCAGCCGGAATACGCTGGCTGACCACCGCGCGGGCCGTCAGCGCGCCGTTGGCGTTAAAGGCTTCAATCCAGTCGTTATCCTCAATGCCCAGCTCGCGGGCATCGTCCTCACTCATCCACACAATCGGCCCGCCGCGCGACAGCGTCAGCATCAACAGGTTGTCGCTGTAGGTGGAGTGAATGCCCCATTTCTGGTGCGGCGTCAGGAAGTTCAGCGCCTTCTCCGGGTTGCCGTTAGGCTTCTGGTTGAGGAACGGCTTCGCGGCACGGGTATCGATTGGCGGACGGTACACCAGCAGGCTTTCGCCGAAGGCACGCATCCACTCATGATCCTGATACAGCTGCTGACGGCCGCTCAGCGTGCGCCAGGGGATCAGCTCATGAACGTTGGTGTAGCAGGCGTTATACGACACATGCTCATCTTCAAGGCCTGACCAGGTTGGGCTGGAGATAATTTTGCGTGGCTGCGCCTGAATATCGCGGAAGCGGATCTTCTCGTCTTCTTTATTCAGCGCCAGATGCGTGTGGTCGCGGCCGGTGATTTTGCTCAGCGCCTGCCAGGCCTTAACGGCCACCTGGCCGTTGGTTTCCGGTGCCAGCGAGAGGATCACTTCCGCCGCATCAATCGCGCTGTCGATATTGGGCCGACCGGCAGCAGGGCCGTCCGCCTTGACGTAGTTAAGCTGCTTCAGGAAGTCGACTTCGGTCTGGGTATTCCAGCTGATGCCTTTGCCGCCGTTGCCCAATTTATCAAGCAGCGGCCCGAGCGAGGTGAAACGCGCCCAGGTGGCCGGGTAGTCACGTTCTACCGCAATAATATGTGGCGCGGTTTTGCCTGGGATCAGCGCGCACTGGCCTTTTTTCCAGTCCTTCACCTCAAACGGCTGCGCCAGTTCGGCCGGGGAATCGTGCTGCACCGGCAGCGTGACCACATCGGTTTCTACCCCAAGATGGCCAACACACAGCTCTGAGAAGGTTTTGGCGATCCCTTTGTAGATTTCCCAGTCGCTTTTCGACTCCCAGGCCGGATCGACCGCCGCCGAGAGCGGATGAATAAACGGATGCATATCCGAGGTATTCATGTCGTCTTTTTCATACCAGGTGGCGGTCGGCAGCACGATATCGGAATAAAGGCAGGTGCTGGACATGCGGAAATCCAGGGTCACCACCAGGTCGAGCTTGCCTTCACCGCCGTTATCCTGCCATTCCACCTCTTCCGGCATCACGCCACCCTGACGGCCGAGGTCTTTGCCCAGAATGCCGTTTTCGGTGCCGAGTAAATATTTGAGCATGTACTCATGCCCTTTACCGGAGGAGCCCAGCAGGTTGGAACGCCAGACGAACAGGTTCCTTGGGAAGTTTTGCGGACTGTCCGGCTGTTCCGCCGCAAAGCGCAGCGTGCCCTGCTTCAGGCTGTCGACGGTGTAATCCACCGGCGACATGCCGGCCGCGTCGGCCTTAGCGGCAATGTGCAGCGGATTCACGTTGAGCTGCGGCGCGGACGGCAGCCAGCCCATGCGTTCGGAGCGCACGTTGAAATCAATCAGGCTGCCGCTGTAACGGCTTTTATCCGCCAGCGGCGACAGCAGCTCTTCGGTGGTAACCGACTCGTAGCGCCACTGGCTGGAGTGGTTATAGAAGAACGAGGTGCTGTTCATATGGCGAGGCGGACGTTGCCAGTCCAGCGCAAAAGCCAGCGGCGTCCAGCCGGTCTGCGGCCGCAGTTTTTCCTGGCCCACATAGTGCGCCCAGCCGCCGCCGCTTTGTCCGACGCAGCCGCAGAACACCAGCATATTGATCAGGCCACGGTAGTTCATGTCCATGTGATACCAGTGGTTCATACCGGCACCAACGATGATCATCGAGCGGCCACGGGTTTTCTCTGCGTTTTCGGCAAACTCACGGGCAATACGGATGATGTTCTGACGCGACACGCCGGTGATCTGCTCTGCCCATGCCGGGCTGTAGGCGTTGACCTCATCGTAATTCTGCGCGCAGTTGGCATCGCCCAACCCGCGTTCCAGGCCGTAGTTGGCCAGGGTCAAATCGTAGACGCTGGTCACCAGCGCTTCGCTGCCGTCGGCTAAGGTCAGGCGCTTCACCGGCAGCTTGTGCAACAGGATCTCTTCCAGCGCGACACTGTTGAAGTTCTCGCTGGTGATGCCGCCAAAGTACGGGAAGCCGACCTCAACCACCTCGTCATGCTTACCGAGCAGGCTGAGCTGAAGCTCCACCTCCTGCTGGCCTTTGCCTTCGCGCGATTCCAGATTCCATTTGCCCTGCTCACCCCAGCGGAAACCAATCGACCCTTGCGGTGCCACCAGCTCGCCGTCCGCTTCATTGATGGCAATGGTTTTCCATTCGGGGTTGTTTTGCTGGCCCAGGCCATCGACCAGATCGCTGGCACGCAGCTGACGGCCGGCGGCATAGAAACCACCTTCACGCGGCTCAAGCAGCACCAGCATCGGCATATCGCTGTAGCGGCGAACGTAATCGCGGAAATAGCCCACTTCACGATCGAGGTGGAACTCTTTCAGCATCACGTGGCCCATGGCCAGCGCCATCGCGCTGTCGGTGCCCTGTTTCGGGTTCAGCCACTGGTCACAGAGCTTGGCCACTTCAGCATAATCCGGCGTGATAGCGACGGTTTTGGTGCCCTTATAACGAACTTCGGTGAAGAAGTGCGCATCCGGCGTGCGGGTCTGAGGCACGTTTGAGCCCCAGGCAATGATGTAGGACGAGTTATACCAGTCAGCCGATTCCGGCACGTCGGTCTGCTCACCCCAGGTCATTGGCGACGCGGGCGGCAGGTCGCAGTACCAGTCGTAGAAGCTCAGGCACACGCCGCCAATCAGCGACAGATAACGGGCGCCGGCGGCATAAGAGACCATCGACATCGCCGGGATCGGCGAGAAGCCAACGATGCGATCCGGGCCGAAGGTTTTCGCGGTATAGATGTTCGAGGCGGCAATCAGCTCGTTCACTTCCTGCCAGCTGGAGCGAACAAAACCGCCGCGTCCACGGGCAATCTTATAGCTTTTGGCTTTTTCCGCATTGCTGACGATGGAACCCCAGGCCTCGACCGGATCGCTGTGCTGCAGCTTCGCTTCACGCCAAAGGGCGATCAGCTTTTTGCGCATTAACGGGTATTTCAGGCGGTTGGCGCTGTAAAGATACCAGGAGTAACTGGCACCACGCGGGCAGCCGCGCGGTTCGTGGTTTGGCAAATCCGGGCGGGTGCGCGGATAGTCGGTCTGCTGAGTTTCCCAGGTGACCAGGCCATTTTTGACGTAAATCTTCCAGCTACAGGAACCGGTGCAATTCACGCCGTGGGTCGAGCGGACAATTTTATCGTGCTGCCAGCGGCTGCGATAGCCATCTTCCCAGTCACGGTTGGCGTTGAGGGTCTGGCCATGTTTGCCAGAAAAAGGTTCGGCTAGCTGTTTGAAATAGCGGAACCGGTCAAGAAACTTGCTCATCCGGAATTCTCCTGAAGGCCTGATATTGTTAGGTGTGAAGCGACAACATTGCTTAATCTGCGGGCAGAGTACTGTTGCCCCCGAAGGGGCAGATTGATGGCGATCAACAGAAACAGAGGCTAAACCCGAGGGTTTTAGTCGGAATACCACTAAAGGAGGAGGCGGTGAAAAGCGCGTATTTATCTGAAATTGTTCTATAAAAACACGCTTCGCATCCCTTTCCCGCTTCCCGTTACGCCTGCCCGGCGCAGAGGGAGTAGTGGCTTGCGGTCCGCCTCAACATTGCCGAAACGGACCGAATAACCGCTAGCTGATTTTCTTACGGCCGTAGACCGCCCAGGTGATCACCACGCACAGCAGGTAGAAACCGAGGAAGACTTTCATCGCGCCGGCGGGGGATCCGCTCATCGCCAGTGACATGCCAAACATCTGCGGGATAAAGAAGCCGCCTGCGGCGCCAATGGCGGAGATAAAGCCCAGCGCTGCGGAGGTTTCGGTTACCGCTTCATGCTGCGCCAGTTCGTCGCTGCCGCCCTGCGCTTTCACCCGCTCAAGGGTATTTTTGCGGAAAATAACCGCGATCATCTGGAAGGTCGACCCGCTGCCCAGACCGGCATTGATAAACAGCACCATAAACACGCTGTAGAAGGCGATAAACGATCCCGGATGGTCGCCCGCAGGCAGCGTCATAAACAGCAGTCCGCTGAAGACGGTCATCACCACAAAATTGATCAGCGTGACGCGCACGCCACCGAATTTATCGGACAGCATGCCGCCGACGGAGCGGGCCAATGCGCCAAGGAACGGGCCAAAGAAGGCGTACTTGAGGATCACGATGTCCGGGAACTGGGTTTTGGAGAGCATGGCAAAGCCCGCCGAGAAGCCAATAAAAGAGCCGAAGGTCGCCAGATACAGCACCGCCATAATCCACAGATGGCCGCGTTTAAGCACCGGCAGCTGCTCACGCAGCGAGGATTTCGAGGAGGCCAAATCGTTCATGCCAAACCAGGCCAACAGGGTGCCAATCACCAGGAACGGTACCCACAACCAGGCGGCGTTTTCCAGCCACATCACCTCACTGTTGGCAGCCACCTGCGAACCCCCGCCAAAGAAACTGAAGATGCCGAAGGAGATGGCCAGCGGGGCGAAGAATTGCATCACGCTGACGCCGAGATTGCCCAGGCCGCCATTAATTCCCAGCGCGCTGCCCTGTTTCGCTTTCGGGAAGAAGAAGCTGATATTGCCCATGCTGGAGGCGAAGTTGGCTCCGGCACAGCCGCACAGCAGGGCGATAATCATAAAGGTGGAGAACGAGGTCCGGGTGTCCTGCACCGCGAACCCGAGCCACAGACAAGGGATCAGCAGGATGCCGGTACTGAACG